>JAGAPB010000039.1 GCA_017847995.1 Oscillospiraceae bacterium
AGAATGCCGGCGTGTCGGAATGGCAGACGAGGCGGACTCAAAATCCGTTGGTGGCGACATCGTGTGGGTTCAAGTCCCACCGCCGGCACCAAAACAGAGAAATCGACCTTTAGGTTGGTTTCTCTGTTTTTTGCTTTTGGGACTTGAACCCCGAAGGATCAAAAAAGGAACTGCCTACCGGCAGTTCCTTTTTTATCTCAGGCCAGCTCCGGCCCCATATTACTTCTGTTTTCCAGTTCAGCCATGGCTTTTTTGAACTGGAAGTAGAACAAAATGGTGGTGAAAGTGACCGCAAGCAGATCGGCCACCGGTTCAGCCATATAAACTGCGGTGGTTTTGTCCTCTACCAGGGCGGGTATGATGTAGATAAGCGGAATGAGCAAAACAAACTTGCGCACCACCGCCACGATGATGGAACTGAGGGCCTTGCCCAACGAGGTAAAGGTCATCTGGCAGGCGATCTGGATGCCAAAGATGACCATGCCGCCGTAATAGATGCGCAGCGCCCGGGAGGCATATTCGATCAGTGCCGTGTCGGGGGTAAAAATGCCCACAAACACCTGGGGCACCAGCATCACCGCCAGCCATAGCACAACCGAATAGGTCAGGCAGCACTTGAGCAGCAGACGAAAAATTTGGCGCACACGGTCGGCGTTGCCGGCGCCGTAATTATAGCTGCAGATGGGCTGTGCCCCCTGGGCAACCCCCTGCATGGGCAGCATGGCAAACTGCATCACACTGGTCAGGATGGTCATGGCCCCAACGGCGATGTCGCCGCCGTATTCCAGCAGCGAGGAATTGAAGCAGACCGAAACCACACTTTCGCTGGCCTGCATGATAAAACCGGACAGGCCCAGTGCCACGCAGGGGAAAACGATGTTGGGGATAATACGGAGGGTCTCCTTTTTCAGCCGAAGAAGGGTCTTTTTGCCCCGCAAAAAACGGAGCACCCACATGCAGGAAACCGCCTGGGAAAGGATGGTGGCCAGGGCCGCACCGCTTACTCCCATGTGGAACAGGAAAATAAACACCGGGTCAAGGATAAAATTACAAACAGCGCCGATGATCACCGACTTCATGGCAACATTGGTAAAGCCCTGGGCGCTGATAAAGGCATTCATCCCCAAAGTAAGCTGTACGAACAGGGTGCCCACGGCGTAGATGTTCATATAGCTTACGGCATATTCAATGGTGTTGGGGCTGGCGCCAAAGGCCAGCAGAAAATCCCGGTTCCAGATAAGCAGCACGGCGGTGAGCACCACCGAAATAAACACCTGCAGACAGCAGCATCCGCCCAGGATCTTTTCGGCGGTGTCATAGTCCTTTTTGCCCATGGCGATGGAAGCCCGGGGCGCACCGCCATAGCTGACCAGCGCCGCAAAGGCCGAAACGATCATAATGATGGGCATGCACACCCCCACACCGGTAAGAGCCAGGCTGCCCTCTACGGGAATGTGGCCGATGTAGATGCGGTCAACAATGTTGTAGAGCATGTTGATCAGTTGGGCTGTTAAGGTGGGAACGGCCAGTTTAAACAGCAGTTTGCCCACCGGCTCGGTGCCAAGGAATTCCTTGCTGTTTTCCATCGACCAACCTCTCTCCTTTCTGTAAATCAAAAAATCAACGCGGCCACCCAAAATGCCGCGTCTTCTAGTATTATTTTACCTCTGCCGGACAAGCGAGTCAACCGAGGAAAGGTTTCACAAAAAAAATTAATAATTTTACGCTTTAAACGTCTAAATTACTATTCCCATATCAAAAAGATTGATGTACAATAAAATCAGCGTTAATTCTTTGCGAAACCGGAGGAATCCATCATGTCTGTCGTGCTGAACAAAGAACTCCCCCATCCTTCCATGATGAAGCAGGAGTTCCCTCTTTCTGAAGAAATGATCGCCCTGAAAAAGACCCGTGATGCCCAGATCCGCGATGTCTTTACCGGCAAATCAGATAAATTTATTGTTCTGGTCGGGCCCTGCTCGGCCGACAACGAAGAGGCGGTCTGCGAATATGTTTCCCGCCTGGCCGAAGTAAACGAAAAGGTCAAGGACCGTCTCATTATCATCCCCCGCATCTATACCAATAAACCCCGCACCACTGGCGAGGGCTACAAGGGTATGCTCCACCAGCCCGATCCCGACCAGGCCCCCGACCTGTATGCGGGCATCATCGCCATACGCAAAATGCACCTGCGCGTCATTGCCGAAAGCGGCCTTACCGCTGCCGATGAAATGCTTTATCCCGAAAACCGCAGCTATCTGGACGACCTGCTTTCCTACGAAGCGGTGGGCGCACGTTCGGTGGAAAACCAGCAGCACCGCCTGACCGCCAGCGGCATGGATATTCCCGTTGGCATGAAGAACCCCACCAGCGGCGACTTTGCCGTTATGCTCAACTCGGTCATAGCCGCTCAGATGTCCCACAACTACATCTACCGCGGCTGTGACGTCACCACCAGCGGCAACGACCTGGCCCACGTCATCCTGCGCGGCGGTGTTGACCGCTACGGCACCAACATCCCCAACTATCACTACGAGGACCTGGTGCGCCTGATGGACATGTACCTCAAGCTGCCCCTCAAAAACCCCGCCGTTGTGGTGGACGTCAACCACTCCAACTCGGCCAAAAAGTTCAAGGAGCAGATCCGCATCGTAAGCGAGGTGCTGCACAGCCGCAACCATAACCCCGATGTCAAAAAGCTGGTCAAGGGCGTTATGATCGAAAGCTATCTGGAAGAAGGCCGCCAGGACATCGGCACCACCCATGTTTACGGCAAGTCCATTACCGACCCCTGCCTGGGCTGGTGCGACACCGAAGCCCTTCTCTACAAAATTGCTGAAAACTGCTGACAAAAAACCCGGTACTGTTCGTACCGGGTTTTTTATGTAATCATACCGCTTCGGTGGTTTGCGCCATAATATTGATCGTGTCCATAACGATCTGTTTTTGTTCTTCGTTATAGTAGGTACCAATGTAGGTGTAGAGGTTGCCGTCCTTCACGGTGTAAAAGTAGATCTGGGCGGTTTCAGGAATGTTAAGCAGCACTTCCCGGCCGCCGTTTTCGTCCAAAAACTGCTGGGTGATGGCGCCGGTCTCCAACATCAGATCAATGTATTCATCGGTGTATTTCATCACGCTTTCGGTATAAATTGCCGGTGCGCCGTTGAACATTCTCAATTCAAATACATTGAAATTGATATATCCCTCAAACTGCTCAAACGAACCTCTCAGCCCCTCCAGGTCCACCTCGGAAAGGGTGCCGGGATATTCGGCGGTAAGCTGGGCATTGACGTTCATGGCATTGTTGGTGCCCAATGTTTCGGTGTAGGCCAGGGAAAGGGGATCGACGCCTTCCAAGTGGGTCCATTCTCCGGCAGGATAGGATACCTTCAGCACATCATTCTGCTCACTTTCCAATGTGATGGCACCAATATCCACCAGCTCGATCACAGGATATTTGGGGTTGTCCTTCTCTTCCGGCGCGGGTTCTTCGGGCTGGTCTGTCACAATTTCCTCCGAGGGAACTTCGGCTTCCGGAGTTTGGGGTTCTGCCTCGGCCGTTCCGCCGCAGCCAGCAAGCAGCAACAGGGTCATAACGATCAGCAGTGCCATAACGATTTTAGAAAGATGATTTTTCATAATATCTCCTCCATTTTGGGAATATGCCGCAGCCCTTGACACAGGGCTGAAGTGGACAGTTTTCTCTTTTTCAAGCATTTTGATAACCAAATAGTTATCTACATGTCATTTTATCCCATATTCATAGTATTGTCAAGATAATCAAATGGATATCGGAGGAAGGCATGGCGTACTATAAACGTATCAGAGAAATGCGCGAAGACCACGACCTGACCCAGCGGCAAATTGCCCAAATACTAAATATGAAGCAGCCCCAGTACAACCGGTACGAGCAGGGATACCGCGACATTCCGTCCGATATCCTCATCAGTTTGGCCGATTTGTTTGACACCTCGGTGGATTACCTGTTGGAACGCACCGACGACCCCCGGGCGCCAAAAGCTCACACCCCTTGATTTTTATCCAAATAGGAAAAGGCCCTCGTTTCTTCCTTTGTAAGAAATGCGGGTCTTTTTCTGTTCCTCCCTGTTTCGGCACAAAAACCATCCCATTTTGCATAAACTGAAATGGGGGTGAACGCCATGAAACAAACTGTGAAAGCAATTCTAAGCCTTACGCTTTCTCTGGTACTGTGTACCGCCCTGACCCTGAACGCCGTAGCCGCCGAACCTGTCATAACCGGCGGCGGAACCAGCCAAACCGACCCCAAAGTGACCATCACCGTCACACCTTCCACCGACCCGTCGGGCAATCAGGTTTCCACCGAAACCACACGGACCCAATGGTCGGACAAGGACAGCGAAGGGTTTGGCACGACCTACGACCAGACCGTTTCCTCCACAACTGTGACCACCCAAAGCGGAACCGTCCTTTCCAAGGAGGGCTTTACCCAGGGAAGTGAAAATTCCACCTGGGAGGAGATGCCTGACCTATCCCTGCCTTTGGAGGAGGGCAGGCAAACCTCAGCCACCTCGGAACTGAAGGACAGCACGACCGGAAAACTGCAAAAGGATGACCCCAGCAACTATGACCAAATCACCACAACGGTGGAGCAGCAGCGCCAGGCAACTGCCAACACCGGGAAACAGAACATTACCGTAGGCAGCGGCCAAACCAATGCCCAAACCGAGCTGGCCCCCATCCTGCCGGAATGGACCGGAACCGAGCAGGACATCACCGGGCCGCGCCCCGACCGCTTTGGCCAGAATGACTCCACCGGGCCCAACGGCTATGACTTCCGCTATACCGGCTGGGGACAGGACAGCCACTACGGGGCCTACCACCATACCACCACCTTTGACCCCGAAGCCCAGGACTCCTCCACCACAACCGAAGAGGCCGACATCACACAGTTTTTGCTGACCGACACCAACAATCCGGATGGTCCTGACCACACCACCTATTGTGCCGACCTGTGCACCGGGGTAAAGGAAGGCTGGTGGTACCGCATCGACAACCTGGAAAACGCCGGATACTACACCGATCCCTCCGCCGCCGACCACATCCGGGCCATTGCCTGCAACGGCTATTGGGGTACCGCTGCCGGCCAAACCGGCAGTTTGGAATCCTTTGTTGCTTTGATGAAAGACGCCCAGCAAAACGGCGATGCCGCCGCCAAAGCCCTGCTGGAAGGATACGACTTTGACCAAATGACCGAGGGGGAAGCCCAGGCCGCCACCCAAATGGCCATCTGGCAGTACGGTCACCGCGTTTCTCCCGACGCTGCGCTGGAACTGGAAGCCTCCAACTTTAACGGAAACTATGGCTGGAGCGAGGAGGAGGGCGACGCCGAGGCCTGGGCGCGCATCAATGCCGCGGCAGGCTATCTTTCCAGCCTTTCCCAGCCCGCCGGGAACACCACCCAGATCATCACCGAAGAAAAGTTTATCGAAAGCATGGCCCTGACCATCAAAGAACGCCTGGATGGATCCCAGGGCAACACCAATGATCTTTATGCCGCCGAACTTTGCTTCACGCTGGTGGTCACTCCCGGCGAAAAGGACAGTCTGACCGTACAGGTGGTGCAGGATGGCCGGGTGGTGGCCACCCAAAATATCCTGCCCGGCCAGCGGGAATACACCATCCAAAATCTTTCTTTGGCCGAAAACAGCGATGTCAACTTCAACCTGGAAATGACCGGTGTACAGTACCTGGAGCAAGGGGTCTATCTCTACACCTCCGAGGTGCGCAACGAAAGCCAGTCTCAAACCTTTGTCGGCCTGGCCGAAGGGAACAAAGCGGTGGATCTGAACATGGATGTCACCCTGCGGTTTGATGTGACCGATGCCGTTGTTTCCACCCAGCGCATTTGGCGCAGCCAGTGGAGCAGCAACAATACCCCAACCTATACGCCCACAACAACGCCCGATGAACAGTCCAAGCCGACCCCCACTCTGGCTGAGGTCCCCAAAACCGGCGACAGCCTTTCCCTTTGGGCGGTGCTGACCCTGCTGGGCGGTCTGGGGCTGCTGATCCCGGCCAAAAAGCGCGCAGAACAGCACTGATGCCATGAAAGAAAAACTTCTCTCCACCCTAAAATCGACGCTGATCCTCTGCCTGATGGCAGGGGTCATCGGCCTGGCGGCAAACCACAGCGACAAACAGCAAGCCGCCCTCATCTACCGCCAGGCGCGGCAGATGGCCCAGGTGGGCGAAACATCACAGGCAGCAATGATTTCCTCGCCGGAAGAAGTTCCGCCGCCCACCATCGACCTTGCAGCGCTGCAGGCCAAAAACAGCGATGTCATCGGCTGGATCTCCATTCCCGGAACAGCCGTCTCCTATCCCCTGCTGCAAACCCAAAACAACAGCTTTTATCTTGGCCACGCCTGGGATAAAAGCAGCAACTCGGCGGGCAGCATCTTTCTGGAATGCCAATGTCCCGCCGATTTCAGCTCCTTCAACGCCATCGTTTACGGCCACCGCATGGAGGACGGCTCCATGTTCGGCAGCCTGCAAAATTACAGCAGTGCCGAATATTGGCAGCAGCATCCCAGCATCTGTGTCACCCTGGAGGAAGGCACCCTGCAATACGATGTGTTTGCCGCCTTTGAGGCCTCGGTCACAGACATCGTCTATGGACTGGACATCACCGACGCAGCCCTCAAACAAAACTTTTTGGAGTTCTGTCTGGCATCTTCGGCAATAGACACCGGCATCCAGCCCACAGCCCGGGACCGTGTGCTTACCCTTTCCACCTGCACCCAAAGCGGCGGCGACACCCGCTGGGTGGTGGTGGGCGTTTTGCGGGGATAACTCGCGAAGAAGAGGGGATACTGGCATAGGGAAAGGAGCTGAAAACATGGCCAAAAAAGGAATGAGCCGCCCCGAACGGACCCATACCAAACCCAAAAATCCCGTTCCCCCTGTTCCGGAAATCGGCAAGCCCGCCAAAAACGAGCTGGGCCGCCCATCCCCTCGGAGGTTTACTCCACCATTGACACCGACCTGGCCCGGGATAACCTGGAAAACGACATTCCCGCCGCCGACCTTAACGAGCTATAAAAAACGGCTTCCATGCGCAAAGCATGGAGGCCGTTTTTAATGGAATCCCGATTATATTGCATGGCATATCTTCCTAAATTTATGTAAAATTGGCAGGAATATTTTACTTTCATCGCCCTTGCAACCACCCCGGGTCTGTTCTATAATGAACATAAACTGTAACTCTGTTGGTCAACAAAAACAAGGAGGGACTGTTATGGCAAAAAATCCCGCAAAAGGCACAAAAAACACCTCGTACATGGTGCAGCTTGCGCTGATGATCGCATTGGTGGTGGCTGTTTCCTTCATCCCCATTTTGGGCTATATTCCCCTGGTGGTCATCAAGGCCACTACGGTCCACATACCGGTCATCATCGGCGCCATTCTGCTTGGGCCTAAGGCCGGTGCAGTGTTGGGGCTTACCATGGGCATCACCAGTATCATCAAAAACACCATCGAACCCAGTCTTACTTCCTTTGTTTTTTCGCCCTTCATCCCCATGCCCGGCACCGACTCGGGCGACCTGCGCGCTTTGCTGATCGCGCTGCTGCCCCGCATGATGATCGGCGTAGTTGCCGGGGTCGTTTACAAGCTGGTCAGCCACTTTGACAAAAAGGGCTTTGTTGCCTGCGGCTCTGCCGCCCTGCTGGGCAGCCTTACCAACACCGCTCTGGTTCTTGGCGGCATCTATGTGATGTTCGGCAAACAGTACGCCCAGGCCATCAATGTCGCCTTTGAGGTGCTGGGCACCTACATCATGGGCATTGTTGCCACCAACGGCCTGGCCGAAGCCGCCGTTGCCGTTGTGCTGTGCGTCCTTATCATCCGTCCCCTGATAAACGCCCTGAACCGCCGCAGCAACGCCAAGGCCGAAAGGCTGGAAGCCGCCCAACCCGAAGAACCTGCTTCCACTGAGGAAAGTACCACCAAAGACCCCGCCATCCTGGACTAACCCCAAAACAGATACAGAAAGCCTCATCTTTCGATGAGGCTTTTCTTTTTGCATCAAAAACTTGCATCAAAAAACGCCCCCGTCTTTCGACAGGAGCGCTTTGGTGGACGATAACGGACCCCAACCGCTGACCCGATCCACTGCAAGCAAGTTTTTGCTTGACATAAAAAACGCTCCCATCTTTCGACAGGAGCGCTTTGGTGGACGATAACGGACTTGAACCGCTGACCCTCTGCACGTCAAGCAGATGCTCTTCCAGCTGAGCTAATCGTCCCTATTCGGTTGTGTTGCAGTGAACGAATGACATTATAGCACGCCCAATATAAAAAAGCAAGGGGCTGTTCACTTTTTTTCCATATTTTTGTCACACTCAATATCAAATTATAGTCTATGATAAAGCATGAGTAATCATGTGCTTTCGCCCCAATTTATATTGTCCCCCCAAGGCTTTTGTGCTATAATAAATTGGATTTACTGTCGGTAGCTATACCCTGCTGAAAGGAAGGCGATGGCAATGCGAATACTTGGCATAGACCCCGGTTATGCCATCGTTGGCTGGGGAGCCGTGGAATACCGCGGCAGCCGCTTTGCCTGTTTGGATTACGGGGCGGTTACTACCCCTGCCGGAATGGATTTTCCCCAACGGCTGGATATGATCTACACCGGTGTGGAGGAGTTGTTTGAAAAATTCCAGCCCGAGGCTTTGGCCATCGAGCAGTTGTTTTTTACCAACAACAAAACCACCGGCATCGCTGTGGCTGAGGCCCGCGGGGTCATCCTGCTTTGCGCCGCCCGCCACAATATTCCCATCTTTGAGTATACCCCCATGCAGGTAAAGCAGGCCGTGGTGGGCTATGGCAAGGCAACCAAACAGCAGGTGATGGAAATGACCCGCCGCCTGCTGGGACTGCAGGCCATCCCCAAGCCCGACGACGCCGCCGACGGTTTGGCCATGGCCATCTGCCACGCCCACACCGGCAGCTCGGCCTTCACCCGTTTGGGCATCAAGAATTTGAGGTAACGCCATGATTTACAGTCTTTCGGGAAAACTGATTTTGAAGGAACCCAACAGCATTGTGGTGGAATGCGGCGGGGTAGGCTTCCGCTGTGCCGCCTCGGTGTTCACCGTGCAGCAGCTTCCTCAAATTGGCGAGCAGGTGCAGGTGTTTACCCATCTGGCTGTGCGCGAAGACGCCATGGAACTGTTTGCCTTTGGCGACCAGGAAGAACTGGTCTGCTTCAAGCGTCTTATCTCGGTTTCGGGGGTCGGTCCCAAGGTGGCTTTGGCCATCCTTTCGGATATTCCCCCCGCCAAGTTTAACCTGTATGTGGTCAGCGGCGACGTTAAGGCCATCACCAAGGCCCAGGGCGTTGGCCCCAAGCTGGCCCAGCGCATTGTGCTGGAGCTGAAGGACAAGGTGGACCTGAACGAATCTTCGGCCATCGACCTGCCCAGCGGCATAGCCGCCCCCGGCGGCACCGCCCAGGGCGAGGCCATCAGCGCGCTGGTTTCGCTGGGATATACCCAGGCCGAAGCTGCCACCGCAGTGGCCCGTTTGGACCCCACCCTGAGCGTGGAGGACCTCATCCGCGGCGCACTGAAGCAAATGATGTAACCAAGGAGGTCGGGAACCATGGCAATGCTGCCTGAAATGGACTATGAAAACCGCATCGTTTCGCCCGACTATATCCGGGACGACAACGAAAATGAAAACAGCCTGCGTCCCAAGACGCTGGAAGAATACATCGGCCAGGAAAAGGCCAAGCAGAACCTTTCGGTTTATATCGAAGCTGCCCGCCAGCGCGGCGAGGCTTTGGACCACACCCTGCTGTATGGCCCTCCCGGGTTGGGCAAAACCACCCTGGCCGGCATCATCGCCCACGAAATGGGCAGCAACATCCGTATCACCTCCGGCCCGGCCATCGAACGCCCCGGCGACCTGGCGGCGCTGCTTTCCAACCTGCAGGACGGCGATGTGCTGTTCATCGACGAAATTCACCGCCTGAACCGCAGCGTAGAGGAAGTGCTCTACCCCGCCATGGAGGACTTTGCCCTGGATATCATCATCGGCAAGGGGCCTTCGGCCCGGTCCATCCGCATCGACCTGCCCAGGTTCACCCTGGTGGGGGCCACCACCCGTGCCGGTGGTCTTACCGCCCCTTTGCGTGACCGCTTTGGCGTCATTCTGCGCCTGGAGCTGTACACCCCCGAGGAACTGGGCCGCATCGTCCGCCGCAGCGCCGGCATTCTGGATATTGAATGCGACCCCAGGGGTGCAGCCGAACTGGCCACCCGCAGCCGCGGCACTCCCCGAATTGCCAACCGCTTTTTGCGCCGTGTGCGTGACTTTGCCCAGGTGTTGGGCGATGGCGTCATCACCGAAGAGATCGCCGCCCAGGCCCTCGACCGTTTGGAAGTGGACAGGCTGGGGCTGGATAACATCGACCGCCGCCTGCTGGCCACCATCATCCGCAACTACAACGGCGGCCCCGTCGGCCTGGATACCCTGGCTGCCGCCGTTGGCGAAGAGGCCGTTACCATCGAAGATGTTTACGAGCCCTATTTGATGCAGGTGGGCTTTTTGACCCGCACCGCCCGTGGCCGCTGCGTTACCCCCCGCGGCTATGAACATCTGGGCCAGCGGCCCGAAACGGCCAACCAGCCTCTGGAACAACTGAGTCTTTAACCACCAAAGGAGGAAGCCCCATGCGTGTTGCTGACCGCTGGCAGGACTACCAAATCATTGATACATCCAACGGGGAAAAACTGGAACGCTGGGGCAATGTTACCCTCATCCGTCCCGACCCCCAGATCATCTGGAATACCCCCAAGGGGGAGGAATGGCGCAAAGCCAACGCCCGCTATAACCGCAGCAAAAGCGGCGGCGGAAGCTGGCAGGTGCACAATATGCCCAAGGCCGAATGGGACATCAGCTACGGCAAGCTGAAGTTCCACATCCGCCCCACCGGCTTCAAGCACACCGGGCTTTTTCCCGAGCAGGCCGTCAACTGGGATTTCGTTTCCAACCTCATCCAAAATGCCGGTCGCCCCATCAGTGTGCTGAACCTGTTTGCCTACACCGGAGGCGCCACCCTGGCCTGCGCCGCAGCCGGTGCCAGGGTCTGCCACGTGGATGCCAGCAAGGGTATGGTAAGCTGGGCGCGGGAAAACGCCGCCCTTTCGGGCCTTAGCGACCGGCCCATCCGCTGGATCGTGGATGACTGCGCCAAGTTTGTGGAACGGGAGATCCGCCGCGGCGTCCGCTATGACGCCATCATCATGGACCCCCCCAGCTATGGGCGTGGCCCCGGCGGCGAGGTCTGGAAGCTGGAGGACAGCATCCACTCGCTGGTGGAACTGTGCGCCGGAGTCCTCAGCGACGCCCCCCTGTTTTTCCTGCTCAATTCCTACACCACCGGCCTTTCCCCCTCGGTTATGGAATACATCCTGGGGGTAACGGTGGGCAAACGGTACAACGGCAAAATTTCTTCTTCCGAAATTGGCCTGCCTGTTACCAAAACCGGTCTGGTACTGCCCTGCGGCAACACCGCCATCTGGCAAAGCAAATAAATCTGATGTCTCCGCCCCGGCGGAGCAGGGAGATATGTAATATGGAACAAAAGCGTATTATACGCGCCGAGCACCTCACCTTCCGCTATTTGGACGAGCCGGACTCCCAGTTGGTGCTCAACGACGTAAGTCTCGATATTGCCCCCGGCGAGTTTGTGGCTGTTCTGGGTCACAACGGTTCGGGCAAATCCACCCTGGCCAAGCACATGAACGCCGTGCTGCTGCCCAACGGCGGCACCGTTTGGGTGCACGGCATGGATACCCGCAACGAAGAATTCCTCTACGACATTCGCCAGAATGTGGGCATGGTTTTCCAGAATCCGGACAACCAGATCGTTGCCACCATTGTGGAAGAGGACGTGGCCTTTGCCCTGGAAAATGTGGGCGTCGAGCCCGCTGAGATCCGCCGCCGGGTGGACGAGGCCCTGCAGGCTGTGGGCATGTATGAATACCGCGAACACGCTCCCCACCAGCTTTCGGGCGGGCAGAAGCAGCGGGTTGCCATTGCCGGCATCATCGCCATGCGGCCCGACTGCATCGTGCTGGATGAGCCCACCGCCATGCTGGACCCCAAGGGCCGCCGCGAGGTGCTTAAAACCATCCGCAAGCTCAACCGGGAGCACAACATCACCGTTGTGCTGATCACCCACTATATGGACGAAGCCGCCCAGGCCGACCGTGTGGTGGTCATGGAAAACGGTGAGGTCATCCTGGATGGAGACCCCGGCGAGGTTTTTGGCCATGTGGAAGAGCTGAAAGCCGTTGGGCTGGATGTTCCCCAGGCCACCGAGCTTGCCTTTGAGCTGAAGCAGGCCGGCTGGGACCTCCCCGACCGGATATTGACCGAAGACGAATGCATCGAGGCCATTGCCAAGGCATTGGGCCTGTAAGCATTTTCCCGCCCTTGCACAAGGACGGCCGCCCCAGGGGGCAAATACCTTTTGATTGGAGAACCTCATGTCTGCCATCACTGTGGAACATCTCACCCATGTTTATTCCCAGGGCACTCCCTTTGAAAAAACTGCGGTGGATGATGTAAGTCTTACAATAGAAGAAGGAGAATTTGTCGGGGTGATCGGGCACACCGGCTCGGGCAAATCCACCCTGATACAGCACTTCAACGGTCTGCTGAAGCCCACCTCGGGACGCATCCTTGTGGGGGACCGTGATATGTGGGCCGACCCCAAAAAGATCCGGGAATTCCGCTTCATGGTCGGGCTGGTCTTCCAGTACCCCGAATACCAGTTGTTTGAAGAAACGGTTGCCAAAGACATCGCCTTTGGCCCCACCAACATGGGCCTGAGCGCCGAAGAGGTGCAGCAGCGTGTGCAGCAAGCCGCCCGTTTTGTCGGCCTTAACCCCAATAAACTGGAAAAAAGCCCCTTTGAACTTTCGGGCGGGCAGAAGCGCCGTGTTGCCATTGCCGGTGTTATGGCCATGAACCCCAAGGTTCTGATTTTGGACGAACCCACGGCCGGGTTGGACCCCCGCGGTCGCGACAAGGTGCTCAACGAGATCAAACAGTACCACAAGACCCAGGGCAACACCGTGCTGCTGGTCAGCCACAGCATGGAAGACGTGGCCAAGTACGCCGACCGCGTGCTGGTGATGAACAAGGGCAAGGTGGCCATGTTTGACACCACCGAAAAGGTTTTTGCCCGTTCCGAAGAACTGTCCGCCATGGGTCTGGCCGTGCCCCAGGTCAGCCGCATCTGCCGCGGTCTGGCTGCCCGTGGGCTCAACATCGACCCCAATTGTTACACCATCGAGCAGGCCAAGCAGCAGTTGCTGGCCCTGCGCAGCGGAAAGGGGGCTGACCTGAATGCTTAAAGATATCACCATTGGTCAGTATTTCCCCGGCAATTCGGTCATCCACCGCATGGACCCCCGCATGAAGATCATTCTGGCCGTGGCCTACATCGTCATGCTGTTCCTTGCCGATGGTTTTTCGGGCATCGCCGTTGGCGTTGTCTTTTTGGCTGTCTGCTACGGCATCAGCAAAATTCCCATCTCCCTCATTCTCAAATCGCTGAAGCCGGTCATCCCCATCATTCTGTTCACCGCCATTTTGAATATGTTCTTTGTGGAAGGCGACCCTGTGTTCCAGTGGGCTTTTCTCACCATCACCAAACAGGGTTTGGCCACCGCGGGGCTGATGTCGCTGCGCATCGTCTGCCTGATCGCCGGCACCTCGCTGCTGACCTACACCACCAGCCCCATCGTCCTCACCGATGGCATTGAGCGGCTGTTTTCTCCCCTGAAAAAGCTGGGCCTGCCGGTGCACGAACTGGCCATGATGATGACCATTGCCCTGCGCTTTATTCCCACCCTCATCGAAGAAACCGATAAGATCATGTCTGCCCAGAAGGCCCGCGGCGCCGATATGGAATCGGGTGGTCTGGTGCAGCGTGCCAAGGCACTGATCCCCGTTCTCATTCCCCTGTTTATTTCGGCCTTCCGCCGTGCCGATGACCTGGCACTGGCTATGGAATGCCGCTGCTACCGCGGCGGTGAGGGCCGCACCCGCATGAAGCAGCTCAAGCTCTGCTCCCGGGATATTATCGCCGCCATTGTAATGGCGCTTACCATTGCCGCCATCGTTGCGCTGAATATCTGGTTCCCGCTGGCGGTCAAGTAATGTTGCAAAAAGGAGGCGCCTATGCGCAATCTGCTGATCACCCTGCGCTTTTGCGGCGCCTCTTACCACGGCTTTCAGGTGCAAAAAAACGCCCTGACCATCACCCAGGTGTTCCAGGACGCCGTGGAGGAAGTGCTGGGCAAGCGTTATGACATCAAAGGCTGCAGCCGCACCGACGCCGGCGTTCATGCCAACAAATACTGCATCTCCATGAAGGTGGATGACGAACAGACCATCCCCTGCCAGGGGCTGGTGCGTGGCCTCAATGCCCACCTGCCCGGCGATGTGGCCGTATTGGATTGCTGTGAGGTGGAGGAGGACTTTCACGCCCGCTACAACTGCCTGGGCAAGCGCTATGTCTACACCTTCCACAATGGCGCCGTGCGCGACCCCTTCCTCAAGGGCCGTGTTTACCACAGCCAAAGCGGTGTCACCCTGGATGCCGACACCATGAACAGGGCCGCCCAACATTTTCTGGGCAGCCACGATTTTTCGGCCTTCTGCGCCGCGGGCGGCTCGGTGGAGGATAAGGTCCGTACCATCTACGCCGCCGGGGTGGAACGGGAAGGCGACCTCGTCCGTTTTTCGGTAACGGGCAGCGGCTTTTTGTACAACATGGTGCGCATCATGGCCGGAACCCTGATGGCTGTGGGCCAGCACCGCATGGATCCTGACGAAATTCCCGCCATCATTGAAAGTATGGACCGCGGCCGGGCCGGGCTGACCCTGCCCCCCGACGGGCTCTACCTGGATGATGTGTTTTATTTCCCCGAACAACTGCCCCGGCAGCTTTAAGCAAGGAGGACATCCCTTTGAAAAAACGGGATCGCTACGAACAATTTGACCAGGAGCCCCAGGCCGACGAACTGGCACGGGTCAGAAAGAAAAAGCAGCGCAAGCGCTTTTGGCAAAAGGTGTTTGCTTTGGTTCTGGCCGGCGCTGTGGTATGGGGTCTTTTGTTTTTACGCAAGGATATTGCCCGTTTGGACCTGGGCATGCATCTGGGCGACCTTGTGGCTTCCTACGCTTCGGGCGACGGCTTCCCCGTTGACCTGCCCGCAGGCCAGGTGCTGAACACCGCTCCCCTGGGCAAAGATCTTGTTCTGATGACCGACACCGCCCTTACCGTTTACAATTCCCAGGGCAAGGCCACCGGCATCTATGAACACGGCTGCACCAACCCCATCTGTTTGACCAACGGCGACCGTGTGCTCACCTATGACCGGGGCGGAAAACGCCTGCAGGTCAACAGCCGCTCCGGCCAATTGTTCGACCAGGCCATGGACTACACCATTTCGGCGGCAAACATCGGGGCCAGCGGCCATGTGGCGGTGGTCACCGACGCAAAATATTACACCAACTGCATTACCGTCTATGACCAGGAGTATGATGAAATATACATCCGTGAAACAGCCGAGCTGATCACCGGGGTAAGCCTGGAGACCAAGGGCGGCGGCATGGCAGTCGCCGGCATCGATGCCAACGGCGGCCGTCTGGATTCCACCATCACCCTCTTCGATTTTACCCTGGAAGACCCCATTGCCAAAATTGACGTTGCCGACCAGGTCATCCTTTCCATGGAATACATCGGGCGGGAAAGCGCCCTGCTGCAGGTCATCACTGACCAGCAGGCCTTTTTGGCCGACCGCCAGGGAAAAATCGTGTCGACCTTCGGTTTTGACGGATTATTTGTGAACCGTTTTGCCAACAACAGAGAGGGCGGCATCTTCCTGCTGCTGGACCAGTTGGGCGACGGCAACCGCTTGCAGCTTGTTTCGCTGGATGAAAAACTTGATTTGGTCAAAGCCCTGCCTTTGCAGCAGCGCGTGCAGGATATGCGTCTGGGCGACGGCTTCCTGTGCCTGTTCAGCGGCGGCAATGCCCTTTGCTACTCCCCTCTGCTGGAAGAGATCCCCTCTCCCGGGGCGGAAGACTGGTACCACATCCAGCCCGCCGGGCAAAACCTTTACGGCATCACTGCCGACACCATTGAACTTTTGCAAATCGAAACCCTTTCTGCCTTTTGATCTATCCCGCCTTTGCCGGGATAACGGAGGATACGACCTATGAATTGGATCATCTTGGATGCTGCCGCCTTGGTGGTGCTCATCCTGTTCGTCATTTTGGGCAGACGCCGCGGCTTTGTTGCCATGGCTCTGCTGCTTCTTGGCACCCTGGCCTCCCTGTGGGCCGCACAGCACTTTGCCCAGCCGGCAGCCCAGTGGGTCTACGACAATTACGCCCAGGAACGCCTGGTGGAATATGTTGACCAGAAGCTGGAAGAAAACGCCGCCAACAGCGATATTGGCGCCCTTGCCGGTGTGCTGGAAGAATTTTCGGAAGAAGTGGATCTGATGTCCAACCTGGATCTGCTGAAGGGCAAGGCCCAGGAACTGCTGCAGGATGTGCGGCAATTTGTTTCCAGCCAAAGCGGCCAGGGCGAAATCATCCCCTATCCCGAGGGTATCGACCCCGACCCCCAACAGCAAAGTCAGATGGCAGAGCTGCTGGAAGAGGGCGCGACCCTCTCCGAAGCTTTGGTGGAAACCATCCTGCGGCCGCTGGTGCTCAGCTTTTTGGAAATGCTGGCCTTCCTGCTGCTGTTTATTGCCCTCAATGCTGTTATCAAGCTGCTCATTCACGCTTCCCGCGTCTTCAACAAGCTGCCCCTGCTGGGCGGTGTCAACCGCTTTTTCGGCGGCCTGTGCGGCCTGGTGGAAGGCCTGGTATTTCTCTATATCATCGGCATTGCGCTGCGCATGCTGACCGTAGCGTCCGGCCCCGATGCCTTTCTCACCACCGAACTGCTGAAAGAAACCAAACTTCTTTCTTCCATCATCTTCTTTTTGGAATGATCCGCTTTTTAAGAAAAATCTCTACATCCTTGTGGGCCTTTTGGCCCGAGAAATGAGGTATGCTTTTTATGAATATGAACATGATGTGCACCCGCTGCAAAAAACGCATGGCGGTTGTTTATCTCAGCTATGGCGACAAAAACGGCCAGAGCCAGGGCAACCAGGCCCTGTGCCTCAAATGTGCCAAGGAGCTGAACATCCAGCCCTTTAAGGAAATGCTGGATAAAATGGGGGTTTCGGACGAAGATCTGGATGCCATGAGCGAACAGATGTCCCAGATGTCCGAATATATGCAGGATAATCCCGACGAACTGTTCCAGCCCGGCGGTGCCACCCCCATGCCCATGAACTTTTTGCAGAATATGTTTGGCAAAAACGATGCCCCTGCCGAAGAGCAGCCCACCGGCACCCCCCCTGAAGGCAAGGAAAAGAAGGGCAAGGACAAAGACCCCGGCAAGTTTAAACACCTTTCCACCTATTGCGAAAACCTGACCGCCAAGGCAGCCGCCGGAAAGGTGGACGCTGTTGTTGGCCGCGAACAGGAAATTTACCGCGTGCAGCAGATTTTGTGCCGCCGCCAGAAAAACAACCCCTGCCTGATCGGCGAACCGGGCGTGGGCAAAACCGCCATTGCCGAAGGCATTGCCCTGCGCATCGCTTCGGGGGCTGTTCCGGCCCAACTGCGGGATAAACAGTTGTATATGCTGGACCTGACCGCCCTGGTGGCAGGCACCCAGTTCCGCGGCCAGTTTGAAAGTCGCGTAAAGGGCCTTATTTCCGACGTGAAAAAGGCCGGCAACGTCATCCTGTTCATCGACGAAGTGCACAGCCTTGTGGGCGCCGGCGGCGACAGCGAAGGCAGCATGAATGCCGCCAACATCCTCAAGCCCGCCCTTTCCCGCGGCGAGGTACAGGTCATCGGTGCCACCACCTACAACGAATACCGCAAGCACATCGAAAAGGATGCCGCCCTGGAACGCCGCTTCCAGCCGGTGCGGGTTTCCGAACCCACCGTGGAAGACAGCGTGGCCATTCTGCAGGGCATCAAGCGTTATTACGAAAAGTTCCACAATGTCACCGTTTCGGACCAGATCGCCCGCCGGGCGGTGGTTCTTTCGGAGCGCTATATCGCCGACCGCTTTTTGCCCGACAAGGCCATCGACCTGCTGGACGAAGCCTGCGCCTGTGCCACCCTGGGCAACAAGGCCTTTGGCGAATACCGCCTGCTGCTGACCCAGCGGGACAGCGACGCCGAACAACTGAAGGAACTGGAAGCCGAAACCGAAAACCCCAGCTATGAAAAAATGGCCGAGCTGCGGGCCGCCATTGCCCGCACCGACCAAAAGCTGGACCAACTGCTGCCCGAGGCCATGGAATGTGAAGTGACCGAAGCCGACCTGGCCAAGGTCATCGAGCTGTGGACCGGCATTCCCGCCAGCAAAATTCAGGAAAGCGAGCTGCGCCGTGTTTCCGGCCTGGAAGAGGGCCTGAAGGCCAAGATCATCGGCCAGGACGAAGCCGTGGAACTGATCGCCGCTGCCGTACGCCGCAGCCGTGTTCAGCTTTCCACCCGCCGCCGTCCCGCCTCCTTCATCTTTGTCGGCCCCACCGGCGTGGGCAAAACCGAGCTGGCCAAGGTCCTCTCCCGCGAGATGTTTGACGATGCCGATCCCCTCATCCGCCTGGATATGTCGGAGTTTATGGAGAAATTCTCGGTCTCCCGCATCATCGGTTCCCCTCCCGGCTATGTGGGCTATGACGAGGCCGGCCAGTTGACCGAAAAGGTCCGCCGCCGTCCCTACTCGGTGGTCCTGTTTGACGAGATCGAAAAGGCCCACCCCGATGTGATGAACATCCTGCTGCAGATTTTGGACGAAGGCCGCATCACCGATGCCCAGGGCCGCACTGTCAGCTTTGAAAACACCATCATCATCATGACCAGCAATGCCGGCAGCGGCATCAAGGGCGGTGGACTTGGCTTCAACAAGACCACCGGCGAGCTGGAAAAGGAAAAGGTGATGAAGGCCCTTGGCGAGTTCCTGCGACCCGAATTTTTGGGCCGTGTGGACGAAGTGATCGTCTTCCGCCAGCTGGATGAAGGCGACTTTGGCCGCATTGCAGCCCTGATGCTGGAGGAAACCAAGGAAGCCCTGGCTGAAAAGGCCATCAAGTTCAGCTACGACGAAAAAGCCCTGGCCGCCATTGCCGCCAAGGCCTATGGCAACCACAGCGGCGCCCGCGACCTGCGCCGGGTCATCCGCAAGGAAGTGGAGGATCCCCTGGCCCTGCTGCTGGTGGAAAATCCCGACACTCCCCCCGCACTGGTCGCCCTCAGCGCCGACGAGGAACAAAACCTGACCCTGCACACCGCATAAAAAAAGACCTGTCCACCGATGTGGGCAGGTCTTTTTGCTTATCCTTTCTTGTTTTCGCTTCGGTCGGCCGGTTCCAGCAGGGTAATGGCATAGACGGTGCTGATCTGCATGGGGTCGCTTTCGGCAATGTCACCGTTGTAGTATACGGTAACTTTATCCCCAATGCTAAAGTCGGTCATGCTGTCCTTTATTTCCACATCCAGTGAAACGGTGCATTCAGCCCCGTCGGGGTAGCCCTGTACCTCCTCAAAGCCGATGAGGATGGAGTTTTCATAAACTTCCTTCACCGTTCCGGTGACGCTGGGTTCGCTGCTGATAACGCTGTTCATCGACCTGCCGCAGCCCAAAAGCACCGCCCCGCAAGCCAGTACCAAGGCCAGCGCTGCCACCCATATTCTCTGTTTGCTCATAAGCGAACCTCCTTTTTGTCTTTTTTATATAGTATACCATAAAATCAATTTTACTGCGTATAAAAATCCTCCGCCCTTTCATAGAATGAACCAATGGAACCGAGGGGGTGAGGGCTTGACCGACCTGGAACTGCTGGCGCGCATCATCCGGTGCGAGGCCGGAGGCGAAGGAGAAAACGGCATGAAGGGAGTTGCCTGCGTGGTGATGAACCGGGTGCACATAAGCTACGGCGAATACAGCCGCCTGGGCGGCACCATCCGGTCGGTGATCTACCAAAAAGGCCAGTTTGACTGCGTGCGGGAAACGGTGGGGGGTAAACCCAACGCCCAAACGGTTTACAACATGGGGGCCGAGCCCATCCACTACGACATTGCCAACTGGGCCATTGCCGGCAACCGCCTGCCCAGCCTGGGCTACGCCCTGTGGTACTTTAACCCCTACTCCCCCAATTGCCGGCCCAACTTTCCTTCCCGGGTGGGGGAATTTGTGATACGCATCGGTGACCACTGCTTCTACAACCCCACCGACGCCTATGCCGACACCTGAAAGGAGGCTTTTTATGCCCACGGTCAACAACCAGCGCATCCCCGAACCGTTAGCCGCCAACGGCTTCCAGCAGTTTACCACCCCTCCGGCCGAAAACTTCAACACCGAAACCATGCAGGGCTCCATCCAGCAGCTTCTTTCCGACAACATCGGCGTTTATGTGGTCTGCGAATTTTTGATGGGCACCGGGGCCACCCTGGTGCGCAAACAGGGTTACATCTATTCCTCCAGCCGCAGCTATTTTGTGCTGTTCGAGGACCAGTACAGCCGCTATGTGCTGTGCGATATTTTTTCGGTCAAATTCATCACCTTTTACACCCCGGGCCAGCGTCCCCCCGCCTATCCCAACCAACGCTGAATTGCCATGTCCCACCTTTGATACCGCCCAAAAAACGGGCGGTATTTTTTATGTGTCCATGGTAAATATTTGGTCGGCTTTTGTTGTGTTTCCGCCTCTTTGGTGCTAAAATGAATGGGTATGATGTGTTGCACAAAGGGAATGAAAATTTTCTTTGCCCCGGGGCAACAATATGGTTTGAGAAACGAGGGGAACAAAATGCGAATTGGATTTGACAACGACAAATATTTGGAAATGCAGTCCCAGCATATCCGCGACCGCATCGCTTTGTTTGACAATAAGCTGTATCTGGAATTCGGCGGGAAGCTGTTTGACGACTTCCACGCATCCCGGGTGCTGCCCGGCTTTGCCCCCGACAGCAAGATCCGCATGCTGCTGCAGCTTGCCGACCAGGCTGAGATCATCATCACCATCAATGCCCACGACATCGAAAAGAACAAGGTTCGCGGCGACCTGGACATCACCTATGGTGACGACCTGCTGCGCCTGATCGACGCATTCCGCGGCTACGGCCTGTATGTGGGCAGCGTGGTCTTTTCCCGCTACAGCGGCCAGCCCGCTGTCGAAGCCTTCAAAAAGCGTCTGGAGGCCCTTGGGCTCAAGGTTTACCGCCACTATTCCATCCCCGGCTATCCCGCCAACATCCCCATGATCGTAAGCGACGAGGGCTTTGGCAAAAACGAATACATCGAAACCAGCCGTCCCCTGGTGGTGGTTACCGCGCCCGGCCCCGGCAGCGGCAAAATGGCCACCTGCCTTTCCCAGCTCTACCATGAATACAAGCGCGGGGTAAAGGCAGGTTACGCCAAGTTCGAAACCTTCCCCATCTGGAACCTGCCCCTGAAGCACCCTGTAAACCTGGCCTATGAGGCGGCCACCGCCGACCTCAAGGACGTTAATATGATCGACCCCTTCCATCTGGAAGCCTATGGCGAAACCACCGTCAACTACAACCGCGACGTTGAAATTTTCCCCGTGCTGGATTCCATGATGCGTACCATCATGGGTGAAAGCCCCTACCACAGCCCCACCGATATGGGGGTAAACATGGTTGGCAACTGCATCACCGATGATGAGGTATGCTGCCAGGCCAGCCGCCAGGAGATCGTTCGCCGCTACTTCAGCACCCTGTGCGACCACCGCCAGGGCCGCTGCGACCAGGATGTTGTGTACAAGCAGGAACTGCTGATGAACCAGGCCAATGTTACCCTGGAAGACCGTCCCGTGATTGCCCGTGCCAAGGCCAAGGCCGAACAAACCGGCATGCCCGCCGCAGCCATTCAGCTTCCCGACGGCACCATCGTAACCGGCAAAACCAGCAGCCTGCTGGGGGCTTCGGCCGCCGTGCTGCTCAATGCCCTGAAGGCCCTGGGCGGCATCCACGATGACATCCATCTCATCTCCCCCATCGTCATCGAACCCATCCAGCGGCTCAAGGTGGGCTTTTTGGGCAACCACAATCCCCGTCTGCACACCGACGAAATTCTGATTGCCCTTTCCATCAGCGCCGCCACCAACCCCACCGCACAACTGGCGCTGGACCAGCTTCCCCGTCTGCGGGGATGTGAGGCCCACTCTTCGGTCATTCTTTCCCAGGTGGATAGTTCCACCCTGCGCAAGCTGGGGGTTAATCTGACCTGCGAGCCCCACTACCAGACCAAAAAGCTGTACCATCACTAAAAGCACACAAATCGGTGCAGCCCCAAGGGCTGCACCGATTCTCTTTGCTCATCCTTCAGAAAAGGAGATTTGCCATGAACCACATCAAGCAACGGCACTTTGCCGGTATTTTGTCCTGCATCGGATATGGCCTGCTGTGCGGGACTGTCACCGGAGCCGTCATCTTCCTGTTCAAGCTTGCCGCCAAACAGGCCGAGCATCTTTCCCGCCAATTGTATGGCCTGGCCCGGCTTTCCCCACTTTTTATTCTGCTCATTTTTGCCCTGCTGTTCGCCTTTGGGGCAGCCATGGTCTATCTCCACAAAAAGGTTCCCGAAGCCAAGGGCGGCGGCATCCCCCGCAGCGAGGGCGTTCTCCGCGGTATCCTTACCTTCCGCTGGCTGCCAACCCTGCTGGCCACGGTTGGCGGCAGTCTGCTCAGCTATCTGGGTGGCCTGCCCCTGGGCACCGAAGGCCCTGCCGTGCTGATTGGCACCTCGCTGGGCAAAATGTGCTCCGGAAAAGCAGGGGCCCGCAGCCGCTATGTGATGACCGGCGGAGCCGGGGCCGGCTTTGCCGTTGCCACCGGGGCGCCCCTTTCGGGCATTCTGTTCGCCATGGAAGAGATCCACAAGCGGGTCACCCCCCTGCTGCTGCTCACCGTTTCGGTTTCGGTGCTCAGCGCCACCTATCTCAACCGCCTGCTCTGCTCGGCCTTTTCCCTCTCCCCCAACATGCTCCATCTGCCCTCCCTTTCCGGGTTTGAGATGAATCACGTGGGCTGGCTGCTGGGGATGGGCATTCTCACCGCCCTGGCTGTGGCCTTGTTTGACCGCTCCATCGCCCTTGTTAGGGCCTTTGCTCAAAAACATCAAAAGCACCTCACCCCTAAGGTAAAAATCTTTGCCGTTTTTGCTCTCACCGGAATTTTGGGTCTTTTCCTTGCCGACGGCATCTACAGCGGCCACGACGTCATTCTTGAGGCGGTGGAAAACCACTTCGGCCTGGGTCTGTTGTTCCTTCTTTTTGCAGTTCGTCTTGTTATGATGCTGATGGTGACCGACAGCGGCACCACCGGGGGCATCTTCATTCCCACACTGGCCATCGGTGCTCTGGCAGGGGCTATCATAGCAAAGCTGTTTGTGATGTGCGGCATGGAGCCGCAGCTTTACGCTTCGGTGGTTTTGCTGAGCATGTGCGCTTTCATCGGCGGCACACTGCGTGCCCCCCTTACCGCCGCAGTGCTTTTTGTGGAACTGACCGGACAGTTTGTGGATGTTTTTTATGGGGCGGTGGTCATCTTCACTGTCAACTGCATCACCGAGCTGCTGAACCAGGAGCCCTTCTACGACATTGCCCTGGGAAGAATGGTACATACCCAAAACGAAGGCAGGACCCCGGTCATCTGCCACTTTGAGGCAAAGGTATCCCCCAACGCCTTCGCCGTTGGAAAGCCCGCCAGAAA
This sequence comes from Oscillospiraceae bacterium, assembly GCA_017847995.1. Lineage (GTDB taxonomy): Bacteria > Bacillota > Clostridia > Oscillospirales > Ruminococcaceae > Heteroruminococcus. The sequence goes on from JAGAPB010000039.1 coordinate 23,893, forward strand.
CCTGATGTGGCCGGCCTGCACCATCATCCTGAGCATCACCCGGGCTGAATCCGATCTGGAGGATATGGACCGTGATGGCGAAAAGACCCTGCGCGCCGGGGACCGGCTGGTCATCCGTGCCCGCTGCTACGACGTGGCGGAGGTAAAACAGCAATTGACCGATCTGCTGGGAAAAGATTCCCCCATACGGGAAATAAGCGAATAAATAAAAGGACCGATGGAAAGAAGCCTCCATCGGTCTTTGTTTTTTACTTTTTGGCTGGTTTGCTGTTTCGCTCCCAAAACACCCCATCCTCATACCCCTGGATGGACCTGTCCTGTTCGGCCCTTTCCAACCGGGCCTGGGCCAGGGCGCAGTACTGGGCCTCCCGTTCTATGGCAAGGAAGTGCCGTTCCAGCTTTTTGGCAGTTACGGCGGTGCTGCCCACCCCGCCAAAGGGGTCCAGCACCACATCCCCCGGGTCAGAGCTGGCCAAAATCAGCTTTGCCAACAGCTTTTCCGGCTTTTGGGTGGGATGGTCGGTGTTTTCGGGCATGGACCAATAGGGCACGGTGATATCATCCCAGAAGTTGGAGGGGGCGGTATCACGGAACCTTCCGTGGGCCGTTTCTTCCCAATCTTTGGGGACACCATCGGCGCGGTAGGGCGCGATCACCCGGCGGCGCAGGCGCACCGCATCGGCGTGGAAGGTATATTCCTTGGCGTCGGCTGTGGCAAACCAGATGTCCTCCATGGAATTTTTATAGTTGGCGGCGGCACCCCGGCCCTTTTCCCGCTGCCAGGTGATGCGGTTGCGCAGGGTAAAGTATTCCCCCAGCACCGCCCCAATGACCATGCTGCTGCGCCAGTCACAGCAAACATAGACGGTAGCGTGGGGCTTCAGGGTATGGCGCACCGCCTCGATCCAGCGGCGGGTAAAGGCTTCATATTCCCCGGCATCGGTTTGGCGGAACCGGCGGCTGCCATACTGTTTGGTCAGGTTATAGGGGGGGTCAACGATAAGCAGATCTACAAAATGGTCGGGGAGCTTTTCCATCAGTTCAAAGGCGTCCCCCATCAGCACCCCGTCCATCAAATCGGAAAGGGATATCCCATCCCGCCAAGCAAGGCAGCGCCGCAGCATCTGCTGTTCCTGCTCATTGGTCAGGCTCAGGGTTCGGTTTTGGGGCGCGCGTTGTTTTTCAGCCATACATTTCACCCTTTGTTTCAAGGTAATCCAGCATCCGACCATAGGCGTCCAGCAGTTCCTGTGTGTCAACACGGCAGTTGGCGGGGCTGGTGCTGGGCAGTTGGATATCCTCCACCCCGGTGCGGGGCAGGCAATAGCGTCGGTAGAGTTGGTGGGCCTTGCCCCCGGTGGTGAACACCGCGGCAATGGGCGCCGCCTGAAAAATGGGGCGCAGGTCGTTGGCCACCGGCTGGCGGATGGAGGAATCCTCCGCCCCGGCAATGGTGCAGCTTGCCAGCACATCCCACAGGGCAATGCCGCGGCGCAGCAGCAGGCTGCGTTTTTCTTCCGGCGTGGCGGGCAGCGGTTCGCCCAGCAGGTGGGCCACCACCGGCCAAAAGCGGTTGCGGGGATGGGAATAGTAAAACCCATTCTGCCGGGAAGCCGGCGAGGGCATGGTCCCCAGCACCAGAATACGGCTGTTTTGGTCATACACCGGCGCAAAGGCGTGGCTTACCAGTTCCGCTTTCATATCCTTCTCCTTATACCCCGGTCAGGTCAAAATCGGGGGTGTATTCTTCCTTGGCCGAGCTGCGTTCCTGCTGAAAGCCCTCAAAGCCCAGCTCCTGGGCGTATTCACACACCCGGCGGTATTCATAGCTGCTGACCCGGCGGTTCAGTTCTGGGTAGGTTTCATCCCGGCGGTAGGGGGTGTATTGGCTCATCAGACTCAGCAGAAAATGCTGTTTTTGCCGCAGGTTTGCCAATTCCTCCAGTACCCGGAAGGAATCCTGCATGCCGCCCGGCATCACCAAATGACGCACAATGACCCCACGGCGCATCATGCCGTTTTGGTCAAACTCCGGGTCGCCTTCCTGGCGCAGCATTTCGGCAATGGCGGCAAAGGCAACCTCGGGGTAGTTGGCAGCGTTGGAATAATCTCCGGCCCGTTTGGGGTCGGCATATTTGGCGTCTGGCAGCCAGATGTCCACATACCCTTCCAGCATCCGCAGGGTCTCCACCCTTTCATAGCCGCCGGTATTATAAACCACCGGAATTTTCAGCTCCGGTTTGGCCAGGTCCAGCGCCTCAATAATTTGAGGCACATACTGGGTGGGGCTTACCAGGTTGACGTTGTTGGCCCCCTGCTGCTGCAGCTCCAAAAAAATTTCGGCCAGGCGTTGCACCGAAATATCTTTGCCGAAGCACCGGGCGCTGATGTCATGGTTCTGGCAGAAGCGGCACCCCAACGGGCAGCCCGAAAAGAAAACCGTTCCGCTGCCCGTCTGCCCGCTGATGCAGGGCTCTTCCCAAAAATGCAGGGCGGCACGGGCCACCCGCAGGCTTTTTTCGGCACCGCACAGGCCCCGGTGCCCGCTTTGGCGTACTGCACCGCATTCCCGCGGGCACAGCCGGCATTGCTCCAAATAGCTCATCTTACTTTCCACCCTTTTTGCTTTGCAGGTGATACACCACACGGGCAACCAGCGCCGCCGGAAGCATCCCCGCGCCAAAACCCGCCAGCTTCATAAGGGTGCTGGGCAGAATGACCGCCTTTCCCTGCAAGGTTTTTTTGATGGCATATTCGGCCACCTGGCGGCTGTTCAGCCCCGCCAGATTAAACTTGACATCGGCTACCTGGTTGAATTCGGTATCCACCGGGCCGGGACACAGAGCCGAAACCACCACTTTGCTGCCGCGGCGGCGCAGTTCTTCCCGCAGGGCAAGGCTCAGACGCAGCACATAAGCCTTGGTGGCATAATAGGTGGCCATCAAAGGACCGGGGGCAAACCCGGCGATGGAGGCCACATTGAGGATGCGTCCGCGGTCACGGGCCACAAAATCCTTCAAAAAGAGCTTGGTCAGGATATGCACCGCCTTGATGTTCAGGTCGATCATGGCCTCTTCCCGCTCCAGTTCGGTGTCGGTAAACTCTCCAAACAGGCCGAAGCCTGCGTTGTTGACCAGCATATCCACGCCGTCTTCTTTGGTCTGCTCGTACAGCCGACGGCAAGCGGCGGGGTCGCCCAGGTCGGCGGAAATGACACGGCAAGCCGTGGGTAAACTTTCGGCCAGCTCTTCCAGCAAATTGGTGCGGCGGGCAACCAAAATCAGTTCCCAGCCCTGCTCGGCCAGAACATGGGCCATATCCCTGCCAATACCGCTGCTTGCTCCGGTGATCAATGCTTTCATGGAGTTCCTCCCTGTTTGCGGTTTTCTCTGCTGTCATTATACCAAATTCCACCCCCGGGCAACAACCATCCCAAGGCAAAAGAAACGCCTTTTTGCCCCACAAAACCCTTCATGAATCGTTGTTCCAGCCCTCCGATTGTGGTAAAATAAAAAGGTTAAGAGGAGGTGCCCGTTTTGAGCATTCTGTGCTGTCCCGTTTGCCGCAGCCCGCTGCAGCGGCTGGATAAACTTTACCGCTGCCCCAAAGGCCACAGCTTTGACCGCGCTGCCAAGGGGTATGTCAATCTGCTGCTTTCCCACGAAATGAACAGCAAGACCCCCGGCGACAGCCCCGAAATGGTTCGGGCACGCACCGCCTTTTTGGATGGTGGCTACTACTCCTGTTTGCGCCGGGGTTTGGCCGATCTCTGCCTGAAACTTCTTGGTCAAAATGGCCAAAAAACTCCTTCTGTTATTGACACAGGCTGCGGCGAGGGGTATTATACTTTAGGTATCTATGAAACCCTTTGCCAAAGCGGTTTTTCGCCCAAAATGGCGGGCATCGACCTTTCCAAGGCGGCGCTGAAGCACGCCTCCGGCCGCTGCCGCGAAATTGAATATGCCATTGCCAGTTTGTTCCACCTTCCGGCGGCTGACGGCAGCGTTCAGCTCATCACCGATGTGTTCGCCCCAGTGGCGCCCCAGGAGTTTGCCCGGGTGCTGGCCCCCGGCGGATATGTGGTAGTGGCCGCCCCCGGTGTGGACCATCTTTGGGGAATGAAGCAGGTAGTGTACCAAAATCCCTATGCCAACGACGACCTGCCGCCCGAAATGCCGGGCTTCACCCTGGTGGAAAAGATGGAGGTAAACGACAACATTGTGGTTCCCCACCAGCGCATCCCCGACCTTTTTGCCATGACCCCCTATTTTTGGAAAAGTCCCCGGGAAGGCACGGCAAAGCTGATGGAACTGGAGGAACTGAAGACCCCCATCTCCTTTAGTTTGTTTGTATTTCAAAAGAATTCATAATATATCGACTGCCCACAGGGCGGGAAGGAAGTTTGAAGTTGAAACGAGAAGATTTGCGTAACATTGCCATTATTGCCCACGTTGACCACGGCAAAACCACCCTGGTCGACGGACTGATGAGCCAGTGCGGTACCTTCCGCGAAAACCAGGCTGTGCAGGACCGTGTGATGGACTCCGGAGACCTGGAACGGGAAAGAGGCATCACCATCCTGGCCAAAAATGCCTCCTGCGTTTACAAGGATATCAAAATCAACATTGTTGACACCCCCGGCCACGCCGACTTTGGCGGCGAAGTAGAGCGTGTTCTGAAGATGGTAAACGGCGTTCTGCTGCTGGTTGACGCAGCCGAAGGCCCCATGCCCCAGACCCGCTTTGTTCTTTCCCGCGCTCTGGAGCTTGGTCACCGTGTCATCGTTGTTGTCAACAAGATCGACCGCCCTGATGCCCGCATCAAGGAGGTTATCGACGAGATTCTGGAGCTGCTGATGGACCTGGGTGCCACCGACGAACAGTTGGACAGCCCCATGCTGTTCTGCTCCGGCCGCGCCGGCACCGCCTCCTACTCCCCCGATGCCGCCGGCACCGACCTGGTTCCCCTGCTGGATACCATCCTGGACTACATCGAAGCCCCCGAAGGGGACGAGACCGCACCCCTGGGCGTGCTGGTTTCCTGCATCGACTACAACGAGTATGTGGGCCGCATCGGCATCGGCCGCATCGAACGGGGCCAGATGAAGGTCGGCCAGGAAATTGCCATCTGCGACTATCACCGCGAAGACGTAAAGGGCAGGTCCAGAATCACCGCCATCTATCAGTTTGACGGCGTAAAGCGCAGTCCCGTTGATGTTGCCAATGTGGGCGACATTGTATCCTTCTCGGGCATCGAAAACGTAAACATCGGCAACACCGTATGTGACCCCAACGCCATCGAGCCCCTGCCCTTTGTAAAGATCTCGGAACCCACCGTTGAAATGACCTTCTCGGTCAACAACAGCCCCTTTGCCGGACGGGAAGGCAAATTCGTCACCTCCCGCCAGCTCCGCGAACGCCTCTTCCGCGAACTGCTGCGCGACGTTTCGCTGCAGGTACACGAAACCGACTCGGCCGATTCCTTCCAGGTAATGGGCCGCGGCGAAATGCACCTCTCCATCCTGATTGAAACCATGCGCCGTGAAGGCTATGAATTCCAGGTAAGCACCCCCCACGCTCTGCTGAAGAAGGTGGACGGCCAGCTCCAGGAACCCTATGAAGAACTGGTTGTGGACGTTCCCGAAGAGTGGATGGGCAGCGTTATGGAAAAAATGGGCGCCCGCAAGGGTGAACTGCAGTCCATGGTGCCCCAGGGCAACCGCATGAAGCTGGAATTCATCATCCCCTCCCGCGGCCTGTTCGGCTACCGCAGCGAGTTCATGACCGACACCCGCGGCGAAGGCATTCTGAACACCGTGTTCCACGGATACGGCGAATACCGCGGCGACATTGTGCGCCGCAGCACCGGTTCGCTGATCGCCCACGAAACCGGCGAAGCCGTGACCTACGGCCTCTTCAACGCCCAGGACCGCGGCCAGATGTTCATTGGCGCCGGCGTTCCCGTTTACGCCGGCATGGTGGTCGGCTCCTCCCCCAAGGCCGAGGATATTGTGGTAAACGTCTGCAAAAAGAAGCACATCACCAATATGCGCGCCTCCGGCAGCAATGAAGCCCTGCGTCTGGTTCCTCCCCGCATCATGTCGCTGGAAGAATGCCTGGAATTCCTGGCCGAAGATGAACTGCTGGAAGTTACCCCCAAGAGCCTGCGCATCCGCAAGTCCGAACTGGACCATGCCCAGCGCATGAAAGCCCTGAAGGGCAACAAATAACCCCCACAAAGCACAAAAAGGACCATCCTTCCGGATGGTCCTTCTTTTATTACTTTTTCAGTTGATAGCTGTTGTCGTCCACCTTTTCGATGTAAAGCTGATCCAACAGAAAGTCAATGACCCGGGGAGCAAATTCCGCTCCGTTTTGCACCTTCAGCTTGTTTTTGGACCAGGCCTGACCAACGGTCAAGCCCTCAATCAATTCGGCAACCTGTTCGGCGGTGATGGTGGGCTGCTTTTTCAGTTCCTTCACCACCCGGCTGCCGCAGGCCGAAAGCAGTTTTTTCCCCATGTCCTGCTGCTGGTTTACCGATTTGCGCAGGCCCCATACATAAAGGATGGCGGTGATGAAGGCAACGGCTATGATTCCAATGATGATCTGTGGTGTGGTCATTTGGGCATCTTATCCTTTCCCTGGAAGTAGATGAACCTGTTGTTGCGCAAAATCTGCATATACTTGATCAGGCGGGCATAGAGGGGGGGATCCTCTTCGGGGAACTTTTCCTTTACCAGGAGGGCAATGTCACCAATGGTGCGCTTGCCGTCAATTTGTTGGAACACAAAGCTGCCCTGTTCATCCAGGTCGATGTGGCTGACCCGGGGGCGGTCAAAAAACTTTTGGGCAATGGCGGCATAAAAGCCCTTGTGCACCATGTGAACGGTCACTTTGCCATCCTCTTTCACATCCCAGCCGTTGCGGGAGGAGATAACCGGTACATAATCCAAATAGTTTTCCTGCTTTTTTGCCATGGAATTCCCTCCTGTTTATAAAACTGGGCTATATACCAAAGGATATAGCCCAGTTTTGTTTTTTGCAATATATGGGATGCTTAGTTCTTGCTGGCCTTGGCGCCGCGGTTGGCAAAAAGGATGATGGAAGCCAGCAGCAAAGCAAATGCCATCAGGCCACCAATGTTGCCCAAGCTGAACTTTTCGGACAGATTGATGAGTTCGCCAACATTGGCATCGCCGACCTTGATAACAGCCAGAACAGCCAGAATGATGCCAACAATGCCTTCGCCTGCGATCAGGCCGGAGGTGTACAGAACACCCGACTGCACGCAGTCGTTCTTGGCCTTCTCAGAAGAGTACTTGCGCTTTTCCAAGAACCAGCGAACCAGACCGCCGCACATGATACCGGCGTTCAGGTGGAAGGGCAGGTAAACGCCGATGGCAATGGGCAGAACGGGCAGGCCCAGGATCTCGATGACAACGGCGATGAATACGCCGATGAACACCAGCGACCAGGGCAGGTTGCCGCCCATTACGCCTTCAATAACCATCTTCATCATCATGGCCTGGGGTGCACCCAGTTCTTCGGAACCGAAGCCCCAGGCAGCGTTCAGCAGGTACATGATGGCACCGATGGCGATGGCAGAAACCACAACGCCGATCAGTTCACCGTACTGCTGCTTCTTGGGGGTTGCACCCAGCAGGAAGCCGGTCTTCAGGTCTTGGGAGGTGTCGCCGGCAATGGCGGCGATGATGCAGATGACCGAACCGATGGCAATGGCGCCGGTCATACCGGCTGCGCCGGTGCTGCCGCTGGCCTTCAGCAGGATGGTGGCGATCAGCAGGGTGGCAATGGCCATGCCCGAAACGGGGTTGTTGGAGGAGCCGATCAGGCCAACCATACGGGAAGAAACAGTGGCACAGAAGAAGCCAAAGATCAGGATGATGATGGCGCCCAGGGGGCTTACGGGAATGCTGGGATAGAGCCACATGAACAGAGCAACGATCAGGCAGGTGATCAGAACGACCTTCATGGAGATGTTCTGGTTGGTGCGCAGGCTGCTGTCCTGGCCGCCCTTGCCGTAATCCTTAAAAGCGGCCTTGAAGGCGCCAACGATCATGGGCAGGCTCTTGACCAGGCTGATGATGCCGCCTGCTGCCAGGGCGCCTGCACCGATGTAACGGATGAAGGTGCTCCACAGGCTCCAGGTGCCGCCGTCGGCCCACAGTTCGGCAACGGTTGCGGTGGCGGGATAGATGACCAGGTCGCTGCCAAACAGAGCGATCAGGGGCATGATGACAAACCAGGCAATGGTACTGCCTGCAAACATATAGGAAGATACGCGGGGGCCGCAGATGTAGCCAACACCGGCCAGGGCGGGCAGAACGTCAACGCCTGCGCCGGAACCCTTGTAGGCATGGATGGTGTAGTCCACTTCGCTGGGGAAAATCTTAAGGCCATCGGTGATGAACTTGTAAACAGCAGCAATGCCCAAACCGGAAAATACGATGGTGGACTTTTCGCCGCCTTCTTCGCCGGCCATCAGAACTTCGGCACAGGCCTGTCCTTCGGGATAGCCCAGCACGCCGTGTTCCTTAACGATCAGGGCGTCGCGCAGGGGGATCATCATCATAATACCCAAAACACCACCACACAGGGTGATCAGGCCGATTTCGACCATGGAGGGCATATCGCAGATGCCTTCGGCTGCCCACATAAACAGGGCGGGAATGGTGAAGATGGCACCGGCAGCCAGCGATTCGCCGGCAGAGCCAATGGTCTGCACCACATTGTTTTCCAGAATGGAATCACGCTTGAAAATTTTGCGGATGATACCCATGGAGATAACAGCCGCAGGGATGGAGGCCGAAACGGTCATGCCGACACGCAGGCCCAAATAAGCATTCGCTGCACCAAAAATAACTGCCAAAAGAGCACCCAAAATGATGGAGAAGGCAGTAAATTCGGGAACGACTTTGTCCGCCGGAACAAACGGCTGGAACTTTTTCTCTTCCACTTTTTTCTCTCCTCTTGTGTTTGATTTTTTGGCTCAGAACCGTATTTTTCCCAGCCAAACACATACTATTTTATTATATTGTTTTAGTCTGCTAATGTCAAGAAAACCCGGCTTTTTCAGCTCTTTTTTCGCCAAAAAACGAACCATCCCGCAACAAACAGGATGGTTCGTTTTTGTGGTTATGCAAGCAGCATTTTGTCGCTGACAACATCGGTGCCGCTAGCGCGGTTGAACAGCTCCAGCAGTTCCGGAACGGTAAGGTTCTTTTTCCGTTCGCCCGAAACATCAACAACGATTCGGCCCTCATGCATCATGATCAGGCGGTTGCCATGGGCAATGGCGTCCTTCATGTTGTGGGTCACCATCATGGTGGTCAGGTTGTTTTCCAAAACGATGCGGTCACTGATCTCCAAAACCTTGGCGGCGGTTTTGGGGTCAAGGGCTGCGGTGTGTTCATCCAGCAACAGCAGCTTGGGCTTTTTCAGCGATGCCATCAGCAGGGTAAGCGCCTGGCGCTGGCCGCCCGAAAGCAGCCCCACCTTGCTGGTCAAGCGGTCTTCCAGGCCCAGGTCCAGGTCCTTCAGCAGTTGGCGGTACTGTTCCCTTTCCTCCTTGGAAATGTGCCAGCCCAAACCACGGGCCTGGCCGCGGCGGGCCGCCAGGGCAAGGTTTTCTTCGATCTGCATGGTGGGGGCGGTGCCCATCATGGGGTCCTGGAACACGCGGCCGATAAACTTGGCACGCTTGTATTCAGGCAGATGGGTAACATCCACACCGTCGATGGTGATGGAGCCGTCATCCACGGGCCAAACACCGGCTACGGCATTCAGCAGGGTGGATTTACCGGCGCCGTTGCCGCCAATAACGGTAACAAAGTCGCCCTCGTTCAGCTGCAGGTCTACCCCCTGCAGGGCGCATTTTTCGTTCACCGTGTGGGCGTTAAAGGTCTTAAAGATATTTTTTACTTCAAGCATTCTTTGCAGCCTCCTTTCGTGCGGGCTTGGCGTGCACCTTGCTCTTCCAGTAAGGCACCGAAAGGAAGATGGCTACAACGGCTGCCGACAGCAGCTTGAGGTAGTTGGAGTTAAGGCCCATGGCCAAAACCGCCTGGATAACGATGTAGTAGAGGATGGCGCCGATGGAGACTGCCAGCAGGCTTAGGGCAAAGTTGCGGAAAAGCTTGCCAAACAGCACGTCACCGATGATAACGGCAGCCAGACCGATCACGATGGCACCGCGGCCCATGTTGATGTCGGCAAAGCTCTGGTACTGTGCCAGCAGCGAGCCGGAAAGGGCCACCATGCCGTTGGAGATCATCAGTGCCAGCACCTTGGTGAAGTTGATGTTGATGCCCTGTGCGCTGGCCATGCGGGCATTGGAGCCGGTGGCACGCAGCGAAGCGCCCAGTTCGGTGCCAAAGAACCAATAGAGAAGGCCGATCAAAACCAATGTAAAGATGCCGACCACAAAGATGGGATGCTGGGTAAAAGGACGGTCGCCCTTGGCCACATCCTGCACAAAGCGCAGCGAAACCAGCAGCTTGTTCAGCACTTCCTTGTCGATAACATTGATGGAAACGTTGGCCTTCATGCCCATGATGGCCAGGTTGACCGACCACAGGCCAAGCTGGGTAAGAATACCGGACAGAATGGCGGGAATGCCGCAGCCGGTATGCAGCAGGCCGGTCACAAGGCCTGCCACCATGCCCACAACAAAGGCGGCCAGCATGGCCAGCCAGATGTTGGTTCCCGAAGCGTAAAGCACAACAAAGACCGCACCGCCTGTGCAGAAGGAGCCGTCAACGGTCAGGTCGGCAATATCCAAAATTCGATAAGTGATGTAGACACCGATGGCCATAATGCCCCAGATAAGGCCCTGGGAGGCAGCGCCCGGTATCGCACCAATAAAGTCTAACATTCATCTTTTCCCCCTGTTGAGAAATTCGTCTGTTTTTTGCAAATTTTATCATAAGGCAAAAAGCAGCGGGAAGGAAAGTTTCCTTTCCGCTGCTTCTTTCCATTCTTGGAATATGCTGTTATTATTCAGCAGCTTCGATGGCTACATAGCCTTCGGGAACGGCAACCCCAAGATCAGCGCAAATGGTTTCGTTGAACTTCTTGGTGAACTGGGGAGCGTATTCGATGGGCATTTCTTCCACATTGGCTTCGCCGGTCAGGATCTTGGCAGCCATTTTGCCGGTGGCAACGCCCAGGTCGTAGTAGCTGATGGACAGGGTGGCTACGCCGCAGCCGCCGCAGATGCCTTCTTCCCCGGCGAAAACGGGGATGCCGGCGGGACGGCAGATGTTGTCGATGATGCCGGTGTTGGAGGCAACGGTGTTATCGGTGGGAACATAGATGACGTCGCTGTTGTCAGCGGCAGTCTGGGCAACAGCAGCCATATCGTTGGAGTCGGAGAAGGCGTACTGGGTGCAGGCATAGCCCATCTCTTCCAGGAACTTCTGAACTTCGTCTACCTGATACTGGCTGTTGGCCTCGGCCGAGCAGTAAACCAGACCAACATTCTTGGCATCGGGGTACCATTCCTTGATCATGGCAGCCTGCTGGTCCAGGGGAGCCAGGTCGGAAGTGCCGGAAATGTTGGAGCCTACCAGACCGTCAAAATCAGCAATGCTGAGGGCTACGCCATATTCGGTGACCGAGGTGCCCAGGATGGGGATATCGGCAGTGGCGGCAGCGGCAGCCTGCAGGGCGGGGGTGGCATTGGCCAGGATCAGGTCAACATTGGCGGAAACAAAATCGTTGGCAATAACAGCGCAGGTGGCGGCATCGCCGGCGGCGTTCTGTTCTTCAAACACAACAGAGTCGCCCAGTGCGTCCACCAGGGCATCCTTAAAGCCCTGGGTGGCGGCGTCCAGTGCAACGTGGGGGACCAACTGGCAGATGCCAACGGTAAAGGTTTTGGCAGGAACTTCAGCTTCGGGATCTTCGGCTGCGGGAGCTTCAGCAGGAGCAGAGGAACCACCGCAGGCGGTCATGGAAAGCACCATCATCAGTGCAAGCAGCATAGCAAGAATCTTTTTCATTGTATGACATCTCCTTTGATATTGCGCTTTAATGATTAAAAGCGTTGAAGTATGTACATACTATATCACTTTAAATCCCCAAAGTAAAGTATAAAAATTCACAAACAAATCGGTTGAAAATATTTAATTTTTATAAAATTTCTGTCGCGTTTATACAATTGATAATTTGCAAAAACCAAAGCCGCCCAACCAAACAAATGGTCAGGCGGCAGGCTCAGCTTAGGTCGGCTACATCCCGGATCTTATAATTTCCACGGTTTTTCAGATTGTGTTCTTCGATCAGCTTGGTTATTTGCAGCTGGGTGGCCTCCACCTCTGCCTTGAAGGCCGAGGCCGAAAGCCGCATCGCCCCATGTCCCAGAATGATCATCTGCTCCAACCCATCCGAGGTTGCCACACGCACCTGGTGGTCACGGCTAAGCTCGTAGGTGGTGCGTTCAATGTAATTGTCGGCGGTTTGGGCCTCCTTGGTGTAAACGATGTACAGGTTGTTCCGCTTTTCCACCGAGCCGGGGTTGCCCTTCACCTTATAGGCGTCAAAGACCAGAATGATCTCGCACTTGCGGAAGCCCCGGTAGTTGGCCAAAATATCCTCCAGCACCGCGCGGGCGGCGGCCAGGTCGGTCTGGGCCAGGGCCTTCAGTTCCTCCCAGGCAAAGATGATGTTGTAGCCGTCCACCAGCAGATATTCGGGGCCGGCCTTTTTCTTTTCCTTCAGGGTATAGTGTTCAGCCAGCTCGGTGCGGGCAGGCTTGCGCTGGGGCTCAAAGGCTTTGCGCTCTATCTTGCCATAGGTGCGCTCAAAAATGGCCATCAGCTCCTTGTCCTGCTCGAAGGAACCCCGATATTCGGTGCGCTGCACCGGGCGGGGGGCCTCCTGCTGGGGTACTTTTTCCTCTTGCCCCAGCTTCAGGCCGCTGTGAACGTGCATATGGTCAAACACCTGGTCCCATTTCACGTTGTATCCGCCGCCATGGGCGCAGAAGACCGAATCGGCGGGGTTGTCCACATCCCGTTCCGGGTCGTAGCCGATGGCTTCGATGACCTTTTCGGCTTCGCCGCAGGGCTCGTAGCCGCGGTAGGAACAGGAAAGCCGCCCCAAGCCGCGGGTATAAGCCGTCACCTCCTGCCAATAGTTCTGTAGCCCGGCAACCGGGGCGTAACCGGTCAGCACCGTCATTTCCCCTTCGGTTTCGGGGTCGTTGATGGTTCCCCCCATGCCCTGCAGGTCGGTCATGGCGCGGCCCACGCTGTCCATGGGCAGTTCCAGGCGGAAATCGTAGAAAGGCTCCAGCAGTAGACTTTCGGCCTGCATCAGGCCCTGGCGCACGGCACGGTAGGTGGCCTGGCGGAAGTCTCCCCCTTCGGTATGCTTCAGGTGGGCGCGCCCTGCCACCAGGGTGATCTTCATATCGGTGATGGCCGAACCGGTCAGCACGCCGGGATGTTCCCGTTCCAGCAGGTGGGTCAGCACCAAGCGCTGCCAGTTCAGGTCAAGGTGGTCGGTGCTGCAGCTGCTGCCCACCACAAGACCGCTGCCCCGGGGGCCGGGTTCCATCAATAGATGCGCCTCGGCATAGTGGCGCAATGGCTCAAAGTGTCCAACCCCCTCCACAGCATTGGCAATGGTTTCTTTATAGATGATGCTGCCCACATCGAAGGCAACATCCAGACCGAAGCGATCCTTCATCAGCCGGGTCAGCACCTCCAACTGCACCTGGCCCATCAACTGCACATGAATTTCCTTCCACTGTTCGTTCCACAGGATGCGCAGCATGGGGTCTTCTTCCTCCAATTGACGCAGCTTGGGCAAAATGGTAAAGGGCTCCACGCCGTCGGGCAGTATCATGCGGTAATTGAGAACCGGCTCCAGCATGGCAGTGGGGGCATCCTCCTGGGCCCCAAGGCCCTGGCCGCTGCGGGTTTGACTAAGGCCGGTAACGGCCACGATCTGCCCTGCTGCCGCTTCTTCCAGCGGGGCGAACTTTTCGCCCGAATACAGCCGAAGCTGGTCGGCCTTTTCTTCCCAGGCAGTCTCCCCCGTTTGCCCCTGCAGCAGGGTTTTGGCCCGCAGGCTGCCGCCGGTTATCTTCATCCAGGTCAGACGGGTGTTTTTGCTGTCACGGGAGATTTTGAATACTCTGGCGCCGAAAGCTTGGGGATAAACAGGCTGGGGGGCGTACCGCACCAGGCCGTCCAAAAATTCCCCGATGCCCTGCAGCTTCAGGGCCGAGCCAAACCAGCAGGGGAACACCCTGCGGCAGGCGATCATGTCAGAAATCAGCCCATCCCCCACGCTGCCCTCCTCCAAAAAGGCCTCCATGGCCTTTTCGTCGCACAGAGCCACCGCTTCGTCCCGCTGCTCCAAATCAGCACCAAAGTCCACACAGCCGCCGTTCAGGCGGTTCCGGAACTGCTCCAGCAGCCTTTCGCGGTCGGCGCCGCTTTGGTCCATCTTGTTGACAAACAGCAGGGTGGGCACCTGGTACCGTTCCAGCAGCTTCCACAGGGTGCGGGTGTGGCCCTGTACCCCGTCGGTGCCGCTGATGACCAAAATGGCGCAGTCCAGCACCTGCAGGGTACGCTCCATCTCAGCCGAAAAATCCACATGGCCGGGGGTATCCAGCAAGGTGATCTCGCAGCCGTTCCAGTTCAGGTTGGCCTGCTTGGAAAAAATGGTGATGCCCCGTTCCCGTTCCTGGGCATCGGTATCCAAAAAGGCGTCGCCGTGATCCACGCGGCCCAGGGTTCTGCGGCTGCCGCTGAGGTAAAGCAAGGCTTCGCTCAATGTTGTTTTGCCGGCGTCAACATGCGCCAGGATGCCCACCACAAGTTTCTTCATCGTTTCACCAATTTCTTTCCAAAACATTCTGGTTTAAAGGATACAATGAGCCTTTCCGCTTTGTCAAGGCGGGCAGAAAAATACCGCCCCTTTTAAACCAAAAGAGGCGGCTTTCTTTTTAGAAATGGATCATTGCATAGAAGGAGGCCAGCACCACCGTCATCAGGCCGCATACGGCGATGGAAAGGCCGCTCATGGCCTCCTGCACCTCGCCGAACTCACGGGCACGGGCGGTGCCGATGGCGTGGGAGGATGTGCCGATGGCCACTCCCTGGGCCACAGGGTGGCTGATATGGAACAGCTTGAGTACCCCGCCGGAAATGACATTGCCGATAATGCCGGTGAGCACAATGGAGGCCACCGTAACGGCGGGCATGCCCCCCAGCTCTTCCGAAACACCCATGCCGATGGCGGTGGTGATGCTTTTGGGCAGCAGGGTCACATACTGGGTGTGGTCAAGGCCAAACAGCATGCTCAGCAGCAGAACGCTGGTCAAGCAGGCCACCGTTCCGGCCAGGATGCCGCCCAAAATGGCCGCCGGGTATTTCTTCAGATACCTCAGCTTTTCGTAAAGAGGAATGGCCAGACAGACGGTGGTAGGGGTCAGCAGGTTCTGGAACATGACTGCTCCGGTGCCGTCATAGCTGCCGTCGGCCTTCAGCTTGCCATAAAGGAAAATATTATAGTCAATATCGGTTATCAGCAGCAGCGCAATGATGATGATGCAGGCCACCAGCAAGGGGTTGAGCAGCGGGCTTTTGAACCGCTTCTGTATGGCGATGGCAAGGGTATACATGACGCCGGTGAGGAAGATACCAAAGAAAGAAATATTGGCAGCCATTTCATTCAGCATTGGTTTCATCCTCCTTTCCCTCCTGCAGGCGGATGATGCCCTGGGCGGTAAGACCGGTGGCAGCCATGGTGATGACAGTGGTCAGCACGGTAATGACAAAAACCGGAATGATAATATCCTTATAGCTGTCATAGCTGCTGATAAGCCCTACAACAGGGCCGACAAACATCACCGGCATAATGGATACAAGCCAGTCCCCCACAGATTTCACCCGGTCAAGCTTTACTATCCCGGTCATCAGCAAAATGAGCATCAGCACCAAACCGTAGATGCTGCCGGGAATGGGCAGCGGAAGCAGATAATTCAGCAGTTCGCCCCCGAAAGAGACGGCGGCGATCCATGCGATTTGGGAAAGATGTTTCAAACTCATCTCATCCTCTCTGTCTTTCAAATGTGATCCGTGTCAATATTACTCCATTCAAGTGCAAATTGCAAAATAAAGCAGCGTCAAAAAATCCTTTGCAAAATACTTTGTTGCACTCTGTCTTGATTCGGTCGGATTGTGGTAAATTTTTGTGAAATATGATATGATACTTTCAAGCATTCAACCCGCAAAATTTCAGTACTTTTTCAAGGAGACAGTATCATGAAGTATTTTATGGGACTTGATAACGGCGGCACCGCCACAAAGGCCGCCCTCTATGACGCCAAAGGCAACGAGATCAAGGTGGCCTCGGTCTCTACTGCAATGATCACCCCCGCCCCCGGCTATGTGGAGCGCGATATGGACGAAATGTGGCAGGCCAATTGCCGGGTCATCCGCACCGTTGTGGAAGAATCGGGGGTGGACCCCAAGGACATTGCCGGTGTGGGCATTGCCGGCCACGGCAAGGGCCTTTATCTGTGGGGCAGGGACGAAAAACCCCTGGGCTACGGCATCATCTCCACCGACAACCGCGCCTGGGAATACCCTGTTAAGTGGGCTGCCGACGGCACCGAAGAAAAGGTCTTCCAGCTTTCCTGCCAGCACATTCTGGCCTGCCAGCCGGTTTCGCTGCTGGCCTGGATGAAGGACAACCAGCCCGAACGCTACAAGGACATCAAGTGGGTTTTCGCCTGCAAGGACTACGTGCGCTTCCGCCTGACCGGCGAGGCCCGTGCCGAAATCACCGACTATTCCGGTGCCAACCTGATGAACCTGCACACCCGCGACTACGACAAAAACCTGCTGGACCTGTTCGGCATCGGCGAAGTATTTGATGCCCTGCCGCCCCTGTGCAAGGGCACCGAAATTGCCGGCCAGGTAAGTGCCGAAGCCGCCGCCCAGTGCGGCCTGGCCGAGGGCACCCCCGTCATCGGCGGTATGTTTGACATCGACGCCTGCGCCCTTTCGGTGGGCATTACCGATGAGGAAAACATCTGCATGATCGCCGGCACCTGGTCCATCAACGAATACATCCGCCGCACTCCCGTTCTGGACGGCAAGGTCATGCTCAACTCCCTGTTCTGCCTGCCCGAATATTACCTCATTGAAGAATGCAGCCCCACCTCGGCCGGCAACAACGAATGGTTCATCAACCAACTGCTGCCCGAAGTGAAGGCCGCCGCCAAGCAGGCCGGAACCAGCATCTACGACCAGCTCAACCAGTGGGTGGAAAGCATCGCCCCCGAGGAATTCGTCCCCGTCTATCTGCCCTTCCTGATGGGCTCCAATGCACACCCCAACGCCAAGGGCACCTTTGTGGGGCTCAGCACCAACCACACCCGCAAGCATATGCTCCGCAGCGTTTACGAAGGTATCGCCTTCTGCCACCGCCACCATTTTGACAAGCTGATGGCCACCCGCGAAACCGCCCCCAAGTGCATCCGCCTGGCCGGCGGCGCCGCCCGTTCCACCGTTTGGACCCAGATGTTTGCCGACATTATGAACATGCCCATTGTCACCGTTGACGCCAACGAAACCGGTGCCCTGGGCTGTGCCATCTCGGTTGCCGCCGCCACCGGCGAATACGCCAGCCTGGCCGAAGCTGCCGCCAACATGAGCAGCTTCTCGGCTCCCGTTTACCCCAACCCTGAAAAAACAGCCATTTATGAAAAGAAGTACCAGCTCTACCGCAAGGCCATTGAATGCCTGGACGGCCTGTGGCCCCAGATGCAGGATCTGATCGATGGCAACTGACCCACAAATGCAAGAAAAAACGCCCCTGCCGCGGCAGGGGCGTTTTGTTGTTTGGTTTACTGTGCCATGTTGTTGGTCAGGCCCAGCTTGTTCATCGCCTTGGCAATCCACTCGGGGGAATACTTTTCGATCACGGCGTCGTTAAAGGTAACATCCACTTCCTGCATCCATTCTTCGGTCATGACCCGGAAGTCTTCGGAACGCAGGGCCAGCAGAATGGTGGAGCGGTAGCTTTCAAGCTGCACCTGGTCTTCGGCAATGTCATAGCGGGTGGCAACGTAATACACGTCGCTATCTTCGATAAACTGGGGTTCGCCAAAGGGGGCGGCGTCCATCACCGAAGAATAGGCCACCGGAACAGAACTGCCGCCGATCTGGGTAATCAGGTCATGGCTGCCCTCTTCCTCGTGGGTGTGGCCAATGTCCTGGCCGGCAAACAGGTCGCTCTCCCATTCGATGATGAGCTGTTCAAAATCCTCGCCGGCAACGGCACGGTCATAATAGCTGCGGGCCTTGGCCTCGGCGGCAGCAACTTCCTCCGCGGAGGGCTCCACCAGGTTGCCGTCGGCATCGGTGGTGGGCAGAGCCTTGTCAAAGATCATGACCTTGGTCAGGTTGTAGGTATCGGCCAGCTTTGCCTTGATCTCCTCTTCGGGAACTTCCTTTTCGCCGCCCTTACCGTAATAGTAATCAAACAGGGCCATGGACTTGATGTTGTAGGAGTAGTAGTCCTTCAAAGACTGCAGGTCGATGCCAAAGGGACCGTACAGGAAGGAATACTGCTCCAGCATGTTTGCGGCGTAGTCGTCCACATAGGTCTGGTCCTCGTCGGTGAATTCCATGTCGGATTTTTCAAACTTTTCCAGGCAGGTAAAGTAGCGTTCCACATCGGCATAGGCGGTGTTTTGGATCCACTCTGCCGCGGGAATTCCTTCCACGGTGGTATCCAGCACATCGGCTGCGGGGTCATCCTTGTAGGTATCGGCCAGAGTATAAGCATCCAGCAAAAAGCGTGTGTAAAGGATACCGTTCATGCTGAGGTCATCATAAGTGGCAACAACATCGGTGTCATCTGCCAGGGTGTCGGAACAGCCGGTAAGGGCAAACACCATCATCACCGCCAGCATCAGGGCCAGCATACGCTTTGCAAAATTCATTCCGTTCACATCTCTTTCTTTTGCATATTCTTCTTAACGAAATCTTATTTATTTTATCAGCCACAGGCGATTATGTCCAGTCTTATTGTGTGAACATTTCTGTTTCAGGTCAAAAAGTATCGCAGGAAGCATAAAAACAGGGATAACCGGCCACACTTTCATCATAAACATTGGAAGGATGGTATTGCATGCTCAGTGGTATTTTTGATGTACTGCCTGCCGAACAGCAGTCGGATGTAACAAATGAGGAGGCTGCCCTGCTGCAGCAGATCCGATCCATCAAATACAAAATGAAATTGGCGGAAGACCTGTTTGATCTTAGCGACGATGAAACACTCACCGACGCCTGCATCTATGAAATGAAGGCCCTCAACAGCTATTACCTTTATCTGCTGGGCGAGGCCCGCAAATCGGGATGCCGCAGCCGGGGCGAAAAACAGCCCCGTGCCAACCGCATGCTCAAGGCCGCCGGGCTGCTGTAAAAACAGGTCTCCGCAAGGAGGAACCCCATGGACAACGCTTACATCACCCTGGCCCTGCTGGGCGTCGCCGCCGTTTTGATGCTCATTTTTCTGCTGCGGCTGGGCAGGTTTTGGCTCGGATGGCTTTTTTCGGCCATCACGGGGCTGCTGGCCTTTGGTTTGGTCAACCTGACCGCCGCCTGGACCGGGGTCTCGCTGCCGGTCAGTCTGCTTTCGCTGGGGGTGGCCGGCGTGGGCGGCGTTCCCGGCGTGGTGCTGATGTTGGCTTTGCGGTTGCTATGGCCGGTATGAAGGGGTATAATAATGGGGTGGAGCTTCCACCCCATTTTGTTTTTACACAGGAGCTGAGTGATATGACAGAATTCATCTGGATGGGCAGCGGGCACCCCTTGTTTGAAGAACTGCAACGGCTGCGCCATTCCATTTTTACCATGGAATTTGGCCTGCCCCAAAACTTTGGCGGCGCCGATGACCGCACCTGCCTGCACCTGCTGGCCCGCCGCGGGGGCCAACCCGTTGGC
>JAGAPB010000040.1 GCA_017847995.1 Oscillospiraceae bacterium
CGCCGAGGTATCCTCGGTGATGCGGCCCACGCCGGCGCCCCACTTCACCGCATAGGGGATGGAGTGGTCCAGCACGATATCTTCAATTTCAAATTCTTCATCGTCGGTCAGTTTGAAGCCCTTGGGCCCAAAAATTTTGATTCCGTTGTATTCGGCGGGGTTGTGGCTGGCCGAAAGCATGACCCCTGCGTCGGCGGCCATATTGGTGGTAAGCCAGGCAACGGCGGGGGTGGGCACCACGCCCAGGCGCACCACATCGGCACCGGCCGAGCACAGCCCGGCGGCAACGGCGGCATCCAGCATCTCGCCCGAGGCACGGGTATCCCGGCCAATGAGTACCCGGGGGCGGCGGCCAATGCGTTCTTCCAAAATCATGGCAAGGCCGCGGCCAATGTTGGCGGCCAGCTCACAGCTTATTTCGGTGTTGGCAATGCCGCGTGCGCCGTCGGTTCCAAACAATCTTCCCATAACGGATGTTCCTTTCCAAAACAGGCAAACGCCCGGTGATGTTTCATCTATATGCAACCATTGTACCACAAACCCGGGGCCAGCGGAAGAAAAGTTTCGTTTTCTTTGGGCATGGGTCAAACTTTGCGCTGCATAAACTGATGCATCGGAAAGGAGTGACCCCCATGTATTCCTCCCTTGTGTTGTTTGCCCTAGGTAATCTGGTGTTTTTGGTGCTGCACCTGAGCGGCACCGGTTCCTTCCCCAAACCGCTGAGCGCCGCCGAAGAGCGGGAATGCCTGCTGGCGGTGCGCCGGGGCGATGCCGCGGCCCGCAACAGGCTGATCGAGCACAACCTGCGGCTGGTGGCCCACATTATCAAAAAGTATTACGCCGCCTCGCGGGACCAGGAGGACCTCATCTCCATCGGCACCATCGGGCTGATCAAGGCCGTTTCCACCTTTGACTGCGAAAAGGGCACCCGCTTTGCCACCTATGCCTCCCGCTGCGTGGAAAACGAGATCCTGATGTTCTTCCGCAGCAAGCGAAAAAGCGCCGGGGATGTTTTCATCAGCGACCCCATCGACACCGACAAGGACGGCAACGCCCTTACCCTGCTGGATGTGATGAGCCAGGAGGACGATATGCTGGACCGGGTGGATCTGCAGCTTCGGTCGGAAGAGCTGCACCGCTGCATCAACTCGGCGCTGGACAGCCGGGAACGGCAGATCATCAACCTGCGCTACGGTCTGCGGGGGCAGCTGCCCCTCACCCAGCGGGAAGTGGCCAAACTGCTGCATATCTCCCGCAGTTATGTCAGCCGGCTGGAAAAGAAGGCTCTGGAAAAGCTGAAAGGTTCCCTCAGCTTCGACAGCTACTAAAAAGTCCCTGCCCTCCAAAGCGGAAGGCAGGGGCATTTGTTTAACCGTTCAGTTCTTCGGCACGGGCCAGGGCGGCGTCGATGTTATCCATAAAGTTTTCGGCACCCAGCTCGGCAAAAAAGCCGGACTTTACCATAACGTTCATGGGCTGCTCGTTCACATGGGAAAGCAGCAGTGCCACACCGGTATCCTTGCAGACAGAATGGATGGCCTTGAGGGTGCGCATGGCCGAAATATCCAGGGTGGGCACATTGCGCATGCGCAGAATGATAACTTTGGTGCCCTCCTTGATGGGGATGGCGCTGAATTTATCGGAAGAGGCAAAGAACATGGGGCCGTTGATCTCAAAGACGGCGGTGCGCTCGGGGATCTTTTTGAGGCGGCCTGCGTCCTTGGAGGAAAACTCATCGGCAGCCGACCAGGTGCGCAGATGGGTAACGTCGGCCATACGCTTCATAAACAGCAGCATGGCGATGAGCATGCCCACCTCGATGGCGACCACCAGGTCGAACACCACGGTCAGCACAAAGGTGACCACCAGCACCACGATGTCGCTTTTTGTGGCGGTTTTGCAGATGGAAACAAACTGGCGCCACTCGCACATATTATCTGCCACCATAAACAAAATGGCGGCAATGATGGGCATGGGGATCCAGGCGGCATAGGGCATCAGCACCACCAAGATGAGCAGCAGCACAAGGGCGTGTACCATGCCGGCAACGGGGGTGCGGCCGCCGTTCTTTACATTGGCGGCGGTGCGGGCAATGGCGCCGGTGGCGGGGATGCCGCCAAACAGGCCGGAGCAAATGTTGCCCACGCCCTGGGCGATCAGTTCGGTGTTGCTGTTGTGGCGGTCGTCGATCATGCCGTCCGAAACAACGCAGGAAAGCAGCGACTCGATACCAGCCAGAATGGCGATGGTGAAGGCGCTGGGCAGCAGTTGACGCACCGCCTCAAAGCTGAAGCCGGGCAGGGCAAAGGCGGGCAGGTCGCGGCTGATGGTATAAAGGTCGCCGATGGTGTTTACCTCCATGTTCAGGGCCTTGACCATCACAACACCCACCACAACGGCGATGAGCGAGCCGGGGATCTTCTTGTTGATCTTGGGCCAGACGATCAAGATTGCCAGGCCCACAAGGCCCACCAGCAGCGCCTGGGGGTTAAAGGTGCCGATGGAATGGGCCACTGCCTCCAGCTTTTCCAGCGATTCAATGGCGTTGGTGCCGGGGGCAAAGGTAAGGCCCAAAAAGTCCTTGATCTGCCCGATGACGATGGTAACAGCAATGCCGGAGGTGAAGCCGGTGGTGATGGTGTAGGGAATGTACTTGATCAGGCTGCCGAAGCGGCACAGGCCCATGACCACCAGCAGCAAGCCGGCCATGATGGTGGCCAGCACCAGGCCCTCGGTGCCAAACTGGGCCACAATGCCCGCCACGATGGTGGCAAAGGCGGCGGTGGGGCCGGAAATGTTCACATTGCTGCCGCCCAGCAGGGCAATGACAAAGCCCGCAACAATGGCGGTGTAGAGGCCCTTTTCGGGCGAAACGCCCGAAGCGATGGCCAAAGCGATGCTGAGGGGCAGGGCGATGATGGCAACGATGACACCGGCCACAATGTCGTTGGCCAGCTGCTTACCGCTGAGCTTTTTCAGCCCCGTAAAAAACTTGGGTTCAAAAATCTTCATTCTGTGCAAAGGCTGGCCGCAGCCGCCTTTTCACGCCTCCTCTGTGTGGAATAATCTTTTTTGTCACAACGAGTAAAATTATACTCCTTTTTCCGTTTCCTTCCATGCCCGATTTCACCAAGGTTTTTGGCCTATTGCAGGGGTTTTTGATACAAAAAACCGACCCACGCTTCAGCATGGGCCGGTCGGCAGGTTTTTACTTGTCGCCGCGTTCCCGGACGATCATCTTGATGGGGGTACCTTCCATGCCAAACTGTTCGCGGATCTGGTTTTCCAGATAGCGCTGATAGGAGAAGTGGAACAGCTCGGCCTTGTTGCAGAAGCAGACGAACGTGGGAGGCTTGGTGGAAGCCTGGGTCATGTAGAAGATGCGCAGGCGCTTGCCCTTGTCGGAAGGGGGCTGCACACGGCTGGTGGCATAGGCCAGCAGGTCGTTGAGCACGCCGGTGGAGATGCGCATGGCGTTCATTGAGGCCACACGGTTGATCATCTCGTATAGCTTGACCACACGCTGTCCGGTTTTGGCCGAAATGAAGATGAAAGGAGCATAGGGCATGAAGGAGAAGTCGATCTTCAGCTTTTCCAGATGCTCGTTCATGGTTTTGTCGGTCTTATCTTCCACGGCGTCCCACTTGTTGACAGCAATGATGCAGGCCTTGCCCTGTTCGTGGGCATAGCCGGCCACCTTGCTGTCCTGTTCGGTAAAGCCCTGGGTGGCGTCGATCATAATGACGCAGACGTCGCTGCGGTCAACGGCCATATAGGCCCGCAGCACGCTGTAGCGTTCGATGGCTTCCTCCACCTTGTTGTGGCGGCGGATGCCGGCGGTATCGATGAAGACATATTTGCCGAACTCGTTTTCGATAACGGTGTCGGTGCTGTCACGGGTGGTGCCGGCAATATCCGAAACAATGGCGCGGTCCTCGCCCGAAATGCAGTTGATCAGCGAGGATTTGCCCACATTGGGCTTGCCGATGATGGCAACCTTGATATAGTCCTCAGAATATTCCTCTTCCTTTTCAAAGTCGAGGTGTTCAAAGCAGGCGTCCAGCAGGTCACCGGTGCCGTGTCCGTGGGCGGCCGAAACGGCAACGGGGTCGCCCAGCCCCAGGTTATAGAATTCATAGAACTCCATGGGAGGCTCGCCCAGGCTGTCGCACTTGTTGACGCACAGCACAACGGGCTTGCCGCTTTTCAGCAGCATATTGGCCACGTCGGCGTCGGTGGCGGTAACGCCGGAACGCAGGTCGGTGACAAGGATGATGGCGTCGGCGCGTTCGATGGCCAGTTGGGCCTGGCGGCGCATCTGGGCCAGAATGACGTCGTCGGTGCGGGGCTCGATGCCGCCGGTGTCCACCAGCATAAATTCTTTGTTTCGCCATTCACACTTGGAATAGATACGGTCACGGGTAACGCCGGGGGTATCTTCCACAATGGAAAGGCGCTGGCCGATGAGTTTGTTGAACAGGGTGGATTTGCCCACATTGGGTCTGCCCACCACTGCAATCAAGGGCAATGCCATGGGGTCACGCTCCTTTCAAGGGGCATGCGGAGCCAAACTCCGCTGTTTGTTGTCTATTGTTTCCGGCGGGGCCGGTTTCTTGCATCATTAGTCTCCCAGCAGGGCATCCAGCAGGGCCTGGCCGCCAAAGGGCACAGCCCGCACCGGCTTGCCAAGCTGCTCGCCGATCCACTGGGGAGTGGTGTCATCCAGCAGCAGGTCGTCCTCTTTGCGCAGCATGCTGGTGGAAAGGATAATTTCCTCCCCCAGTTGCTTGCCCCGCAGCTCGGCCACAATGTCGGCGCCGCACAGCAGGCCTGTTACAGTGATGTGTTTGCCAAACAGGCGGTTGGGCACCGGGTAAACATGGGCCTTCAGCCCGGGGAACTGCTGCTCGGCCCGGCGGCACAGCCCGGAAATAAATTCCGCGGCGGCAAGGCCGGTGGGGATGCAGACCTGGCGCTGCACAGGACGCCCGGGGGTATCCTCCAGCGCGAAGGTGAATTCTTCCTCCAGCGCGGCGATCAGGCCAACGCCGTCCTCCAACTGCCCAAAGCCGTCGTAGTATTCGGCGGCGGGAATGGGCCGCCCGGCCAGCAGGAAGAATTCGTCGGCGGGGTGTACCACCCGTTCGCCCCGCTGTGCCAGCATGCGGCTGCTGTATTCTTCGATGATGTCGATGGTCTCGGCCGCTTCTTGGGGGGTGAACACCCGCATAGGCTCCAGGCCATCCCGGTGGTCGGTCAGGCCGATGGGCACCACCGCCACGCCCAGCAGGGCATCCCCCAGGGCACACAGGTCCTCCAGGGTGCGGCGCAGCTCGTCTTTGTCGTTCCAGTCGGGGCAAAGCACGATCTGGGTGTTGATGGCGATGCCGGCGTCGGTCAGCTTTTTCAAATAATCCAGGGTGGAAGCCGCCCGGGGATTCTTCATCATTCTGACCCGCAGCTCGGGGTTGGTGGTGTGCACCGAAATGTTGATGGGGGTGATGTGCATTTTGATAATGCGGTCAATTTCGGCATCGGACATATTGGTGAGGGTGACAAAGTTGCCGAACAGGAAGGAAAGCCGCTCGTCGTCATCCTTGAAGTAGAGGGACTTGCGCAGGCCTTTGGGCAGCTGATCGATGAAGCAGAACACGCATTTGTTGCGGCAGCTGTGCTGCTTGTCCATCAAAAAGCTTTGGAACAGCAGACCGGGGTCATCGTACTGGCCCTTGCGGATGCGCACCTGGCGCCGGGCGCCCTGTTCGTCCTCCACTGTCAGGGTGATGTCCCCCTCGGTGGTGTAAAAGCGGTAATCCAGCAGGTCGTTGATGGGGTAGTCCCCCACCTTCACCAGGGTCTCGCCCGATTTGATGCCTGCCTTTTCGGCCTTGGAACCGGCTTCCACTCCGGTAATTTTGACCATGGGGTCCACCTCCCTTTACAACGGAAAAAGCAGAGGGGGAAGGCTCCTCCTCTGCTCCATAGTCATTCTTACAATGAAAGGAAGCTTATGCCTCTTCTTCCATCTTGATGATTTCCTTGCCCTTGTAGTAGCCGCAGTGAGGGCAAACCTTGTGGGGAGCCTTCAGCTGGCCACACTGGGTGCACTTGGAAAAAGCGGGCATTTCCAGTTTCCAAACATTGGAGCGTCTTTTATTCTTGCGGGCTTGGGAATGTTTTCTCTTAGGTACTGCCATAACAGGATGCCTCCCTTTAAATTATCAATATTATTGTTCAAGCAATTGTTTGAGCACTGCAAGACGGGGGTCCCCCGTTTCCTGCTTGCAGCCACAGGCGCCATGGTTGAGGTTGGCACCGCACCGGCTGCACAGGCCCTTGCAGTCCTGTTTGCACAGCATGACCATGGGTAGTTCCAGCACCACATCGGTGAGCACCAGTTCGTCCAGATCAACCACTGCGTCCGGAGTTACCACATATTCGCCGGTATCTTCCCCGTGCAGTTCACGCACAACGGTGTGTTCGGGGGTCAGGCTGTAACTTTGCTCGAAAACTTCGAGGCAACGGTCGCAAGGAACACGCAGGGTAAAACTGACCGACAGGCTGAGTGTTACCACGCCGGCACGGTTTTGCGCCACGGCCTTTACAGGCACAGGCTGGGCAAAGGGTTTGATCCCGCTGCTCAGTTTGACCGAAGAAAGATCCACAACGTCCTCTACCACTAAGGACTCGCCTTCCAGGTCAAAAATTTTGCCAAGATCCATTTTCAAGGCAGTCACCTCCTTTTTGGGGTACCGCTCTATGGGTTTCCAGCGGCGTTGGGGCATACTTCGCCCGTAGCCGTCACAGAAATATTATAAGGACGAAAATCGCCTTTGTCAAGCCAAAAAATCAGTCCTTTTGCCACTTTTTACGCCAAAAAGCGGCCTGCAGCGCATTTTCGTGCAGACCGCTGTAAAAGGGGTCACATTAATCCGGCATCCTCCATCAGCTTGTCCATATCGGCCTGGAACAAAGTTTTCAGCGAAAGCACCCGGAACCGATCTCCCTGGTCCAAAAAGGCGGCGCGGCGGGTGGCGGTGGGGCCAATTTCCACCGGTTCGCCCTCGGCGTTGGTCATTTGGGCATAAACATCAAATACCAGTTCCACCCGGTCTCCTTGCTGGGTGTAGTCGGTCACTTCCACCCGGCTGCCGCCGGAGGTAACGCCGAAGCCGTTCAGTTCATAAATGTGCTTGTCCTCGTTGTAGTATTGGCTGGCGCGCAGGTGGCCTTCCTCCACCCCATCCATCAGGGCCATAACAAAGCTTTCCACCTCGTCGCCGGGCAGCAGCAGAACGCCGTCGGTGTTGCTGCGGTAGCCCTCGGGAATGGGCAGCTTATCCTCGCCGTCATAGTTGGCCATAAAGAAGAAAGCCACCAGGTCGTTGGCGGGCAGGTCGGTTGGGGTGCCAAAGTCCTCCAGCCGCTGCAGCGAAAGGCCGCGGATGTAGCGGTCGGCGTACCAGTCGGCATCCCGCTGCGGCTCTTCCAGGCCGGGAATCTCCTCAGGCTCTTCTTCGGAGGGGTCCGGGCCGGGGGCGTTTTCTTCGGCGGGCTGTTGGGCCGGGTTTTGCTCAAAGCTTTCGCGGGCGGCGGTTTCGCGCTGGCAGCCCGAAAGCACCAACGCCACGCACAGGGCCAGTGCCAGTGCGGCAACCAAAATTCGTTTCATTTCTTCAGCTCCTTGGGTCGGGGTCAAATGGTCTCGCCTTCGGTTTGGGCCGAGCGGGCCTCCACCACGCCGTCAAACAGGAAGTCGGCCACCCGTTCCAGTTCGTCCAGCAAACGGGGGGTCTGGCGTTCAAAGGCTTCCATATCCACCGTGACCACCTGGTCCTTGATGACCGCCTGGGTGCCCTTGTAGGTGGCGTTCTTTTCCAGCACGGGGATGGTGATGGCGTCGTCCGAAATGATAAGGGTGGGGGTCAGTTCGGCAGCCTTATCCTGGGGGAAGACCCAGTCGCCGTATTCTGCGGCCAGGTTTTGAAAGCCCATTTCTTCCAGCAGGTCGTGTTCAAAGGTGTCGCCCGTTGCCATGGTGAAGTCCAGCATCCGCAAAAAGATGACGGTGGGGGTGCTTTCCCGGCTGTCGGCAAATTCTTCCCCCCGCAGGGCAAGGTCGTTCATCCGGTCCTCAAAGCCCTGCCACAGTTCCTCGCCCATCCGGCGGCCGGTGATCTCGCCCATCACGGCGCGGCCCAGGTCGATGTACAGGTCCTTCAGCTCTTCCAGGCTGCCGGCGCGGGGCAGCACCAGCACGTCGATGTCCATCTGCAGCAGTTCGGTCAGATCCTCATCGGCCAGGGCGGCGGTGGTCACCACCAGGTCGGCGCCGCTGTCCTCAATGGCGTCAAAGTCGATCTGCTGGGGGGTGCCGCAGCGGGGCAGATTCGAGTCGCAGTAGTCGCTTACCCCTTCCAGGGTTCCGCCCAGGCCCATTTCCTGCATCAGTTCGGTAAGGGCGGGGGAAAGGGAAACCACCCCTTCGGGCTCTTCCAGAATGATGGTATCCCGCAGTTCCACGGGAAATTCGGCGGGTTCTTCCAGTTCGGGGGCTTCGGACTGCTCGGGTTCTTCGGCCTCCTGCTTGCCGCAGGCGGCAAAGGCCAGCAGCAACAGCAAAGCCAGCAGCAGCGCTGTGATCCTGCGCATTTTCATAGGGGGATCCTCCTTCTGCCCCGTGGGGCGGCAAACACCGCCGGGGCGGTGGAATTCTCTGTGATTTATTGTACCCCGAAGGGACACTTTCTGTCAACGAAAGGCAGCCTTCCAAATCCTGTCTGTCAAAATAGTGGCCTGCATCTTCTTTTTTGTTGCATTCTTCTCCGCTCTTGCTGAAAAAAGGCGATTGTTATATAATGTATACTGTATCAGTTTTTGCTTTTATTTGACCCTGCACCCCCGAAAGGAAGATGGTTATGATGACCGGCGCCCAAGCCCTTGTTGCTGCCCTGAAAAAACAAAATGTGAATACCATTTTCGGCTATCCCGGTGTGGCAATCTGCTCCTTCTATGACGAGCTTTCCACCTCGGGCATCCGCCACATTCTGGTGCGCCAGGAGCAAAACTCCGGGCACGCCGCCAGCGGCTATGCCCGCATCACAGGGCGGCCGGCTGTGTGCGTGGCCACCTCCGGTCCCGGGGCTGTCAACCTCATCACCGCCCTGGCCACCGCCTACATGGACAGCATCCCCCTGATCGCCATCACCGGCCAGGTCAGCACCGACCTGCTGGGCCGCGATGTCTTCCAGGAGGCCGACATCACCGGCGCCGCCGAACCCTTCACCAAATACAGCTATCTGGTCAAAAACCCCGCCGAAATTCCCCGCATCATTGACGAAGCATTCTATATTGCCGAAAGCGGGCGTCCCGGCCCGGTGCTCATCGACCTGCCCATCGACATCCAAACCGCCGAGTTTGACCCCGCAGCCGCCCAGGTTGCCCGTCACCTGCCCGGCTACCGCCCCACCACCAAGGGTCACCCCGGCCAGATAAAGCGTGTGGTTGCTGCCATTGCCGAAGCCAAGCGCCCCCTGGTGTGCATTGGCGGCGGCGTAATTGCCGCCAACGCCCAGACCGAGCTGCAAACCTTCTGCGAAACCGCGGGCCTGCCCGCCGTTGCCACCATGATGGGCATTGGGGCCATGCCCACCGCCCACGTCAACTACTTCGGCATGCTGGGTACCCACGGCAAGCCCTACGCCAACTACGCTGTAAAACAGGCCGACCTGCTGATCATCATCGGCGCCCGTGTGGGCGACCGTGCGGTCAGCGCCCCCCATTCTTTGGAGGGCCACGCCAAGATCGTACACATCGACATTGACCCTGCCGAAATCGGCAAAAATCTGGGCACCACCATCCCTCTGGTGGGGGATGCCAAAACTGTGCTGGCCCAGTTGACCGAAGCCGGCGCCCAGGCCAACTGCGGCGAGTGGATGGACGACCTGGACGACCAGCGCCGCCTTTTCCGCCCCGATTTTGACCACCGCCACGACGGCAGCATCAACCCCAAGGTCTTTCTCCGTTCGGTCAGCATGAGCATGGAGGATGACTCCATCCTGGTGTGCGACGTGGGCCAGAACCAATCCTGGGCCGCCGGCAATGTGCTGATGCGTGGAGGCAAGTTCCTCACCTCGGGCGGCATGGGCACCATGGGTTACTCCATTCCCGCCGCCATCGGCGCCAAGCTGGCCGACCCCGGCCGCCAGGTGGTGGCTGTCTGCGGCGACGGTTCCTTCCAGATGTCCATGTGCGAGCTGGCCACCGCCGTGCAGCACCATGTTCCCATCAAGATCATCGTTATCAACAACCACAGCCTGGGCATGGTTCTGGAGCACCAGGACCTGTGCTACAAGGGCAACCGCTATGCGGTGGAGCTGGGCAGTTCCCCCGATATCACCGCTCTGGCTGCCGCCTGCGGCCTGCAGGCCCAGCGCATCGCCAAGGCCGACCAGTGTGCCGAAGCCATTGACCGCCTGCTGGAAGCCGATGGCCCCGCCCTGCTGGAATGTGTGATAAGCCCCGAAGAAACCACACCCTGAACCCCAACACAACGGAGGAAAAGTATATGAAGCGCACCATTTCTGTACTGGTAGAAAACAAAGCCGGCGTTCTTTCGCGGGTGTCGGGGCTGTTTGCCCGCCGCGGCTTCAACATCAACAGCCTGGCTGTTGGCGAAACCGAAGACCCCGCCATCTCCCGCATGACCATCGTTTCGGAAGGGGACGAACACACCATTGAACAGGTGGAAAAACAGCTGAACAAAATGATCGACACCCTAAAGATCAAGCTGCTGGAGGATGGCTCCTCCACCCGCCGGGAGCTGATCCTCATCAAGGTGGAAGCCGACACCTCCACCCGCGGCGAGGTCATCGACATTGCCCGCGTTTTTGGCGCCAAGGTAGTTGATATTTCCGCCACCACCCTGACCGTAGAACACAGCGACCGCCCCGAACGCATCGACCTGCTGGTGGACCTGCTGCGGCCCTACCGCATCCAGGAAATTGCCCGCACCGGCACCGTCGCCTTGGAAAAGGGCTGCGGCACCATCGGCTACAAAAATAAGTAAAGGGAGGCTTTCCATGGCTTTGCGTTACCGCTGCCTTGTTTTGGACCACGACGATACCGTTACCAACAGCGCCGTTGAAACCAACTATCCCAATATGCTGGATTCGCTGGCCCATCTGCGCCCCGGCGAAGAAAAGAACCTGACCATCGAAGAGTTTTTGCTGGGCACCTTCCACGGCTACCAGAACTGGGTGCAGGAACGGTACCACTACACCAAAGAAGAGCTGGACTGGCAGTACCCCTTCTGGAAGGAATGTGTGATGAAAAACCGCCCCAGCTTTGTGCGGGGCATGGCCGATTTTCTGGCCCGCTATCGCGCAGCCGGGGGCATTATCTGTGTTGCCACCCATAGCTATTTCGAGATGATCGAAAAAGACTACATGACCAACTGCGGCTTTATGCCCCACTACATAAACTGTTGGGACGACCCGGTGGAACACCGCAAGCCCTACCCCTATCCCGTGGAGGAAGCCGCCCGCCGCTTCGGACTGGAAAAGAGCGACATCCTGGTGGTGGATGACATGCAGCCCGGCTGCATCATGGCCAACGCCGCCGGGGTGGATTTTGCCGCCGCCTTCTGGTGCCACGACCTGGCCCCGCTGCGGGAATATATGGGCGAACACGCCCAATACCAGTTGGAAAGCCTTGCCCAACTGGAAGAACTGGTGATGGGCGACACCCTGTAAAGAAAGAAGTTATTGCTATGGACCTGCGTTATAAATGCCTGGTGCTGGACCACGACGACACCGTGATGAACAGCACCATTGAAGCCAATTACCCCAATATGTGCAAAATCCTTGAAATTTTGCGTCCCGACGACAAAAACCTGCCCCTGGATGAATTCATCGAGGGCAACAGCCACGGCTTTCGGCCCTGGGCCATGGGCCGCTGGGGCTTCAGCGAAGAAGAGATGGCCTGGCAGTACGATTTCTGGCGCCAGAATGTGATGGACCACCGCCCCACCATGATAGCAGGCATGGCCGATTTTTTGACCGACTATCACAAGGCGGGGGGCATCATCTGTGTTGCCAGCCACAGCTACCGGGATATGATCGAAAAGGACTATCTGGCAGGCTGCGGCTTTTTGCCCGACTACATCAGCAGCCTGGATGACCCCAAAGAGCTTTGCAAGCCCAGTCCCTATGCCGTGGAGGAAGCCATCCGCCGCTTTGGGCTGGAAAAGAAGGATGTTTTGGTGGTGGATGACCTGAACACCGGCCACGATATGGCCAAGGCCGCCGGGGTGGATAACGCCGCCGCATTTTGGTGCATCACCACCCCGCAGGTCGAGGCCGACCTGACCGCCAGCTCCACCTACGCCTTCCACAGGGTGGAGGAGCTGCGCCAACTGATTTTTGGCTGAGCCAAAGGAGCGTAAACCGATGAAAATTCTTGCCATTGAATCGAGCTGCGACGAAACCGCCGCCGCCGTTGTAGAGGATGGCCGCAAGGTCCTTTCTTCCTCTGTCAACTCCCAGATCGCCGAACACCGCAAATTCGGGGGCGTGGTGCCCGAAATTGCCAGCCGCCGCCACACCGAAAACATCTGCGATGTCACCCGTGACGCCATGCAGCAGGCCGGTGTTGCCGCCGGCGACATCGACGCCATTGCCGTGACCGCCGCCCCCGGCCTCATCGGGGCGCTGCTGGTGGGGGTCAATTTTGCCAAGGGTCTGGCCCTGGCCTGGAACAAACCCCTGGTAGCGGTGCACCACATCCGCGGCCACATTGCCGCCAACTATCTGGCCCACCCCGACCTGAAGCCCCCCTTCTTCTGTTTGGTGGTTTCGGGCGGTCACACCCATATGGTGGAGGTGCGGGATTACACCGACTTCCACATTGTGGGCCGCACCCGTGACGATGCCGTAGGCGAAGCCTTTGACAAAGCCGCCCGCTGCCTGGGCTTTTCTTACCCCGGCGGGGTGCAGATGGACAAGGAAGGCCAGAACGGCAACCCCCATGCCTACAAGCTGCCTGTGCCCAAGGTGGAGGGCAGTCCCTATGACTTCAGCTTTTCGGGGCTGAAAACCGCCGTTATCAATACGGTACACAATGCCCAGCAGAAGGGCGAACCGGTGGTTGCCGCCGACATGGCCGCCAGCTTTGGCTACACCGTTTCGGAGCTGCTGACCACCCGCTTCTGCGCCGCGGCCGAAGAATTTGGCCACCACACTCTGGCCCTGGCCGGTGGTGTTGCCGCCAACAGCACCCTGCGCCGCCGTCTGCAGCAGGAATGTGACGCCAAGGGGCTCAAGCTCTATGTTCCTCCCCTTTCCCTTTGCGGCGACAACGCCGCCATGATCGCCGCCCAGGGCTACTATGAATACATGGCGGGCTACCGGGCCGACCAGTCCCTCAACGGCCGCCCCGCCATGGAGATCGACATCCAGTTCTAAAACCAAATAACAGC
The DNA here is from genome assembly GCA_017847995.1 of Oscillospiraceae bacterium. Classification (GTDB taxonomy): domain Bacteria; phylum Bacillota; class Clostridia; order Oscillospirales; family Ruminococcaceae; genus Heteroruminococcus. The sequence continues at coordinate 13,478 of JAGAPB010000040.1, forward strand.
CAACGACAAAATGGAGGTGACTGACATGAAGTATTCTTTCTGCCGCGCTTTGTTTGTTCTGCTTGTTTGTTTTGCCCTGCTGTTTGGGCTTGCCGCCTGCGGCCAGTCCACCGAACCTGTTCCACAGCCTGAATCTTCTTCCCAGCCGGAAGAACCCCAGCCGCCCATCGAGGAAGCTTCCCCTCCTGCGGAGGAACCCGCCCCGCCTGCCGAAGAGCCTCCGCTGGGTTTCTCTCCTCCCGACTGGATGGAACAGGAAATAACGCAGGGGAATGCCGCGCTGGACAAAAATTTTCAGTGGCTGATGGACCACCGCGAGGAAGTTCTTGCCCTGCTGAACCAGCGTCTGCTCTCCTTCCGGGAAGGCACCTTTGAAGAAATGCCCAATCACCACGCCCCCTGGCCCGAGGATTTCCCCTCCCCCCAGGATGTAAACTATCCTTTGACCTACAACGACTACGTCATCCGCAGGGTTTACTTTGAGGCCATTGATGAAGTCACTCTTCGCAATGGCATTCTGGAAATTTGGGTCAGACTGGACGACCAAAACCACTATATGGTGCTAACCCCTGCCTGGTTTGGCTCGGCCGAGTCGAACGAAATCACATTTGGTTTTTCTGACAGCGGCTTCTTCAGCGGAGAACCTACCTTCGATTTTGATTTCGACGGATGGTTGGCACAACAAAATCCCTGATATAACATTCAAACACCCCAAAGCTTATAGCTTTGGGGTGCTTTTATTTGCCGTAATACCGCCCGCTGATCTGAAAGGGCTCCACCTTCCACTCGGCTTTTCCGCCCTCTGCGGGCGGCAGGTGAAACCGCACAAGGCCGAAGGCCACCACGCTTTCCACCCCTTCGGGGGTCTGGCGTTCAAACTCCAGGGCCACCCGGCGGTTGGCCTCCAGATACTGCATCTTCATGCCATAGCGGCGGCTGGTCAAACGGAACAGCCAACCGCCCCCGGGGGTCTTTTCGGCCCGGCAGGCCATGGGCAGCAGATAGGGCTGCACCCCATCGGCAAAGGCCACACGGCAGAAAGTCGCCTGCTGCAGCAGACGGTCTGTCTCCCAAGCTTCCAGTTCACGCCAGCTTCCAAAATCCATGTCCATCCCCCCTCCTCTATCCTATGTCAGACCAAAAAAAGGGTGCAAAAAAGCCGGGGACTTCTCCCCGGCCTTTCGTTTTGTTGTTACATGCCAAACACCTGCTGGGCATAGCGCACCGTTTCCATGGCGTTTTGGGCATATTTGTCGGCGCCGATTTGGTCGGCATACTCCTGGGTCAGCACCGCGCCGCCCACCACCACCTTGCAGCCGGGGGCTTTTTCCCGCAGTTGTTTGATGGTTTCGGCCATGGCGGGCACGGTGGTGGTCATCAGGGCGCTAAGGCCCACCAGTTCAATGTTCCGTTCCAGCACACAGTCCACAATGGCCTCGGGGGCAACGTCCTTGCCCAGGTCCACCACGGCGTAACCGTAGTTTTGCAGCAGGGCTTTAACGATGTTTTTGCCGATGTCGTGGATATCCCCCTTTACGGTGGCCACGATGATGGCCGGGCCTTCCCGTGTCATGGCGGGCATACGGGCCCGCACTTCCTCAAAGGCAGCCTTGGCGGCTTCGGCGCTCATCAGCAGCTGGGGCAAAAAGACCGTTTTCTTTTCAAAGCCCTACCCCATCACGTCCAGGGCGGGTACAATTTCGCTGTTGATCAGTTCCAGCGGCTCGGTGGTTTGCAGTGCCTGGGCAGCCAGGCGGGCGGCTTCGCCGCTCAGGCCCTTGATGATGGCCCCCTGCAGGCCCTGGGCGGGCTGTACCCCCGCCTGCGGGGCAGGCTGTGCCGATGCGGTTTCCACCACAAGGGTTTGGGCAAAGTTGATGTAGCTTTGGCAGTTGGGGTCACGGGCGGTCAGGGCCATATAGCAGCGGTAGGCCTTCATCACCTCGGCGGAATACGGGTTCATGATGGCGGCATCCAGCCCCTGCTGCAACGCCATGGTGAAGAAGGAGGCCGTGATAAAATCGCGGTTGGGCAGGCCAAAGGAGATGTTGGAGATGCCCAGGGTGGTGCAGGCTCCAAGTTCCCGCTTGATGGCGGGGATGGCCTGCAGGGTGGCCAGGGCGGCGCCCTGTTCCGAAGAAATGGTGAGGGCCAGGGGGTCAAAAATCAGATCCCGCACGCCGATGCCATATTCCGCGGCCTTTTCGGCAATGCGGCGGGCAATGGCCAGACGGCCCTCGGCCGTTTCGGGAATGCCTGTTTCGTCCAGGGTCAGGCAGACTACCAAACCGCCGTACTTTTTCACCAGCGGGAAGATGGCCTCCATGCTTTCGGCGCTGCCGTTGACCGAGTTGACCATGGGCTTGCCGTTATACAGGCGCATGGCCTGTTCCAGGGCGGCGGAGTCGGTGGAATCGAGCTGCAGGGGCAGGTCGCAGACAGCCTGCAGTTCCTTTACACAGCGGCACAGCATGGCGGGCTCGTCAATTTCGGGCAGACCCACATTCACATCCAGCACCTGCACGCCCCGTTCCTGCTGGCCGATGCCTTCCTTCAGGATATAGTCGATGTCGGCGGCGCGCAGCGCTTCTTTGAAGCGCTTTTTGCCGGTGGGATTGATGCGTTCACCGATGAGCACCGGCTCCCGGCCAAACACAACGGCGTGGGTATAGCTGCTGACCACGCTGCGGTCCTGCTTGGGCAGGGGGAATTTGGCCTCCATGCCGGAGGTGGCGGCGGCCAGCTCTTTGATGTATTCGGGGGTGGTGCCGCAGCAGCCGCCCAGAATGCAGCCGCCCTGTGCGGCAATTTCTTTCATCACACCGGCAAACTGTTTGGCTTCCAGGTCATATACGGTACGGCCATCCTCTACACGGGGCAGGCCTGCATTGGGCTTTACCAGCAGGGGCACCGACATGCTGTTCACAAACCGGGGCAGCAGCTCCAGCATCTTTTGGGGGCCAAGGGAGCAATTGAGGCCGATGGCATCCACGCCCAGGCCCTCCAGCATGCCCACCATGGCCTCGGGGTCGGCGCCGCTCATCAGCTTGCCGTCGGCATCGTAAACATTGCTGACCAATATGGGCAGGCTGCTGTTTTCCTTGGCGGCCAGCACGGCAGCCTTGGTCTCATAGCTGTCGTTCATGGTTTCGATCAAAATTAAATCTGCCCCGGCGGCCACGCCTGCCCGCACCTGCTGGGCAAACAGTTCCACCGCCTGCTCGAAGGGCAGGTCGCCCAAGGGGGCCAGCAGTCTGCCCAGGGGGCCGATGTCCAGGGTGACAAACTTTTCGGCCTGTCCACCCTGTGCGGTGCGGCGGGCTTCCTTGGCGTTGTTCACGGCGGCGGTGATGACCGCTTCCACCGTGGGGCGGCCATCCCTGCCATCAAATTTAAGGGCATTGGCCCCAAAGGTGTTGGTGCAGATGGCGTTGCTTCCGGCCTCGTAATAGGCCCGGCCCAGGGCCACGATCTCTTCGGGGTGGGTCAGGTTCCACAGTTCGGGCAGTTCGCCGGGCTGCAGGCCCCGGGCCTGCAGGCTGCTTCCGGTGCCGCCGTCCAAATAAAATATTCCCTTGTGGATGCATTCTTTCACTGTCATGGCAGTTCTCCTAAAGACGGAACGCACAGTCCCGTTTTTCGCATTGTTCACAGTCGTGGCTAACGGCTGAACAGCCCTCCCGGCCGATGCCGCAGATGGCTGTCACCGATTTTTGCGGGGTCATCATCATACTTGCCGAAAGGGAAAGGCCGATCTTGCGGTGGCTGTCCAGGCAGGCCAGCAGCTCCCTTTGCAACTGCAGGGGCAGGTCGCCATAGCCCGGACTGAACCGGGGCCGCAAGCCTTGGCCCCCCAGCTCGGCCCGGCGGTCGGCGCAGAAGTGGTCACACAGCGCCTCGACAGCGGCGGTGCCCACCGCGTCCAGCACCAGCGCCCGGGCAGGGGAAGCAACCGCGGCGCGTCTGCGCTGCTGTTCGGCCTGCATTCCGGTGGTGGCGGCAAACAAAATGGCCCGCTTGCAGCCTTTCAGGTTGTGGGCAAGGCTTTTCCCCGGTGCATAAAAGAAGCCGAAGGCCACCCCGACCTCCTCAACCGAAATATCGGCGGTCAGCCAGCAGACCTTATAGCTCGCCGCAGTTTTGAACTCAGCAACACATTGCTCCATCAGTTCGGCCATCTGGTCATCGGGCTGTTTGCCCCCCATACCCAGATAGCGCAGCACCTGGGCGGGGCGGATGATGATTTCCTCGGCCCCATATTGGGCGGCCAGCACCACGGGGCCGCTCACCTTATGATCTCCGAAAGGTTTGCCTGAATTTTGCGGGCAACGGCAGGCTTGTTCATGGAATAAACGTGAACATTGGCAATGCCGTTGGCATACAGGTCGATGATCTGGTCGGTGGCATAGGCGATGCCGGCCTGTTCCATGGCCTTGGGGTTGTCGCCGAATTTATCCACCAGGCTTTTGAACCGCTGGGGCATAAAGGAGCCCGAAAGCTGGATGGCACGGGCCACCTGGTTGGCGTTGGTGATGGGCATGATGCCGGGAACCACCGGAACGGTGATGCCCGCCTCCCGAATTTTATAAAGGAAGTTGAAAAACAGGTTGTTGTCGAAAAACATCTGGGTGGTCAAAAAGTCGCACCCGGCATCCACCTTTTCCTTCAGATAGGCGATATCCTGCTGTTGGTTGTGGCTTTCGGGGTGAATTTCGGGGTAGCAGGCGCCGCCGATGCAGAAGTCGGCTCCGCTTTCCTTCAGTTCCCGCACCAGGTCGATGGCATTGCGGTAATGCCAGGTGCTGCGGTCGCTTTGGGCCAGTTCGGGGGTCAGGTCGCCCCGCAGGGCCATCACATTTTCGATCCCGGCGGCCTTCATGGCCTCAATTTTGCTGTGCACCATCTCTTTGGTGGAGGAAACACAGGTCAGGTGTGCCAGGGTGGGCACGCCGTGCTCTTCCTTGATGTTTTTGGCAATATCCAGGGTGTAGCGTCCGGTGCCGCCCCCCGCGCCATAGATGACGCTGACAAAGGCAGGGTGCAGCTCGGCGATCTCTTCGGTGGCTGCCTGGATGGAGGCAAAGGCGGTGTCGGTTTTGGGCGGAAACACCTCGAAGGAAAGGGAGGGTTTGTTGTCCTTGATGATAGAGATGATCTTCATATCTCGCACCTCTTTCGGTCGGTCTTTTATTCGGCAAACAGGGGGGTGGAAAGATAGCGGTCCCCGGTGTCGGGCAGCAGCACCACAATGGTCTTACCCTTGTTTTCGGGGCGTTTGGCCACTTCGACAGCCGCCCACAGGGCCGCCCCGGAGGAAATGCCCGCCACAATGCCTTCCCGGCGGCCAAGCTGACGCCCGGCGGTGTAGGCCTGTTCCTCGGTCACGGGGATGATCTCGTCATACACGGAGGTATCCAGCACACC
>JAGAPB010000041.1 GCA_017847995.1 Oscillospiraceae bacterium
GCGTAAAGAAGGCTGTTAAGCACACCCCCATCTTCTGCAACACCGGCTGCAATGTTAACAACATCAAGCGTCAGCTGGCTGCTGCCGACGGTGCCGTTTGCGCCACCACCTTCAAGTACGACGGCATTTTTGAAAACGCCGTTGACGTAACCCGCGTAAAGGCCTTCATGGACGAAGTTAAGGACTTCCGCAAGGGTCTGTAAGCCGCGGTACATAACCCAACACAAAAAGGGTCATCCTATGGGATGGCCCTCTTTTTTATGCCAAAAAAATTTTTTAGAAAAACTTTCAAAATATACTTGACAAATCAAGTTAAGTATAGTAGAATGAAATCACAGAAAAGGAAGAAACAACTTCCTCAATGAAGAGTTCAGTGAAGAAAAGGAGAAATATTATGAAATACATCTGTGAAGTTTGCGGCTACGAATACGACGAAGAAGCTCAGGGCGTTAAGTGGGAAGACCTGCCCGAAGATTACGAATGCCCCCTGTGCGGCGTTGGCAAAGATCAGTTCGCAGCCGAATAATATCCCCCTAAGATTTTAAGCAGGCCCGACGGAACACCCGTCGGGCCTTTTCCCATGCCGCGGCATAGAATGAAGGGAGAAACTTTTTGCGGAGGTGGGGCGGCTTGGCTTCTTCGGTGCACAATGCCATCAACAGCTTTGAAATTGCCGACCAGGACCGCCTTACCCTGGAGCTGCTGAACTGGGAGGACACCGCCACCATCATCGGCATCCTCAGCAGTGTGCTGGTGCTCATCTCTTCGGCCCAAAGCCGGGAACTGCTGCGCTGCAAATACACCAAAGAGGAACGTCGGGAGGAGGACCTGCCCCGTCCGGCCAGCACCGCCCTCATCTCGCTGATGGTGGGCATCGTTTCCATTGCGGTGCTCAGCTGGGCCTCCATCCGCCGCCTGCAGGAGCGCGCCAAACAGCAGCGGGAGGAAGAGGACGACAACATCACCGGAGCCCTGTGGCCCAACATCGCCATTGTCATCGGTTTTATGCTGACCCTGGCCGCCACCGGGCTGAAGGCCGCCGGTGTGGGCGCCCGCTATGCTGAAGAGGCCCAGGTGGTCATCGTATAAAAAAGACCCTGCCGGCCGGCAGGGTCTTTTCGGTTTGGGGTTACTTGGTGCTGTCCAGGCAGGCCTGCATGCGGCGCAGGGCCTCTTCTTTGCCCAGGATGGACAGAATGGTGTGGAGGTCGGGGCTGTTTTTCTTGCCGGTCACGGCCACGCGGATGATGGCGCAGGCGTCGGCAATGCTGCCCTTCCAGGCGGTGGGGTCCTTTTTGTATTCCTTCATGTTGGGGCAGTAGCCCAAACCGGCGGCAACCTCGCCCACGTGGCTGAACCATTCGGAAGAATCCCGGTTGGGGTCATAGGCGGGCATGTAGGCGGTCAGGAATTCGCTGACCAGGGCGGGGGTCAGCTTTTCGTCAAATTCATATTCGGCGGGGGTGTAGTTTGCCTGGTACATATAGCCGAACATGGTCATCAGGTCGCTCCACTTGGCAATATCCTTGCGCACCTTTTTGCCCGAGAACTTCCACAGGGCGATGGTGGCCATAAAGGTTTCGGGGCGTTCTTTGATAAAGGCGGCCAGCTCGGGGCTGTAGCGTTCGGCCCAGGCCGAAATTTCGGCAAAGCATTCTTCCTGGCTCTTGCCTGCAACCACATCCTTGCTGACGTCGGCCAGCTTGTCCATATCGAACAGGGCGCCGGCGGCAGGCATTTTGTCCAGCTTCAGCTTATAGTCGGTGGTGGGAGCTTCGGATGGGCGATGCGCCATTCCTCATAGCTGCTGTTGGCAATGGTCATCAGGTATTCCAGCACGGCGTCGGGGCAGTAGCCTTCCTGGTGGTAATAGCTGACGGCGGCTTCGGGGTCCTTGCGCTTGGAAAGCTTGCGCTTGCTGCTGCCGTCCAGCTTCATGATGGGGGCGATGTGGATGTAGCCGGGCAGGGGGAAGCCTGCTGCGGCAAACAACTGCTCGTGCACGGGGTAGCTGGAAAGCCATTCATCGCCGCGGATGACATGGGTGGTGCCCATCAGGGTGTCGTCCACCACATGGGCAAAGTGATAGGTGGGGATGCCGTCCGATTTCAGCAGCACCACGTCCATCACATTTTCGGGGAATTCGATGTCGCCGCGGACCATGTCCTTGCAGACGATGCGGCGGTCTTCGCTGCCGGGGCTGCGCAGACGGACCACAAATTCCTTGCCTTCGGCCAGGTTGGCTTCAATTTCTTCCAAAGAAAGGTCGCGGCACTTGGCATAGCGGCCCCAGTAGCCCACATTGGCTTCCTTGCCGGCTTCCTGTTCCTTGCGGATGGCGTCCAGGTCGTCGGCGGTGCAGAAGCAGGGGTAGGCCAGACCACGGCGCATCATGTCCTTGGCTACGGTCTGGTAGAGGTCCTTGCGGTGGCTCTGCTTGTAGGGACCGTAGGCACCGGCCTCGTTTACCTCGTCGGTGGGGCCTTCGTCAAACACAATGCCGAAGTCCTTCAGGGCCGAGATGATCTCGGTAACGCCGCCCTCCAGCTCGCGCTTTTTGTCGGTGTCTTCAATGCGCATGTAGAAGACACCCTCGCTCTGCTTGGCAATGCGGCGGCTGATCATGGCGGCGTACAGGCCGCCGATGTGCATAAAGCCGGTGGGGCTGGGGGCAAAACGGGTGACACAGGCCCCCTTGGGCAGGTCACGCCGGGGATAGCGGGCAAAAAGGTCTTCCACCGTGTCGGTGATGTGGGGGAAGATCAGGTCGGCAAGACGATTGTAGTCCATACAACATTCTCCTTTTCAGGACAGGATTTTGCCGCAAACCGCGGCAAGCTCATACATTGTTATTTTAACACAGCCAAAGGGTGGTGTAAAGCAAGAGAAGGCCGGATAAACAGGCAATAAAAAAAGATGCGCGGCAGTTTGGTGCGGCGCATCGGTCAATCTTCGTCAATGTATTCCAGAATATCGTCAATTTTGCAGCCCAACAGCTTGCAAAGCTGGTTGAGGGTGTGGGTGGAAACGTTGTCGCCGTGCTTCATGGCGTAATAGTTGGAAAGGGGAAAGCCCATTTTTCCCAAACGGTAAGAGGTGATGCCCTTTTCTTTCATGGTTCGAAACAGCGGTTCATAGCTTATCATCTGCAGATACCTCCATCCATAACAAGTATAGAAAGTATGTGCGGATTTTAATATCTTCGATAATTCATATATACGCATATTGACATATAATCAAGAAAAGATATACTAAACATCAGAAGAACGATAGGAAGGGGCCCTGATTTTATGAAAAAACTTTTGGCTGTTTTAATGGCAATGATGCTGCTTTGTTCCTGTGCAAGCCGCAGTATGGTTGAAAAACCAAACGAGGAAGAGGAAAGCATGCCTCCGGTTTCCGAAGAAGTTTCGCCCGATACCTCCCCCGCCCCGCAAGAAGAAGAACTGGACATTGATGTGGGAGAACCCTCCTTTGCCACCGAAGAGATCCCCGATGGGTACTACAGGGTTGAGTTTGACGGATTTTCGGTGCTGGTTTCTGGCGATTCTTTTGCCGGGTGCGCCCCGATGGAAACGGTGACCATGGAAAACGGTCAATTTGTCGGCAATGATGGGGAAAACAAGAGAATCATAGCGGAGCTGCTGGCGGTGGAAGCGGTGGATGACCCGGATGCCCCCTTTGCCCCTTACGATGAAAAATACTCCGATTCTGTAAACACTGTTGATCTTTCGTTGGGCGGTTTTGCCGCAAAAAAATATCATATCCAGACCCAAAGCGACGGCCCCGTTCCGGTCAAGATCAATGAATTTTTTTACTGCATCTATTGTAACGACCGGATGATAATCTTCGCCTATTACCCGGTGATGGGCATGGGCGGAATGCACACCGAGGAGATAGAAGCGGTTTTGGATACCATAAAATAAGAATATCAAAAAAGAAGGAGCAGGGTTCTGCTCCTTCTTTTGCGTTTGGGGCTATTGATTTTTGGCTGCCTTGCGGGCCAGGGGTGGGGGCAGCTTGGTTAATCCAAGTTCTGCGGCGGCCCGCAGGTGGTGGGCAATGCCAAGGTTTTTATCCATAGCGCTCCACAGCTTTTTGGCCTGCTTCAGCTCCGCTGTCATGCCGCCTTGGCGCAGTTTGGCCAGCCGTTTGGCGGTGTCGGCGTTCAGGGCGTGGTAGTACAGCAGCACCGGGCGTTCCCGGTGGGGGCACAGCCAGTAGACCGGCCGGTTTTGATACAGCTTGTTGTGGTGGGCCCAAAAATTCCCCCGGAAATATTCTGCCAATGCGGTGTGGGGGTCGCCCTTCCAGCCAAGCTGCCGGGCCAAAAAGCCGAGGGCTTCCGCCAACTGTTCCGGCCCCCACAGGCGGGCAAGCAGTTCTTCCACCCGGGCGGCAAGGCCTCCGGCACAATCCCACAGGGGGATGCAGTCGGTTTCTTCGCCGCCAAAGCGGCCCACAACGGCCCCCACGCACCAGCTTAAAAAGCGGCGGCATTCTTCGGCAAGGTCGGGGGCGGCGGCAGGGGGTTCCTCTTCCCCGTCGGTTTGCAGCAGTTCGGCAAAAATATGGTTGAGCCGGTTCTGCGCGGCGCAAAGGGCCTGTTCCTCAGCAAGAAAGTTCTGCTTCCAGACAAGGGCGGTCTGTTCCAAAGTTTCCTGTTTTTTCTCCGCCCAGGGGTGGACAGCAAAGGCCGGGGCGGGCTCGGCCTGTTCCCAGCGGCGGCGGCAGATCTCCAGGCAGGTTTGGGCCAGTTTTTCCACCTCGGGCTGAAGTTCTCCCAATTCGGGGCAGGGCAGGGCGGCAAGATCCCCCACCTGGAAGTTGACGGTGGGGTTGCGCATCCGCAGCAGGCGGCGGATGGGGGAACTGTTGAGAAGGGCGGCCAGCACAGGCAGGTTGCCGTCATAGGGAAAGGCGGTGGAGCCCCCCACGTCGAAGATCATGCCCGGCGGCACCACACGGGCCGAAAAGTTTTGGCTGCCCACAAAGCTCCAGCTTACGCCGGGGCGGAAGTAGTAGTCGGAATTTTGTACCCGGGCACGGGGACGGCCGCTGGGGGCGGTCTGTTCCCGGATGGCTCTGCCGTCATCGGCAAAATCCACCACATACAGGTCGTTGCCCCACCAGCGTCGGAAGCCTCCTCCTTTGTTATAGGGGAACCAGCGTTTGCCGCTGGCCTGGGCCTGGGCGCGGTTTTGGCAGCAGCGGGCAATTTGGGCGGGGTCCACCTCGTACCACAGGCGGACAAAGCGGTCATTATCCCCGGTGGCAAGGCCCTGGCAGATGCGGGCCGCTTCGGCAAGGGGACGGCAGCCCCCGGGCAGGCAGTGGTCCTCCAAAATTTTAGGACAAAGGCTGCGGTTTTGCCCTGCCAGGAAGGCGGCTTCCTTTTCCCCGCTGCTGCCAAAGGCGCAGAGGTCGCACAGGGCGGTGGAACCGGGGGCGGTGTCCTTTGCCGCAACAAAGGCGGCGGCCTGCACCACCTCGCCCCCCAGGTCGGGGAAGGCGTGGGCCCCCAGTTTCAGCAGCACCGGGATGTGGTGGGGGCGCAAGGCTCCGCGGAGCTCCTCAAAGCTGGCCAGGGTCAGCCAGCCCTGGGGCATCAGCAGGGCGGTGCAGCCCCCCGGCTTGGTCAGTTCCAGGCAGCGCAGGGCAAAGGCGGCGTAAAGGTCGCCCCGCCCGGCGGGATAGTGGTGGCGCAAAAATTCACGCAGGACGGCTGGCATGGCCCGCAGCCCCATATAGGGCGGATTGGCCGCCACAATGTCATATTGGGTCGAAAGCAGTTCCCTTGCTTCCGGGACAAGGGCCTCGAACCCCTCGATTTGCGGGGCAAACAGCGAGCCTTGGGCGCAGGGGGCGCCGTCGGTATTTTCCACCACCGCCAAACGGGGGGTGACGGGGCGCTCAAAAAAGTGGGGGTCGGCCCGGCGGGCCCGCAGCATCAGTTCCAGATAGCAGGTGTTCAGGGCGTTGGGGTCCAGGTCCAGCCCGCACAGCGAGTGCTCCAGCAGATGTTGGGCCGCGGCGGCGGGGGTCATCCCACCCTGCACCAGCCGGGGCAGCAGCAGGTCAAACCCCCGGCAGAGCAGCTCGCCGCCCCCGGCACAGGGGTCCAGCAGGGTAAGACGGGCGGGGTCGGCGGAGGGGAATGGATCGTCGGGGTTTTCCATATAATAGGGGGTATCTTCCCCGTGGCCCAGCAGGCGTCCCGCCGAATTTTCCACCAAAAAGCGTCCCAACCAGCCGGGGGTGAAAAGCTGGGTGGCGTTGGCGGCATGGGTGTGGCGTCCGGTGGCCCGCAGGGCGGCAAAGCTTTGGCGGCGGGGCAGTTCGGCCCAAATCTCCCACAGGCGGCCGCTCAGGCCAAAAACCTCGTCCTCCGCGGCGCTTTGGTAGAGGTCAAACAGCAGTTCGGCAGGTCCGCCGGGGCGGAACCATTCCCCGGGCGGCGGAGTGACCCCACCTGGGAACAGCCGGGGCAGGGCCGCAGCCGCAAAACGCCATTCTTCCGCCGGCGAAAGGGCAGGCGGCATCCAGCCGCACCGCCGCAGGGCGCACAGGGCGCCCAGGCGCACACAATCCTGCCCGGCCCGGGTGGGGTCAGGCTGGTCCAGCAGGGAAAACACCTGCCCAATGGTTTTGCGGATGTGCTGCGGCTTCACGGCGTGGCCTCCTTTCTTCTGGTTTTAATGATAGGGCGGCAAAAGCGGCTTGTCAAATGAATAAATCTATAAAAAATATGCAGTTAGAGATATTTAACTGCATATTCCCGGAAAAACCGGTGCATAATAATCCGTTGGAAATCTTTTTTGGAGCACAAAATGTGTTGCTTTTTTTTCGGTTTGTGCTACAATAATGTTGAAATCTAATTATGGAGGTATTTCAATTATGGCATACGTAATTACCGATGAATGCATTTCCTGCGGCGCTTGCGCTGGCGAATGCCCTGTAGAAGCTATCGCTGAAGGCGATTCCAAGTACGAAATCAACGCCGATGCCTGCATCGACTGCGGCACCTGCGAAGCCACCTGCCCCACCGGCGCTATCAAGGCTGAATAATTTCGTTAAAAACACAAACTGCAAAGGCTCCGCCATCGGCGGGGCCTTTGTTCTTTCTATCCACAAGCAAGCCAAGGAGGAACCGATATGTCCGGCAATAATCTTTCCAAATATCACATCCCACCCCTTTGGGCCATGGCGGTGGCGGCAGCCCTGTTTCTGCTGATGGCTTTTCAGGTCATCACCACCGGGGGCTCGGTTTTGGACGCCTCGGTTTACAGCGCAGTTTCGGGCCTTATCAGCCCTGTAATGACAAAAATCGTTACAGTTATCACCCACATGGGGAGCCAGCCGGTGCTGATTTCCCTTTGCCTGGTCAGTTGCCTGCTGATCTGGAAAGCCTGGGGCTGGAAGCTGATGACCGTAAACGGAGCCAACCTGCTTCTGGCTTCCTTATGCAACAAGCTGATCAAAGAGCTGGTGCAGCGGCCCCGCCCCGAGCTGGAACAGCTTGTGGCGCAGGGGGGCTATTCCTTCCCCAGTGGGCACAGTCTTTCGTCCATGGCCTTTTATGGCATGCTGGCCATCATCCTGCTGGCCCGGCTGCGGGGCAAAAAGAAATATGGGATCGCCGCCCTGCTGGGGCTGCTGATTTTGCTCATCGGCCTTTCCCGCATTTATGTGGGGGTGCATTTTGCCAGCGATGTGCTGGCCGGCTTGTGCGAGGGCTTTGTCTGGATCGGGCTGGTCAGCCGCATCCCCTGGGTGGCCGACGCCATCCGCGGAACCGGGAGGTGACAACATGAACAAACTGCCATTTGTGTTGGTGCCCGGTGCCTACCACGGCGCCTGGTGCTTTGAAAAACTCATCGCCTGCCTGGAGGAACTGGGCCATGCCGCCAAGGGTGTGGACCTGCCCCTCTGCCCCGATAAGACCACCCCTGTTTCCATGCAGGACTGCATGGACGCCATGGAACGGGCCATTCCCGCGGGGGAACGGGTGGTGCTGTGCGGCCACAGCAACGGCGGACACTTTATTTCGGCCTTTGCCCAGCTTCATCCCGAACGGGTGGCCGGGCTGGTCTACATCACCGCCACCCTGCTGCCCAGCGGCTGCAGCGCCTTTGACCACCCCAAGGTGGAAAATCCCTGTCCCAAGCCCTTCCGCCTGAAAAACGAGGTCTGCAAGTGGTACCCGGTGGAAAGCGAACAGGACTTTCAAACCATTTGGGATTACTTCTACACCGGGGCCGACCGGGCCGATGTGGAGCGTGCCGTCAGCCTGCTGCAGCCCCAGCCCCTGGACTCGGTGGGCACCCCCAACCACCTGACCGACGACCGCTACGGCACCCTGCCCCGCTGGTATGTGCTGTGCACCGCCGACCGCTGCATCCATCCCGACGAGCAGCAGGCCATGGCAGATGCCGTCCCCTGCCGCAAGGTGTTCCGGCTGGCGGCGGGACATTCCCCCTTCCTTACCCACCCCAAGGAGCTGTCCAAAATTTTGTGTGAAGTAAAAGAAGAACTTGGGCAATAAAAGCCCGGGTTTTCAGCACCAATTCAATAGGAAAAGGAGGAACAGTTTATGAAAAAAGCGACCGCGCTGATGTTGGCTTTTCTGATGCTGGCAACCCTTCTGACCGGATGCGGCGCCCCCGCGCCGGAACCGGAACTTCCTGTGGAAGAACCGGAGCAGATCCAGCCGGAAGAACAGCCCGCCGAACCTGTTGTGATCGATCCCTTCGCTCCCGATTTTTCTGCCCCCGAGGCTCCCTCGGCCGGGGAACCGGTGGGGGACTCTGCCCTTCCCGTTCGCCCTGCCGATCGCCCCAACCTGACCCTGCAGACCGCCTGCTATTGGAATGATTTTGTGGTGGAAGTTCCGTTGGTGGTGGGGGTGGATACCGAAACCGCACGGCAGATGAACGAGGAATTTGCCGCCCTGGCCCAGGAGTTTGCCGCCTGGAATGTGACCGAAACCGAAAGACAGGGCTGGACCGAGTGGAACAGCCGCCTGTATCCCGGGGATGACTACCTGCAGGTGGTGCTGACCCGAACAAACTTCCCCACCTACGGTTTGGATGTTGGCGAGGTGAAAACCTGGAGCTACGATGTGGCCAATGACCGCATGGTGACTTTGGAAGAAGCCCTGAAGGGGGTCAACCTGACCAGGGAAAGGATCGACCAGCTTCTTCTGCAGCAGGCTGCCGGGGCAGAGGACGGCCGCCTGGAAAATATCACCGGGTCAGAGTTGGTCGGATTCCGCATTTTAAGCGAATACGCCACCGACTTTTATTGGCGGATCACCAACGAGAAGGAAGGTGCCGACCCCTGGGTATACTTTTACACCCTGCACTGCGGAAAAGACGGCTACTGCACCCTGATGTACCACCTGGACGACCGTGATTTGCAGCGTTAAAATAAGAAAACCGCCGCGGCCCCACGCCAAAAATTGTGGGGCCGTTTTTGCATTTGATGGCTGCGCCGTCACCAAATGCCATACCTTGACAGAAGAATTGCAGCAGAAGTTATCAAATGACAATATAAATGGGGCGAAATCACCAGTTTTTGCAAGGCAAAGTGTTTAAATATGCAAAAATGCGAATAATAGCGCCGTAAAACTTGCTTAAGCTCCGCAGATATGCTAAAATTGATGCGTTATAGTATTTTGGTGCGCCCATCGGGCCCAAAACAAGTAATGATCAGGAGGATGAAAACCTATGAAAAAGATTCTTGCTATGCTTCTGGCACTGATGATGGTGCTGTCTCTGGCCGCCTGCGGCGGTTCTGAAGCTCCCGAAGCCGAAGCCCCCGAAGCTGATGCTCCCGCAGAAGCCCCCGCCGAATTTACTGGCGAAGAACTGAAGTTTACCACCGGCGGCAGCCAGGGCACCTACTATGGTTTTGGCTCTGTTCTGGCCGGTCAGATCACCAGCTCCACCGACAGCACCATCACCGCTGTTGAAGGCGCCGGTTCCCAGGCCAACATCGAACTGCTGGACAGCGGCGACATGGACGTTGCCTTTGTACAGTCCGACGTTATGGCTTATGCCTATGACGGCACCAACCTGTTTGCCGACTTTGGCAAGATCGACTGCTTCTCCACCATCGCTGCCCTGTACATGGAACAGGTTCAGATCGTAACCTGCGACCCCACCATCAAGACCGTTGCTGACCTGGAAGGCAAGAGCGTTTCCATCGGTGCTTCCGGCTCCGGTGTTTACTACAATGCCATCGACGTTCTGGGTGCCTACGGCCTGACCGAAGAAGACATCAACCCCACCTACCAGAACTTTGGTGACAGTGCCGAAGCCCTGCAGGATGGCAAGATCGACGCCGCTTTCGTAGTAGCCGGCGCTCCCACCACCGCCATCACCTCTCTGGCTGCCTCCAAGCCCGTTTACCTGGTAAGCCTGGATGACGAACACATCGACGCTCTGCTGGAAGTATCTCCCTACTACAGCAAGAACGTCATTCCCGCCGACGTTTACGGCCTGGAAGAAGACTGCACCACCGTTGCTGTTGGCGCTGTTGTAATTGCCAACGACACCGTTTCTGAAGAAGATGCCTACAACATCGTTTCCGGCATTTTTGAAAACGTTGAAACCATCACCACCTCTCACGCCAAGGGCGCTGAACTGGATCTGGACTTTGCCGCTTCGGTAACTTCCGTTCCCTATCATCCCGGCGCTGCCAAGTACTTTGCCGAAAAGAACATCGAAGTTCCCACCAAGTAAAGTATTTTAACAAGCGATAGCATGACTGCGGCGGCAAATGCGTCCGCCGCAGTCTTTTCGCACATTTTAGAGTATTTGCATTTGACCTCACAAATCCCTTGGAAAGGAGAGACATTGGCCGTATGAGCTTTGAAAAACAAAACCCCATGGCCGAAGAACCCGTCATCGACACCGGAGTTGGCTCTGCCGAAGACGTGGAAGCGGTCATGAAAAAATACGACCGTGAATCCAACACCCGTGTGTGGGAAGGCATTCCCAAGCAGATCGTGCGTTATCTGATGGCGGCCTTCTCTGTCTACACCATTTATGTCACCCTGTTCAGCAACGCCCTGCCCGAAGTACGCCTGACCCTGTTTTTGGCCTGCATTCTGGTAATGGGCTATCTGAACTTCCCTGTAAAAAAAGGTCTGGTAAAGGTCAACCATATGCCCTGGTATGACTGGGTCATCATGATTTTGGGCGCCGGCTCCTTTGTTTACTTTGCCCTCAACGCCAAGGACATCATCAAGATGGCCACCCGTGTTACCAAAAACCCCCTGCTGCTGGTTCTGGGCGTTATCGGCATTCTGGCACTGGTGGAACTTTGCCGCCGCAGCGTTGGCCTGCCCATTCTGTGCGTGGTGGGCGCCCTGCTGGTCTACACTTTCACTCAGGTGCGTCCCCAGATGGTCATTTACAACCTGTTCTACACCACCTCGGGCGTTATGAATACCCCCATCAATGTGTGTGCCAAGTACATTGTGGTGTTCATCATCTTTGGCGCCTTTTTGGAAAGAACGGGCATCTCCAAGTTTTTTATTGACCTGGCCAACTCCCTCGCCGGTTCTTCGGCCGGCGGCCCTGCCAAGGTTGCCGTTATCTCTTCGGCCCTGTGCGGCATGGTTTCCGGTTCTTCGGTGGGCAACACTGTCACCACCGGCTCGGTCACCATCCCCATGATGAAGAAGACCGGCTATAAGCCCGAATTCGCCGGCGCTGTTGAGGCTGCCGCCTCCACCGGCGGTCAGATCATGCCCCCCATCATGGGCGCTGCCGCCTTCCTGATGGCCGAATATATGGGCGTGCCCTATGCCGAGGTTGCCCTGCGTGCCATCCTGCCCGCCGTGCTTTATTTCACCGGCATCTATATCGCCGTTCATCTGGAAGCCAAGAAGCTGGGCCTGAAGGGTATGTCTAAGGACGAGCTGCCCAAGATCGGCAAGCTGCTGCCCAAGATCTATCTGCTGGCTCCCCTGGTGGTGCTGGTGGTGCTGGTTTCCACCAACACCCGCACCATGCAGTTCTCGGCCGCCATCGCCATCGCCATCGCCATTGTGGTCGGCCTGATCAACAAGGATGACCGCATCAACTACACCAAGTTCATCGATGCCCTGGAAGCAGGCGCCAAGAGCTCCATCACCGTTGCCGTGGCCTGTGCCATGGCCGGCATTGTGGCAGGCTGCATCACCGTAACCGGTCTGGCCTCCAAGCTCATCACCGCCATCGTTTCCATCTCGGGCGGTCAGATGATGATTGCCCTGGTGCTGACCATGCTGTGCTGCATCGTGCTGGGCATGGGCGTTCCCACCACCGCCAACTACTGCATTATGGCAGCCACCTGTGCCCCCATTCTGGTCAACCCCGCCATCGGTGTAAATGTGGTTGCCGCCCATTTCTTTGTATTCTACTTCGGCATCGTGGCCGACATCACTCCTCCCGTTGCTTTGGCCGCCTATGCAGGCAGCGCCATTGCCAAGGCACCTCCCATGAAGACCGCCCTGAACGCCACCAAGCTGGCCATCGCCGCCTTTATCGTGCCCTACATTTTTGCCATGAACCCCTCGATGCTGTTTGTGGATACCACTCCCCTGCAGGTGGTTCAGATCTGCATCACTTCGGTCTTTGGTTTGTTTGGTATAGCCGCTGCTCTCAACGGCTTCCTTTACCGTCACATTCCCGTTCTGCTGCGTCTGGGTCTGCTGGCTGGCGGCCTGTGTATGCTCATTCCTGAGGCCATCACCGACTACATTGGTCTGGCTGTTGTTATTGCCATCATTCTGATCCAGCGCGCAGGCGCCAAAAAGCGTCTGCCCGAAGGTCCCGAACTCTGATTGCCCCAATAAAAGGCGGATGGCGCAGGCCATCCGCTTTTTCATTTGACTTTGCCCGGCGGCAGGTCTATAATTGCTTGTGTTAGGCATATTTGTGCCTTGTTTTGCAAGGCTATTCACATAAGGAGGAAATGTAGTATGAGTGAATGCAATCACGACTGCGGAAGCTGCTCGGCCAACTGCGGCGAACGTCAGCAGCCCGTCGATTTTCGCGCTCCCCTGGGCGCACATTCCAGCGTAAAGAAGGTCATTGGCGTTGTAAGCGGCAAGGGCGGCGTTGGCAAATCCATGGTGACCAGCCTGATGGCTGTTCTGATGAACCGCCGCGGCCACCACACCGCCGTGCTGGATGCCGACATCACCGGCCCTTCCATCCCCAAGGCTTTTGGCCTGCACACCAAGGCCGAAGCCTGTGACTTTGGCCTGCTGCCCGTTACCACCGTGGGCGGCATCGATGTGATGTCGGTCAACCTGCTGCTGCAGAACGAGGATGACCCCGTTGTGTGGCGCGGCCCTGTTATTGCCGGCACCGTAAAGCAGTTCTGGAGCGAGGTCGTTTGGAACGACGTTGACTATATGTTTGTCGACATGCCTCCCGGAACCGGCGATGTGCCCCTGACCGTCTTCCAGTCGCTGCCCCTGGATGGCATCATCATCGTAACCACCCCCCAAGAACTGGTTTCCATGATCGTTGGTAAGGCTGTTAAGATGGCCAAGCTGATGAACATTCCCGTGCTGGGCATTGTGGAAAACATGAGCTATGTCAAGTGCCCCGACTGCGGCAAGGAGATCAACGTATTTGGCGAAAGCAAGCTGGATGAAGTTGCCGCCGCCCATGGCCTCAAGGTGCTGGGCCGCCTGCCCATCGACCCCAAGCTGACCGCTGCCTGCGACCGCGGCGCTGTGGAAAAGTTTGAAGGTGACTGGCTGGACGCCGCCGCCGACCTGGTGGAAGACCTGTAAAAATCACAAGAAAAAAACACCCTGCCGCGGCAGGGTGTTTTTGTTTGGAAAGGAAGATCACAGGCCCTGGGTGCGTCCGGCCTTTTTCATGGTGGAAATGGCGGCGCGGTAGACCACAAACAGCAGGGCGGTCAGCACAGCCATGATGATCATGGTGGTGGGGTAGCCCAGCAGGTCGATCAGTTTGCCCACAACGGGGGGCAGCAGACCGGCGCCGATGCCAAAGCAGGTGGAAAGGAAGCCGGTGACGGTGCCGGTGTGGCCGGGCATGGAAGAACTGCCGGTGCCCATCATGATGGGATAGACCGGGCCGACAAACAGGCCCACCAGGGCGAAGCAGACCGCCTTGCCCAGCTGGGTGGGCATCAGGGTGGCAGCCACAAAGGCCGCGGCAGTGATGACAATGCAGGTAAGGATGATGGGGTATTTGGTGCCCTTATAGGCGCTGATGGCCAAACGGCTGGGGAACATCATGCCCCAGAAGAGGGAAAGGGCCAAAGCCGAAAGAGCGCCGCCACCCACCGTTTCCTGGAAGTAAGCCTCCATAAAGGAGCCGGTGGCGGTTTCGATGCCCAGATAGAGGATGATGCCCAGGCCGATGAGCACCAGGCTGGGGTTGCGCAGCAGCTGGCCCAGGCCGATCTTGGATTCGGCTGTTTTGGGGATGCTTTCGCTGCGGTAGAATTCGGCGGCAAACACCATCAGCAGGCCCAAAAAGCCCAGCATGCCGACAATGAGGAAGGGGAAGCTCCAGTGGGTGGCTGCGGCGATGGGGCGTGCCCCCACGGGGCCCAGCAGCGACCCGGCCGAAAAGCCCACGCAGGCCAGCGAAACATAGCGGCCGGAATTTTCGGGGAAGGCCTCGGTGACAACGGTGGTGCTGAGCAGGGCCAGCAGGCCGTAGCCCGCACCGCCCAGAAAAACGCCGATGAGGATGCCGGCCATGCCGCCCAGGCGGCTCCACAGCAGCAGGCAGCCCACAGTGGTGCAAACACTTTGCAGAATATAAACCTTTTTGTTGCCAACCTTGTCGGCCAGCTTGCCCAAAGGAATGGTGAACAGGATCATAAAGGCGAACTGCACGCTGTTCAGCAGACCCATCACCGTGCTGCCAAAACCGTATTCTTCGGCCATATAGTACAGCGAAAACTGGAAGATGGACAGGAACAGGCCGCCCACAAACATGGTGTAAACAACGGTGGGCACCAGTATTTTGCGCGCGGTTGGGATGGTGGATGCAGACATCAAAATACCTCCTTTGGAGATCAAAATAGACTGGTTTCATTATAGCAGTATCCGGCGGCGGATTCCATTCGCTGGATATGAAAGATTTGGAGGAATGGTTGTCAAAAATCACCATCCAGTAATATTACATATAGTATAATTTGCCTGTAAAAATATAATTAGGAGAATCTTGCCAAAAAGGGGCGAAAAAGCGGCCTTCTTTTTGAAGGAGTGTTAGAATTTGGATAAAACATGGGATATTGGGGTGCCAAACAGCCGGGGCTGTGTTACAATATAGAGCAGAGAAAACCAAAATAACGCCGCGGGAAGCGGCACAGGAGGAACCCAATGCAGGAACAGAACAAAATGGCGGTCATGCCTGTCCCAAAACTGATCATTTCCATGGCGCTGCCTTCCATGTTTTCCATGTTGGTGCAGGCCCTTTATAATATAGTGGACAGCATTTTTGTAGCCCAGTTGGGCGAAAGCGCCCTGACAGCCGTGACCCTGGCCTTTCCCATCCAGATGCTGCAAATGTCTGTGGCGGTGGGCACCGGCGTGGGTCTTAATTCGCTGATCAGCCGCCGCCTGGGCGAGGGCAACCGCGAGGCCGCCGACCGGGCCGCCAGCCACGGCATTGTGCTTGCGGTGTGCAGCTACCTGATCTTTTTGATGTTCGGCCTGTTTTTCCCCACCGCGTTTATGAACGCCTTTGCCGAAAATGCCACCACCGCCGCCTGGGGCGTCGACTACCTTTCGGTGGTGTGTATCTTTTCCTTCGGCGTTTTTGTGCAGGTGGCTATTGAAAAGATTTTGCAGGCCACCGGCAATATGGTTTGGCCCATGGTCATCATGCTGACCGGCGCTGTCACCAACCTCATTCTCGACCCCATTATGATCTTTGGCCTTTTCGGGTGCCCTGTTTTGGGGGTAAAGGGCGCCGCCATTGCCACCGTTGCCGGGCAGATCCTGGCCTTCTTCATCTCGCTGTGGGTGCTGGCCACCAAATGCAGGGATGTTACCGTTACCCTGCGGGGCTTCCGCTTCCGCGCCCGCACCCTCCGGGATATTTACACCGTCGGCCTGCCCTCCATTGTCATGCAGTCCATCGGCTCGGTGATGCAGATGGGCCTCAATGCCATTCTCATCAGCTTTTCGGAAGCCGCTGTTTCGGTGCTGGGGGCCTATTTTAAGCTGCAAAGTTTTGCCTTTATGCCTGTTTTCGGCATGACCCACGGGGTTATGCCGGTGGTGGGCTTCAACTACGGCGCGGGCAACCCCAGCCGCATCAAGCAGGCGGTAAAAACCGGCTGCATCGGTGCCTTTATCATCATGGCAGTGGCTACCGCCATCTTTATGGCCGGGTCTCCGGTGCTGCTTTCCTTCTTCAACCCCAGCGAGGCCATGCGCCAGATCGGCATTCCCGCCCTGCGCATCATGGCCCTGTGCTTTATGCCTGCCGCGGTGGGCATCATGCTTTCCACCTTCTATCAGGGCATCGGCCTTGGGGTCAACAGCCTGGTGCTTTCCATGATGCGCCAGCTTATCATCATCCTGCCCCTGGCCTGGGTGTTTTCCAAAATCACCCTGGGGCTTGTGTGGTGGGCCTTCCCCATTGCCGAAGCTGTTGCCCTTTTGTTCAACGTCATCCTGCTCAAATGGGTGTGGAGCAAGCGCATTTCTCCGCTGGAACACCGGCAGGAAGCCTGATTTTTTAACATACCAACAAAGGAGGAACCCCGCAATGAAGAAAATTGCCCTTATCGGCACCGGAGTGATGGGCCAGGGCATGGCCCGCAACCTGATGAAAAACGGCTTTGAGCTGACGGTTTTTAACCGCACCAAGGCCAAGGCCGACCCCCTGGTGGCCGAAGGCGCCGAATGGGCCGACACCATTGCCGACTGTGTGGCCGAAGCCGAAGCGGTCATCACCATTGTGGGCTATCCCCGTGATGTGGAGGAAGTCTACCTCAGCGACGAAGGCATCATCGCCAACGCCCCCGAGGGCTGCTACCTCATCGATATGACCACCACCGACCCCCGCCTCAGCGAGCAGATTGCCGAAGAGGCCGCCGGCGCCGGAATGCATGCCCTGGATGCCCCGGTCAGCGGCGGCGACAAGGGCGCCCGGGAAGGTACCCTTGCCATCATGGTGGGGGGGGAAGAGGCCGACTTTGAAGCCTGCCTTCCCCTGTTCCGGGCCATGGGCAAAAACATCCGCCTGATGGGCGGCCCCGGCGCGGGCCAGCACACCAAAATGGCCAACCAGATCGCCATTGCGGGCACCATTGCCGGCGTGTGCGAGGCCATTACCTATGCCGGAGCCAACGGGCTGAACCTGCGGCAGGTGCTGGATGCCATCGGCACCGGCGCGGCCGGTTCCTGGCAGATGAACAACATGGCCCCCCGCATGCTGGAGGCCGACTTTGAGCCGGGCTTCTACATCCGCCATTTTATCAAGGACCTGAAGCTGGCCCTGGAAGGGGCTGAGGACGCCGACATCTCCATCCCCGTTACCGAAACGGTGCTGGATTTCTACCAGACCCTGGAGGAAGAGGGACACGGCGACGAAGGCACCCAGGCCCTGATCAAATACTACTGCCAATAAAAAAACCGCCCTTCAGCCGAAGGGCGGTTTTTTAGGTAATAAGTAATAGTGAATAGATGAAATGTCCCGCACAGCAGGACACCACAATTATCAATTATTTCAGGTGCTTTCCCAACAGGCCTACCAACCCGTCGTAGTCGCAGCTTTCCAGGGTCAGGCTGCGCACCGGGTCGGGAATATCCAGCAGGGTGTGGGCGTCGGAATTGGTGATGATGTGGAATTTGTCGTACAATTCGGCATATTGTCCATCGGCAAAGAACTGTTCCGGCTTTTTCACCTCCAGGGTGGGGTGGGGCAGGTCGGGAGGAAGAAAGCCCAACGAGGCGATCAAACTGTTGCTGGGGCGGTCGATGTGGGCCGGCCAGCAGAAGCCGCCAAACTTTTGGGCCAGCTTCCAGGTGTCGTCGATGCTGATGTCGGTGGTGTTGATCAGCAGCATGTCCTCCACCCCAATGGGGCGGTCGCTGCTGTCCATGATGATCTGCTCGCCAAAAATTTCGTGGCGGTTTTCCACCTTGTTCAGATGCTTGTAGACATAGGAATCAAAGTCCATGGCCTTTTCCAGGGTGGGAAAGAGAAACACCACATGAATTTCTTCGCAGGTGTTCAGCTCCAGCCCGGGGATGACCGTGATGGGCAGTTCCCGGGCCACCTCCAGGGCGGCGGGGCAGTTGCGGGCGGTGTTGTGGTCGGTCAGGGCGATCAGGTCAAGCCCCTGCAGCATGGACATGTTCACCAGGTTGTTGGGGGTCATGTCGATGTCGCCGCAGGGCGAAAGGCAGCTGTGCATATGCAGGTCGTAGGAATAGGCCTTGGCCACGCGGCGTCACCTCCCGTTTGTTGTTGTTGGGGATATTAAAGTACCTGGAAGGCCTTGTGGGCAGCCTCGAAGATGGGCATGGAAGCACGCAGGATGTTGATGCCCTGTTCTTTGGCCTTGGCCAGGCCGGGTTCATCCATGGGGATGCCCTCGCACAGCACCACGCAGGCCACGTCGGAAAGGCTGGCCACCGCCACGGCGTTCAGGTTGCCCATTACGGTGAACCACACCCCATCGGCAGGGGCGCGGCCCATCACAAAGCTGAGCAGGTCACAGCAGTAAACACCGCCGGTGATCTCCCGGTCCTCTTCCAGGTTAACGATTTCAAAACCACATTCTTTGCACAATTGGCTGACGGTCATGTTGAGTCACGCTCCGTTGGTTTTTTATTTTTTGTCCTCTTCCTTGCGGGGGGTAAGGCCGGGCAGCAGATGGCTGAGCTTTTCAATTTCGTTGGCCATGGCCTGAAGCTGGTCGCGCACCACAAAAATGCAGGCCTCGCGGGTGGAAAAGCCCTTGACCACATCTTCGGCCTGGGCACGGCAGGAGGGGGCTCCGCAGCTTCCGCAGTCCAAACCGCAGAACTGCTTGGCCAGTTCCTCCACCTCGGCCATCATCTTCATAGAGGACTGGAAGTCCTCGCCCAACCGCATAACAGGCTCGTATTCCACCGCCTTTTGAAGGAGGTGTTCTTCGGGCACGCCGGCGGGGGCATGGTTGCGCGAAACGGGTTGATATTTGGTAAGCTGCTTGATCTTGGCCTCGGCGATATAGGGGTTTTCTACCGTAAGAACACCGCCGACACAGCCGGCCGAGCAGGCGTTCAGTTCCACAAAGTCCAGGTCCTGGAACTTTTCATCCTCCAGGTCCTCCAGCACCTTGATGACGTTTTCGATGCCGTCGGCGGCCAGATAGCGCTCGTTAAGGGTGGCGGCGGCTTCTCCGCCGCTGGTGCTCCAGCGGATGCCGGTGCGGCCCGAATTGGTCAGCTCCTCGGTGCTGTTCTGCACTTCCTTCATGCGGCTGACCAGCGAGGGGTAGACCTCGCTGATGGCAACAACGGCGTCGACCTGGCTCTTTTCCAGCCCCAGGGGCATTTTGATGGCCGTTACCTTTGCGGGGCAGGGAGAGATGAACACAGCGCCAATCTCGTCCATGGGGATGCCGGTTTCGGCATGGGCCTTGGCCTTGGCAAAGTAGGCAGCCATATCCACCGGGGCCTGCAGGGGCAGCAGGTGGTCCAGCAGGCTGGGGAAGCGCACCCGGATAAGGCGCACCACGGCGGGGCAGGCGCAGCTGATGACCGGACGGGGAACCTCAAAGCTGGGGTCCTTCATCAGATGGCGGGTGACGCTGGAAACCAGCTCGGCGGCCTGGCTTACCTCGTACACCATGTCAAAGCCCAGCTTTTTCAGGGCGGTCAGCAGGATGTCGGGATCTTCCAGGTTGTTGAACTGGCCATAAAGGGCGGGTGCGGGCAACGCAATTTTATAGCGGAACTTATCCATGGCCGAAAGAGGGTCGGAGATGACCTTTTTGGCATGGTGGGGGCAAACACGAATACATTCGCCGCAGTCGATGCAGCGTTCCTTGATGATGCGTGCCTTGCCGTCGCGCACACGGATGGCTTCGGTGGGGCAGCGCTTTACACAGTGGGTGCAGCCTTTGCAGGCATCTTTATCCAAAGATACGGAATGGAAAAAACGGTCCAAATTCTCACCGCCTTACACAGTTGATATGGTGGAAAAAGAAGAAAGATCAATTGTAGGAGAGACAAAGTTCCTCCATGGTGGTGTCGCCCCGCTGCAGGGCCTCGTGGCGCAGCTGCATATACAGCTCGGCCATAGTGGAATCGTGATAGGGGTTGACAAACGCAACGCCCACGCCGCAGCACAGGGCGCCCAGCAGGTACCAGCCGATGAAGGAGAGTTCCAGCACGAAGATCTCGAACTTGTGGCCCATGGTCATCTGGTCGCTGAGCTGCAGGGCACGCTTGTGGTCCAGGTGGGGGTTGTCGGCCAATATGTAAGGCACCAGGCACCAGGCGTAGCCCTTGATGATGCCGGGGATGATGAACACCAGAAACCACAAAAACTCCTTGATGCCGCGGATGAGCTGCACCTTGACCACATTGCCGTAACGGCCCTGCTTGAAGGCGAAGCCCAGATTGCCCAGGTCATAGTGGCGGCAGCAGGCGCTGGTGAAATAGCGCCGTGCACCAACCTCCAGCACGCTGCCCAAAAAGATGGCAACAGCCAGACCGGCAGCCGCGGCAATGATGATGCCGATGGCAAAACCGGCGGCATATTCAGGAGGCATGGTTTCGGCGGCCGAGCCAAACTCGGAGCCGGCGGCGCCGCCCGAGGAGCTTCCGCCCCCGCCCGAAACAAGGGCAACCACCAGGGACGCCACAAAGGCGGTCCAGTAGTGGCCCTTCAGGGTCATTTTTGCACGTGCTTTCAAATCAGCTCTTGTCCACATAGCAATGCCTCCTTTGCAAAGGGTGGGGTTCTTACAGGTTGACCTTCATGCGAACGGTGGTACCCTTGCCCACTTCGCTTTCCACCGTCATTTCGTCGGTATATTTGCGCATATTGGGCAGACCCATGCCGGCGCCGAAGCCCAGGTTGCGCACACTTTCGGGCGCGGTGCTGAAGCCTTCCTGCATGGCCTGTTCAATGTCGGCGATGCCGGGGCCGTGGTCGGTCAGGGTCATATTGACCGCGTCGGGGGTGATGTCCACATCGGCTTCGCCGCCGCCGGCATGGATGACCATGTTGATCTCGCCTTCATACATGGCAATGGCCACCTTGCAGATGGCGTCGGCTGCAATGCCAAGCTGCTTCATGGTCTTTTTTACTTTGCCGGAAGCTTCGCCGGCGCGGGTAAAATCTTCACCC
>JAGAPB010000042.1 GCA_017847995.1 Oscillospiraceae bacterium
TGGGAACGCTGGCCCGAAAAATTTGCCGCCGAAGTTCCCAACATGCTGTTTGACGGGGAGTGGCCCAAAATGCTGGCAGGGATGAAAGCCCTGAAGGAACGGGGCCTGCGCCACGCCGTGGTGGGGAACCTGGGGTTGATCGCCCCCTTGAAGGAACTGGGCCTGACCCTGCACGGCGCCAGCACCCTGAACATCACCAACAGCACCGCCGCCGCCGAATATGCCCGCCTGGGCCTGTGCGACAGCGAGTTGAGCATCGAGCTGGGGCTCCACCAGGCCAAGGATATTGTGCGGGTGATGCCCACCGGGCTGGTGGCCTATGGCTATCTGCCCTTGATGTACACCCGAAGCTGCCCCATCCGCGGCAGCAAGGGGTGTGGAAACTGCCCCGGCAGGGGCACCCTGACCGACCGCATGGGCAACAAGTTCACCGTGGACTGTGTGGACCGCCGCCACAGCCGCCTGCTGAATATGGTGCCTCTTTCCCTCAGCGACCGGATGAAGGATTTGAAGGGACTGGATTTTATCACTCTCTACTTCACCCATGAAAAGGCCGAAGAATGCGCCCGGGTGGTGCAGGCCTTCCGCTGCGGAGAGGGCACCGGCGGCAAACGCACCGCCGGGCTGTATTACCGCGAGGAACTGTAAATATTTTTTGAAATATTTCGCCTGAAGACCTAGGTAAAACCGCACAATTGTGCAAAATAAAACTTGACCTGCCCCGTCCTTTTTTCAAAAAGACGGGGCAAAAACCTTTTTAAGGGGCAAAAACACCGCATAAACAGCCTGTTTTATGGATAAAAAGTTTTCGCACAATTGTGCGATTTGAAACGCACATTTTCTTGACTTTACGGGAGTTTCGGGCTATGCTTTAGATGCACAAGAATGCCGCGCAAACGTGATTTGCAGAGGGAGGGAAAGGCCGTGGCAAAAGTTGATCGGGATACGCTGGTGCAGTTGGCCACCCTCTATTATCTGGGCGATATGTCCCAGGAGCAGCTTTCGCAGATCATGGGCATTTCCCGCACCAAGGTTTCCCGTCTGCTGAAGCAGTGCCGGGAGCAGAAAATCGTGGAATTCAAAATAAACGCCACCGACCGCATTGTGGGCCAGTTGGAAGAAGACCTGACCAAGCTGCTGGGCCTGCGGGAGGCGCACATCGTTCCCTCGGCCGCCAGCCCTGCCGAAAGCCGCCGCAATGTGGGCGGACGTGCGGCACAGCTGCTGGCAAGCTCGCTGCGCAACAACATGATGGTGGGTATTGCCTGGGGCAGCACCATCCGCGAGATGGTGGACCAGGTGGTTCCAGCCCATTTGGCCGACAACACTGGGGTCATTCAGCTTTCGGGCGGGTTCAACCTCAGTTCCACCGACTGCAACGAGCGCGAACTGGCCAAGGTGCTGGCCATGAAGCTGGATGCCCGCTGCCACGCCTTCCAGGCTCCCATTCTGGTGCAAAGCCCCCTGCTGCGCAGCCTGTTTTTAAAGGAACCGGAGATCAACCGCCACTTCCAGTTGTTTGACAAGGTGGATATGGCCTTTTTGGGGGTTGGCTCCTGTGACCCTTACGAGGGCATGATGTACAAGGCTGGCTACCTCACCTTTGAGGAGACCAAGCAGCTCATCGACATGAACGCCATCGGCGACCTGTGCGGCCACCGCATTTCGCCCGACGGCGAGCACATCAAAACCTTTCTGGACCAGCGCATCATCGCCATCGACCCGGTGCGGCTGAAAAAGATCCCCCGCAAGGTCATTTTGGCGGCCGGACGCAACAAGGCCGAATCCATCATCGCGGCCTGCCGCGGCGGCTATGCCGATGTGCTTGTTACCGACGAAATTGCCGCCATGACCATCCAGCGGATGCTGCGGGCAAACTGAATTATACATAAGGCTTTTGACCGTGGACACACGGTTGTGATATAAGGCAAACACCTATCATTAGATAAGGAGAGGATTACTTTGGCAAAGAAAACCTATGACAAGGCATTTCTGGGCGATATGTACAAGAAGATGCAGAGCGCCAGAAAGTTTGAAGAGCGTGTACAGTGGCTCTTCGCCCAGGGCATGGTACACGGTACCACCCATCTGGGCATCGGTGAAGAAGCCACCGCTGTTGGCACCATCATGGCTTTGGGCGAAAACGACTACGTTTTCGGCACCCACCGCGGCCACAACCAGGGCCTGACCAAGGGTCTGGATGTCAACGAAATGATGGCTGAAATTCTGGCCCGCAAGACCGGCTGCTGCGGCGGCGTTGGCGGTTCCATGCATATTGCCGACCCCACCAAGCGCTACTTTGGCGCCGACGGTGTTCTGGGCGCCTCGGCTGTTATGGCCAACGGCGTTGCCCTGGCCATCAAAAAGGAGGGCCGCAAGGACGAGATCGTTAACCTGTTCTTTGGCGACGGCACCTTCAACCAGGGCGGTACCCTGGAAGCTTTGAACCTGGCCGGCATCTGGAAGCTGCCCACCCTGTTTGTTTGCGTAAACAACACCTACGGCATGTCCACCCACATCAGCCGTGTTACCGCCGAAACCGATCTGGCCAAGCGCGGCCCCGCTTTCGGTGTGCCTTCCATCAATGTTGACGGCAACGATGTTCTGGCTGTTTACGAAGCTGTTAAGAAGGCCCGCGAGCATGTTCTGACCGAAGGCCCCATGCTGATCGTTGAAAACACCTACCGTATTTCCGGTCACTCCAAGAGCGACGGCAACCTCTACCGCACCAAGGAAGAAATCGAATCCTGGAAGCAGAAGTGCCCCATCAAGCGCTTTGCCAAGTACCTGACCGAAAACGGCTACTTTACCGAAGAAGAACTGCAGAAGATCGCCGATGAAGCTCAGGCCGAAATCGACGCCGCTACCGAGTTTGCCAAGGCCAGCCCCGAACCCGACATGGCCGCTGCTCTGGACAGCGTTTACGTTAAGTAAGGAGGAATAGGACAATGGCAATGAAAGAACTTACTTATGCTCAGGCCATTAAAGAGGCCATTTCTGAAGAAATGCGCAGAGATGACAAGGTATTCATGATGGGCGAAGACATCGGCCTTTACTGCGGCGCATTCGGTGTTTCCAAGGGCATGGTCCAGGAATTCGGCGAAGACCGCATCATGGACACCCCCATTTCGGAACGCGCCTATGTCGGCGCCGCCGTTGGCGCTGCCATGGCCGGCATGCGTCCCATCTGCGAGCTGATGTTCTCCGACTTTATGGCTGTTTGCTATGACGAACTGGCCAACGAAGCCCCCAAGATGCGTTTCATGTTCGGCGGCAAGGTCAAGGTTCCCATGGTAATGCGTACTCCTTCCGGCGGCGGCACCGGTGCTGCTGCCCAGCACAGCCAGTCCTTGGAAGCCATCCTGGCCCACATCCCCGGCTGCAAGGTCGTTATTCCCTCCACTCCCTATGACGCAAAGGGTCTGATGAAGGCTGCCATCCGTGACGACAACCCCGTATACTTCCTGGAACAGAAGCTGCTCTACCGCACCAAGGGCATGGTTCCCGAAGAAGACTACATCATCCCCCTGGGCGAAGCTGATGTAAAGCGTGAAGGCAAGGACGTTACCATTGTAACCTATGGCCGCATGGTAAAGATGTGCCAGGATGCCGCCGAAACCCTGAAGGACGAAGGCATCGACTGCGAAATCGTTGACATCCGCACCCTGTCCCCCCTGGATATCAACACCATCATAGCTTCTGTTAAGAAGACCAAGCACTGCCTGATCGTTCACGAAGCTGTTAAGTTCGGCGGCTTTGGTGCCGAAATCGCCAGCGAGATCAACGAAAGCGAAGCTTTCTTCTATCTGGATGCTCCCGTTTCCCGTCTGGGTATGGAACACTGCCCCGTTCCCTTCAACCCCACCCTGGAACGCGAAGTTATGCCCACCGTTCCCAAGATCATCGCCGCTGTTAAGAACCTGTTCTAAGGCCAAAGCAATCCTTGTGATTGTAAAAAGACCCGCCCTGTCTTTTCGATGGGGTGGGTCTTTTTTCTTGACATTTGGGGCGGCGGGGATGGATAATAGCTTCATCACACACAAAGGGGAAGACCATGAAGTATTTTTACCTTTATCTGCTGGCAATCAACCTGACCGCCTTTTTGGTTTTTGGCTGGGATAAGCTGATGGCCAAGCTGGAAAAACGCCGCGTGCCGGAACGCACCCTATTCCTGCTGGCGGGCCTGCTGGGCAGCGTAGGCGCCTGGCTGGGCATGCAGGTCTTTCGGCACAAAACCAAACACACCAGCTTTGTGGTGGGCATCCCCGCCATATTGGTGGCGCAGATGGCCGCCGCAGCCGCCCTGTGGTATTTTTTGGGCCGCTAGTATTGTGCAGGCGGGGCAAATGGAGTAAAATAACAGATAGAAATTGAACCCAAAAGGAGGGAACGTAGTGGCATCCATTGTTGGCGGACAGGTCGTGGTCATGTTTGTTTTGATCGGCATCGGCATTCTTTGCAACAAAACCGGGCTTTTCCCCGAAGATGCCACCGGGCCCTGCATCAATTTGCTGCTGCTGGTGGTCTCTCCGGCCATCATCCTGGGGCGGTTTATGCGTCCCGGGGTGCCGGGCAGCCTTTCGATGGTGCTGCTTTCAGCTGCGCTGGTCATTGCGGTCATCTTCATCGGCATCGGCATTTCAGTTTTGCTCATCCCCAAGCGGGAGGGCACCAATTATTCGGTGGAGCGTGTGGCTGCCTCGGCCGCCAACACCGGGTTTATGGGCATTCCCCTGGTGGTGGCCGCCCTGGGCGAGGACGCCATGATCTATGCCGCCATCTATGTTGCCCTGTTCCAGGTCTTTAACTGGACCTTCTGGGCCAAGGAGTTGGGGGGAGAAAACTACACCATCACCGCCAAAAAGCTTCTGACCAACCCCGCCATCATCAGCATTGTGGTGGGCTTTGCCTGCTATGCCCTGCAGATCACCCTGCCCGGGCTGGCGCTGGATGCGCTGGACTATCTGGCCAACCTGAACACCGGCCTTTCCATGTTCATCATGGGCGTCTTTTTGGGCGGCATCAAGCGCAGCGAACTGAAACTTGACCGCTATGCCTTCCGGGCAATTTTGCTGCGGCTGCTGCTCATACCCATTGTCATTGTGCTGTTGTTCAAGCTGGTGGGTGTTGGGAACTGGAGCGCCGCCGCCTACACCCCGGTGATGGCCAACATCATCGGCACCGCCTGTCCCGCCGCCATCGTTGTCATTTTGCTCAGCAAGCGTACCGGCCGCTGCAACCCCCGCTACGGTGCCGTGCTTGTGGCGCTTTCCACTTTACTTTCGCTGGTCAGCCTGCCCCTGGTGGTGGGCCTGGCCGAAAAACTGCTATGACGCCGGAACAATATCGTTTTTATCAGGGGGATTACGCTGTGCAGCTTGTTTTGGGATATATGCGCCGTGCGGTGCAGCAATATGATATGATCCAGGACGGCGACAAGATCGCCGTTGGGGTCAGCGGCGGAAAGGACTCGGTGATGCTGCTGGCCGGTTTGGCGGCGCTGCGCCGCTTCATCGGCATCCAGTACGACCTGGTCTGCATCACCATCGACCCCGGTTTTAACGAACAGGTAGCCGACTACACCGCCATCCGGGAACTGTGCGAAAAGCTGGAAGTGCCCTTTGTGCAGAAAAACACCAACATCGGCCAGGTGGTGTTTGACATCCGCAAGGAGAAAAACCCCTGTTCGCTGTGCGCCAAGATGCGCCGCGGCTCGCTGGACGATGCCGCCAAGGAGCTGGGCTGCAACAAGCTGGCCCTGGGCCACCACCGCGAGGATGCCATCGAAACCTTTATGATGAACCTCATCATCCAGGGGCGGGTGGGCTGCTACGCCCCCGTCACCTATCTCCACCGCAAGGACATCACCGTCATACGGCCTCTTTGCCTTGCCCACGAAAAGGACATCATCGGCGCGGTGCGCCGCCAGGGGCTGCCGGTGGTGAAAAGCCGCTGTCCCGCCGACAATGCCGGCACCGCCCGCGAGGAGATGAAAAACTTCCTCAAACGGCTGGAAAAGGAATACCCCGACGTGAACAAGCGCCTGTTTGGCGCCATGCAGCGGGGCCACATCGACGGCTGGTAAGAAAAGTCGCGGTCATTTCCGTGGAAATGGATCCTATCCCCGTTTTCAACGGGGATTTTCTTTTTATGATGCAAAGTTTTGCCCATTTTTTGGCACTGTATAGACAAAGAACCCACCGAAAGGAGCGCCGCCATGAAAAAGAGCATCCTCGCAATTTGCCTCATCCTGGCCCTGTGCCTGTGCGGCTGCGCCGGGCAAAAAGGCCCCGCCACCGGAAAGCAGGTCTTCCCCCAAGGGGAGGTGGAGCGGGCGGTGCTGCACCGCGAGCCCGAAGGAGAGGTGGAGGTGCCCGCTGAACATCTGCGGGCCATTGCCAGCTGGGCGCAGGCTTTCCGCTGCGGCCAGCCCATGGAGGACGACCTGATGGAGCCGGGGGCCAACACCTTCAGCGTAACGCTGTATTATGCCGACGGCAGCTCTCACACCTGCGGCATCGACGTGGCATGGATGGACGACACGGCCTATTACATTGACCGGGAAAAACCTCCTGTTTGCTGGGAGCCCATCTGGGGAATGTACGACACCGAATGGGTGGAACTGAGCGAAGGCTATGCCAACATGGCCCTGGAGATACCCGCCGGATGGGATTATTCCTATCACCGGGGAGACAGCGACGCCGGGCTGGGCATCGATTTTTATCCCCGCGCCAACCTGAGGGTAGAGTGCGGGCTGTGGTTTTATCCCGATTTTGCCATGTGCGGTACGGGTGTCACCTTTGAGGAGGTAACGGTGGGACAGTATAAGCTGACCCGCGCCACCGAAAAGCTGGAGGACGGCACCCTTTCGGCAATTTATATTTTCCATGGCCTGCCGGGGGATTACGTTGCCGCCGTCAATCTGCCCGTCGGCCTGTGGCCCGAATATGAGCCGCAAATTCTGTCCATATTGGAAAGCGCGGTGCTGGCCGAGGGCATTTTGAGCAAGGAGGAGGCCATTGCCATTGCCACCGAAGAATGCACCATCGAATACAATACCGTTGATGCCCGCTTCCACAGCGGAGACGGCGTGTGGGTGGTCAACTTTTATACCCAAAACACCGTTGGCGACGACCAGACCGTGACGGTGGACAGCGGCGGCAGCATCCTGAACATCGTCTACGGCGAATGAACAAAAGCCTGCTCGGTATGGGCAGGCCTTTTATTATGCGATTTTGATGGTGGAAAGGAAGCCGATGACCGCCTGCAGCGGGGCCGAAAGCCATTTGCTGCGGTGGTAGAGGATCTGCTTCCATAGTTCCACCTCCAGCTCCGGTACCGAAAAACGGTGCAGGTCGCCCCGGGCGGTGGCCGCCTCGGTCACATAATCGGGCAGAAAGGAGATACCCATATTTTGCTGCACCAAACGGCAAAGCAGGTCGGCGTTGCCCAGCTCCAGCACCGGGTCGATCTCTACCGAGTGGCGGGCCAGATGTTCATCCAGCAGGCGGCGGTAGCTCATGCCCTTTTCGGTCAGCAAAAAGGGTTCCTGCAGCAAATGCTGCAGCGAGACCTGTTCGACCGAGGCCAGGGGATGGCCGGCGGCGCAGACAAAGTGGACGCCCACCTTTTCTTCGTTGGAAATGACATAGGTGGCGTTGTAGATGTGGTTATCCAGGGTGCAGACCAGGTCGGCTTCGTTGTGGTCCAGCAGGCGGAACAGTTCGTTGGTGCCGGCGGTGGTGACCTGCAGGATGATGTGGGGATACAAGGTGCGCAGGCGGCTGAATTCCTTTACCACAAGGGGGGTGCACAGGGAGTCGGCCATGGCAAGGCGAATGACGCCCTCCGGCCCTTTGGCGGCGGGGCCCCGCAACATTTCGTCGCTGAGGCGGCAGATGCGCTGGGCGTGGCTCAGGGCGGTGCGGCCCTCCTCGGTAAGGCTGACGGTGTGGCCCACACGCTCAAAAAGCTGGATGCCCAGCTCCTCCTCCAATTGCTTGATCTGGAAGGAAACGGTGGGCTGGGAATAGCCCAGCTTTTCGGCCGCACGGGTAAAGCTGTTCAGTTCGGCCACCTGGATGAAGGTGTTAAGATTGCGCAGGTCCATACCATAACCTCATTTGCAATATTAATGGATATAATAAAAACAATCAATTGTACAAATACTTGGGATTATTATATACTTTAAGCAAATAAAGTCAAGAGGAGCGTCCATTCATGGGCTTGTTTACCAACCTTTATCAGGTTATTGTTGATCTGATTCAATCCATATACAATATATTTTGGGCCGACCTGGTCACCGTCCCCCTGCCCGGCGGCGGAGAGCTTGGCCTTTCGCTGATGGTGCTGATTTTGCTGCCTGCGGCGGTGTTTTTTGCCATCCGCACCAGGTTTATGTCCATCCGCCTGCTGCCCGAGATGGCAAGGCTTTCGGTCGAAAAAAACCAGAACAGCGAAAAGGGCGCTATCTCCGGCTTCCAGACCCTGATCGTTTCCACCGCCACCCGTGTGGGCATGGGCAACATGGCGGGCGTTGTGGCTGCCGTTTCGGTGGGCGGCGCCGGCGCCGTGTTCTGGATGTGGCTGATGGCCATTCTGGGGGCAGCCATGGCCTATGTGGAAGCCACCCTGGCCCAGATGTACAAGGAAAAAGATCCCCTTTACGGCGGATACCGCGGCGGCCCCGCCCAGTACATCCACGCCTTCTTCACCAAAGGGAAGACCAAACGCTATCACCTGATTGCCGTGCTGTTTGCCATTTCCGGCCTGATCTGCTGGGGCGGCATCAGCCAGGTCATCGGCAACTCGGTCAGCGAGGCCTTCTACAATGCCTTCCACATCCCCACCATCGTTTCCACCTCGGTTTTGGTGGTGCTGGCCGCCATTGTTGTGCTGCGCAAAAACGCCACCGTTAAGGTGCTGGATATTTTGGTTCCCATCATGGCGGTCATCTACTTTGTGGCCTCCATCGTCATCATTGTGATGAACCTGGACCTGGTTCCCGGTGTGTTTGCCCGCATCTTCCAGGAAGCTTTTGGCCTGCGCCAGGTGGTGGGCGGCGGTTTTGGCGCCGTGCTGATGAACGGCGTAAAGCGCGGTCTGTTTTCCAACGAAGCTGGTTCCGGCTCGGCCCCCTGTGCCGCTGCCGCAGCCGACGTTGATCACCCCGCCAAGGCCGGTCTGTTCCAGGCCCTGGGGGTCCTCATCGATACCGTTGTCATTTGCACCTGCACCGCCATGATCATGCTGCTGGCCCCCGCCGACCTGTTGGAAGGCCTGGGCGGCATGACCCTGCTGCAGACCGCAATGAACCATCACTTTGGTTTTGTGGGGGTGGTCTTTATCGCCATCACCCTGTGGCTGTTCTGCTTTTCCACCTTTCTGGGCATTCTGTTCTATGCCCGCCCCAACCTGGCCTATCTGTTTGGCGACAGCTGGAAGGCCCAGACCATCTACAAGATCTTCGCCCTGGTAATGCTGTTCATCGGCGGGCTGGCCACCTACACCTTTGTGTGGCAGCTGGGCGACATCGGCATTGCGTTGATGACCGTTTTTAACATGATGGCCATCATCCCCATGTCGGGCCAGGCCATCAAATGCCTTGAGGATTACTGCGCACTGCGCAAGAAATACAAAAAGGACGAAAAATAACCCTGAACATAGGAAAAGCCACCCGGAAGGGTGGCTTTTTTGCGCCTTGAATCAAACGGTGCCGGTGACCACCAGGGTGGCGGTGCCGGGGGTAACACCCCAACTGCCATCTGGGGCCTGCACAAAGGTGGCGGCGGGCACGGTGATGCGGCTGGCCGCGGTGGCAAACTCGCCTGTGGTTTCGTTGTAGGTGTAGTCCACCCCTTCGGTCAAGGCTACGCCATCCAGGGTGACAGTCAGATCGGTGAGGATGGGGTCAAAGGTATCGGTGACTGCCAGATTATCGGTGGCAACGGCAGCGGTATTGCCCTGGTTGCGGATGACAAAGGTGTAGGTCAGGCGGCCGTTTTCGGCCACGGGAACGGGAGAAACCGCCTTAGTGATGCCAAGATCGGCACCCGAGCGGGTCGCAATGGTTTCCTGCGCGGTAACAGGGGAAGAAAGACCGCCTCCGGTAACGGTAACGGTGTTGGTAATTTCTCCCTCAGTGCCCAAAGGGGCAAAGCTGTTGGTGGTGGCTTGATAGATCAGGGTGGCATTACCGCCGGCGGGCACGGTGATGCCGCCATACTGCAGGGGAGGGCCTGCCATCACAGTGGGGGCAGTCTGAGGGGCACCGTTTTGCAGGTAAAGCACCGAGCCGTCTACATAGGCGAGGGGATAGAGGGTATTCCCATTGAAAAGATATCCGCCCAGATCGTCGCTGACCTGAAGCCCGGTAAAGGGCTGGGTACCGCTATTGACCAGACTGATCACATAGGTGACTGCATCACCGGGGGAATAGCTTTCGGTCAAGGCTGTTTTGGTGGCAGAAAGCACCTCCACGATCTGGCCGGTGACAATGTTGGAATTGGTAAAGGTATCGTTATAGCGAAGGGTTGCCTGATTGGTAAAAGTGGGCATTGCATCGTCCTCCTGTTTTGTTGGAATGATAAGGTTCTGATTTCATTCTATGTGCCGTAGGAAAAGGTGGTGCCCCCTTGCCCCTGGTGTGGGATGTGGGGTATAATGAGATCATCACACAAAGGAGGGCCCGCCGTGCTGGAATCCATCCCTGTTCCCCAGGAACAAATTGAACATTTGCAGCGGCTGGTGGACGGCTGCCACCATATGGTTTTCTTTGGGGGAGCCGGAGTTTCCACCGAAAGCGGCCTGGTGGACTTCCGCGGGCAGAACGGAGCTTACAACACCCCCAGCGAAATTCCGCTGGAACAGGTGTACAGCCACGATTTCTTTTTTCAGCGCACCGATGAATTCTATAAAATCTACCGCGACCGCATCCGCTGTCCCTCGGCCTTTCCCTGTGCCGCCCACAAAAAGCTGGCCGAGCTGGAACGGGCCGGAAAGCTGAAGACCATCATCACCCAGAACACCGACAACTTCCACCAGGATGCCGGCAGCCGCAACGTCATCGAGCTGCACGGCTCGGTCTACCGCAACTACTGCACCAAGTGCGGCGCTTTCTACGACATCGGTTATATGATCGATGCCATGGGCACCCCCTATTGCCGCCGCTGCGGCGGGGTGATCAAACCCGACGTGGTGCTTTATCAGGAGCGGGTGAAGGAAGAGGACAAACAGGCCGCCAAAGAGGCCATTGCCGCCGCCGATTTTTTGCTGGTGGGGGGAACCTCGCTGAAGGTGCAGCCCGCCGCCGGGCTGGTCAACTACTTCCGGGGAGAGCACCTGGTCATCATCAATCGGGACCCCACCAACTATGACCGCAAGGCCGAACTGGTCATCCGGGGCAACATCGGGGAAGTGCTTTCCCAAATCGAGGTGAAGTGATGCGTTACGGCAAAATTGTTCCCGGCATCTTTTTCAGCCGGCCCAACCGCTTTGTTGCCATGGTGGAGCCCCAGGGAGAACCTCTGCAGGCGGTGCATGTAAAAAACACCGGGCGCTGCCGCGAGCTGCTGCAGCCGGGGGCACGGGTCTATCTGGAACAGAGCGCCAACCCCGACCGCAAGACCAAATATTCCCTGGTGGCGGTGGAAAAGGGTGGTGCCCTGATCAATATGGACAGCCAGGCCTCCAATAAGGCCGCAGGAGAGTGGCTGGCAAGCCATATCCTGCCCGGAAGGGACCAACTGCCTGTAAAAATCAGACCAGAATATACATATGGTAAATCGAGACTGGATTTTTGCCTGGAGTACAGCGACCGAAGCCGCACCCTTGTGGAGGTGAAGGGCGTTACCCTGGAACGGGAAGGGGTGCTTTATTTTCCCGATGCCCCCACCCAGCGCGGGGTGAAGCACCTGGAAGAGCTGGCCGGAGCACTGGACCAAAACACCCGCTGCGCCGTGCTGTTTGTGGGCCAGATGAAGGGCGTGACCGCCTTCCGCCCCAACCGGGAGACCCACCCCCAGTTTGCCGAAGCTCTGTGCCGCGCGGCCGCCGCCGGGGTGCAGGTGCTGTGCTATGACTGCATTGTCACCCCCGAAACCATGGAGCTGGATGCCCCGGTGAAGGTGGAATTGGAAAAAGATTGACCTCCGGTTTTGGCCGGAGGTTTTCTTGCGGCGGAAATGTCCTTGTATAAAACACATCTGACCGCCAAAATTGACAAATCATACAAAAATGGGGAAAACTGCAGGGGTTAAATCGTAGGGATGAAGCAGTGCTTTACATTGACTTTGCGGGGGGGAATCTCCTATAATAATAGCATCCGGCAAAGTATCCTTTCGGCCGGAAAATCAATCCAAAGGAGATCTTTAAGTATGGCTCGTGTATACAATTTTTCCGCTGGCCCTTCCCAGCTGCCTGAATCGGTTTTGAAGTCTGCAGCATCCGAACTGCTGGAATACGGCTCATCCGGTCAGTCTGTAATGGAGATGAGCCATCGATCTCCCGAGTATCAGGCCATCATCGACAGCGCCGAGGCCCTGCTGCGCGAGGTGCTGAACATTCCCGATAACTACAAGGTGCTGTTCCTGCAGGGCGGCGCCAGCCTGCAGTTCACCATGCTGGCCATGAACCTGATGAATGGCAGCCACACCGCCGACTATGTTGTAACCGGTGTTTGGGGCAAAAAGGCCGCTGCCGAAGGCGCCAAGATCGGCAATGCCCGTGTCATCGCCTCCAGCGCCGACAAAAACTTCTCTTACATCCCCAAAATCACCAAGGATATGATCAATCCCGAAGCCGACTACGTTCACGTATGCTGGAACAACACCATCTACGGCACCGCCTGGCACCAGATTCCCGACACCGGCGATGTTCCCCTGGTGGCCGATATGTCCTCCTGCTTCCTTTCCGAACCGGTGGACGTAAGCAAATTTGGCATGATCTATGCCGGCGCCCAGAAGAACCTGGCCCCTGCCGGCGTTACCATCGTCATCATCCGCGAAGACCTGGTGGGCAAGGCCCCCGAAGGCACCCCCGCCATGCTGGACTATAAGACCCATGTGGATGCCGGCTCCATGTACAACACCCCTCCCTGCTGGTGCATTTATATGTGCAAGCTGGTGCTGGAATGGATCAAGAACGACATCGGCGGTCTGGAAAAGATGAAGGAACGCAACCAGGCCAAGGCCGCCAAGCTCTACGCCTTCCTGGAAAGCTCCAAGCTTTTTAAGGATACCGTGGAAAAGGAAGACCGTTCCATCATGAACGTACCTTTTGTCACCGGCGACGCCGAAATGGATAAGAAATTTGTGGCCGAAAGTAAGGCCGCCGGCTTTGTCAACCTGAAGGGCCACCGCTCGGTGGGCGGCATGCGTGCCTCTATCTACAACGCCATGCAGCCCGAAGGCGTGGATGCCCTGATCGAATTCATGAAGAAGTTTGAAGCCGAAAATAGCAAGTAAAAACAACTCCCCCCACGCCGCCGTGGGGGGAATCCCTATAAAAGAATGAAAAGAGGACGAACCATGAAACAGATCCTTACTTTGAATAAAATCTCGCCCGAAGGTCTGGATATCTTTGACAAGAACAAATACGTTTGCCGCGACGACATTGAAAAGCCCGACGCCATTATGGTGCGTTCGGCCAGCATGCACGAAATGGAGCTGCCCGCCAGCCTGAAGGCCATTGCCCGCGCCGGCGCAGGGGTAAACAATATCCCCATCGACAAGTGCACCGAACAGGGCGTTGTGGTGTTCAACACCCCCGGCGCCAACGCCAATGCCGTTAAGGAACTGGTGATCGCCGGCCTGCTGATGTCGGCCCGTAAGATCTACCCCTCGATGCAGTGGGTGCAGACCCTGAAGGGTCAGGGCGACCAGGTGGGCAAGCTGGTGGAAAGCGGCAAAAAGCAGTTTGTCGGCCCCGAACTGATGGGCAAGAAGCTGGGCGTAATCGGTCTGGGCGCCATCGGCGTACAGGTGGCCAACTTTGCCCGCCACTTTGATATGGAAGTTTACGGCTACGACCCCTATCTGTCGGTGGACGCCGCCTGGAGCCTTTCCCGCGGGGTACACCACGCCGCCAGCCTCAAGGAAATTTATGAAAACTGCGACTTTATCACCCTGCATGTGCCCCTGAATGCCGAAACCAAGGGTATGATCAACGCCGACACCTTCCATATGATGAAGCACGGCGTGCGCATCCTCAACTTCAGCCGCGGCGACCTGGTAAACACCGCCGACATGCTGGAAGCCCTGGAAGAAAAGCAGGTGCGCTGCTATGTCACCGACTTCCCCAACGATGAACTGCTGGGCCATCCCGGTGTTCTGGCCATCCCCCACCTTGGTGCTTCCACCCCCGAAAGCGAGGACAACTGTGCCCGCATGGCCGCCAAGCAGCTGCGCGACTATCTGGAAAACGGCAACATCAAAAACTCGGTCAACCTGCCCAACGTTGAGGTCGCCCGTGTGCCCGGCGGCATCCGCTTCGGCATCATCAACCGCAACGTCCCGGCTATGATCTCCAGCATTTCCAGTGTGTTCTCCAACGCAGGAGCCAACATCGAAAACCTGACCAACAAATCCCGCAAGGACTATGCCTACACCCTGGTGGATGTTACCGGCGAAGTACAGCGCGACCAGCTTGTGCAGCAGCTCAAGGCGCTGGATGGCATCATCAGCGTTCAGGTTTACAACTAAACAGCAAAACAAAAACCCTCCCCCGCACGGGGGAGGGTTTCTTTTTGTATAACGAAAACCACGCGATAGTCGCGTGGTTCAAAGAAGCTTAAGCGGTGAAATAAAAAATCCTAATGTGCTAAACTGAAAGCAAGCCTGCCAGCTTGAAGAATAACACATTAGGAGGACATTAAGATGAGCGAACA
>JAGAPB010000043.1 GCA_017847995.1 Oscillospiraceae bacterium
GATACTCGAAATGGGAATTTAACAAAAAAAAAAGTAAATCTTAGTTAACCATAGATGTAAAAGTTGTTGCCTTTACAGTAGAGATGTGTTATAATAAAAATGACCTAAATAGCGATGACATACATAGGTCAAAACACAACAGAAAAAAGTGTTGAAGCGTTAAGTGATATTGTCAAAAAATCCTTTAGTTATGCGTTTTTTTAGATGACCAAGCTGCTGGATATGCTGGAAGATAACGAAGATGTCCAGAACGTTTGGCACAACTGGGATAACGACGAAGAATAATTATTCATAAAGAAAACCGCCTGTGAAAGTTCACAGGCGGTTTTTTGATGCATTTTGCTTTACAGCTCGATTTGAGCAAGGGTGGCAGGCATTTCGTGGGCGGTGTTTACATTGTAGTCATTGCAAACCAAGTCAAAGCAGGAAGCTATAACCTTGCCGTTCCAGATGATGGGTTCGCCGGGCTGATCCAGGCCGCCGTCCAGGCCGTCGCAGTCGGGGCTTTGGGCCAGACGTTTTACTTCCTTGCCGTCGGGGGAAACCATTACGATGGCGTTGTTGCAGAAGTCGGCGATATACAGCCAGCCGTCTTCGCCCATAACCATGCCATCGGTGCTTTTCAGTTCGGCGGGGTTCTGTGCCCAAACTTCGTTGGACTTAACGGTCATATCTTGGTTAAAGGTCACTTTGTAAACGGCGCCGTCGCCAAAGTTGCCAACCAGCAGGTTGCCGTCGTGGTCAAATTCAATGCCGTCCACGCCGTACTGGCACAGGGGATTGGAGGTAACAAAGGTGGTGAGAATATGGGGGTCAGCCAATGTATTGGTGATCTCGATGTTTTCTTCATCCAAACCGAAGCGGTAAACGCAGCTGAGCAGATTGCCGGAAGGATGCTTTTCCTTGTGCAGATAGCTCTGAGTCAGATAAACGTAACCATCCTTGATGCGCAGGCCGTTGGGATGTTCCATGTTGTTGGCAACAACGGTGCATTTTACCATCTTGTCGCCATCCATGCGGATACGCAGCAGGCGGCCCTTGAACTGAACCTCGGGCATGGATTCCAGCCAGCCCTGGTTGTCGATGACATACAGGTCACCGTCGGGACCAAAGCCGATGCCCATGGGGCGGGCCATGCCGGTATCTTCGCGCACAGGAACGTCAAACCACTTGCGAACGTTGCCGTCCTGGTCAATTTTTACAACGCAGCCGGGAAGAGAAAGATCGGCAAAGTTGGGGCAAGAAAGCACCAGATTGCCTTCACTGTCAATTGCCATGCTGTCGGGGGTTGCAATGTAGTCGGGCAATGCGGTAAAAAGGGTCGGAGTTTTCATGGTGTTGCCTCCTTGATGTTATATTCTGTTATTGCATCGCCTTGCGCAGGCGGATGTCATTTCCGGCAAAGGGGAGGGCCGAGTAGGAACAAAGAATGCGGGATGCCAGCCGCTCGGAATAGCGGTCCTGCAGTTCCTGGGGGGAAAGATTGGTGCTGATGATGGTGCTGCGGCGTTCCAACAGGCGGGTGTTGATCACCTGGAACAGGGT
The DNA here is from genome assembly GCA_017847995.1 of Oscillospiraceae bacterium. Lineage (GTDB taxonomy): Bacteria > Bacillota > Clostridia > Oscillospirales > Ruminococcaceae > Heteroruminococcus. The sequence continues at coordinate 1,546 of JAGAPB010000043.1, forward strand.
GGCGGCAGCCATCTGGCTGGGAAATTCGGTTCCCAGGTCGTCCAGAACCAGCAGGTCGCAGGTAAGGGCGCCCTGCACAAACTCGGCGTCGCCGCCGCTGTCACGGCCAAACTTGGCCCGCTCGGCGCGGTCTACCAGGTCCTGGGCCGAAGCGTAAGCCACCGCAGCCCCACTTTTTGCAACTTCATTGGCAATGGCAAGGGAAAGATGGGTCTTGCCCAGGCCTGTGCGCCCAAGGAACAGCAGGCTTTCGCCGCCGCAGGGGAAGCTTTCGGCAAATACACGGCATTTGTTCAGAACAGCCTGCATCTGCTGGCGTGGAGAAACGGCGCCTTCACCCTGGGCAGGATAATAGTCCAGCTTAAAAGCATCGAAGCTGTAATCACTCAAATGGTCAGGAGCGGGCAGAGCCTTGCTGGCTTCCACACGCAACAGGGAAGATAGGCACTGGCAGCGTTTGCCTTCCACGTAGCCGGTATCTTCACACAGTGGGCAGTAGTAGGGTGGTTCTAAATAATTGGCTGGCAGACCGAGCTGTCGCAGCATATCTTCCTGCTCTTTTTGCAAGGCAAGGTTGCGCTGCTGCATTGCTTGAAGCTGCTGCACAAAGCTGCCGCCCGAGAGAACCATTTTTCCAAGCTGTGCGCCCTGGGCAGAAAGTTCGTTTTCAATTTCTTTGAAGCGGGGAACACGGGCAAACAATTCGTAGCGGCGGGCATCGGCGGTAGCCAGTGCCTCGCTGCGTCGGCGGGAAAGCTGCCGCATGGCAGCGTCGCAAACCTGTGCAGAATACATTTGTGGCAGCCTCCTTTACTTGATATTTCCAAGCTCAAACCGTTTGTTGATCAGCTCCATATCATAGGAAGGCTTTTCTTCCGGTTTGGCGGTTTTGCGTTTTTGGTCGGACTGGGCAACCTGTTCCGGGGTTTTCAGTCCCTGGTTGTACCAGTTCTGCATCATCTTGTCCATATAGGGGAAGGAGACCTTCCCGGTGTTGTCCACCATTTTGTCGAAGGCCAGACGGATCATGTCGGTGGACATCTGATATTCCTCAAACCAGCGGGCAACATGAGCCTTTTGACTTGTGGAAAGGTTGCGGTCGCGGATGCCGATGATAGCCTTCACTTGTGCTTCACGGCTGTGGGCTTCCTCCAAACGACCAATTTCTGCTTCGGCCTGTTCCACGGTGGTGATGCCCTTTTCCATCCAGGAAGCGGCCACGGTGCCAATGTAGTTCATGCTGCGTTTTCCGTTGGAAACACAGTAGTTGATAAGGGTAAATATGTATTGGGGCGAAAGCCCGTATTCGCTGTAAAGCTCCATCACAAGGCTGGTCTGGCTGGGCGTAAGCTCACGTCCAAGCAGCAATTGGGTCTCCTGCAAAAGAAGGGTGACATTGCTGTCCTTCTGCGCCATGCGGTTGATGTCGGCGGCGGAAAGGTGTACCCGGGCATTGGAAGTGATTTTTTGGCCGGTGGGGGCAGTGTGCTGAGCGGCAGGTTTGGCAGCGTTTTCGGCCCCAGGGATTGCCTTCATTGGGGTTTCCGGTTGTTTTTTTGTTTGATTTGATCCTTCACCACACAACGAAATAACCCCTTGCTCGGCCCAATAGAGCAGGTGATCCTGGGCGTCGGCAGAGGCTATCTTCAGTTTCTGTGCAATTTGTTCCGGCGTAGTGGCTTCCTGGGGATGGCGCAGCATCAGCAGCAGGGTCTTCAGCTGCTTTTCGGTGCAAAGCTGCATGTGCTTATCCACAATCTCGTTGGGAACCGCAAAAAAGCCGCCGGCCAGGGTCAAATTCAAACGAAATTCCATTGTGTTCACCAGAATGATTCTTTCTAAGAATGGAAAATTAAAATTATGTCGTATCAAACATTATAGCATAAGAAGTTTCGTTTTTATATACGGCAACCCATACAATTTTCGACTCAAAGCTTAGGCATCTCAAATTTGATTTTTGGACAAAATAATATATAATAGAGGTAAGTAGACTGGAGGTGTATTTTATGATCGGCGACCTTCATTGTCACACTATCATGTCAGACGGCTCTTCCTCGTTGGAAGATCTGATTTTGTATGGAAAACGTGGAGGAATGGATTTTATCGCTGTTACCGACCACGACACCATGGCCGGGAACACCCGTGCGGTTGTTTTGGGCAAGCGCTATGGCATCAATGTCATTCCCGGTGTTGAATTTTCGGCTGTGGATAAGCAGCGCGAAAACAAAAAAGTGCATATCCTGTGCTATTTGCCCCAGATACCCGAAAGACTGCAGGGGCTTTGCTCCCGTACTCTTAAAAACCGCACCCAGGCCGGTGAAGAAATGATCCGCCGTGTCATGCGGTACTATCCCGTTACGGCCGAGCATATTGCCCGCTATACCTCCGGCAGCCAGTCCATCTACAAGGTGCACATCATGCTGGCCCTGATGGACCTCGGCTACACCGACAGGATCTATTCCGATCTTTTTCATCAGCTTTTCAGTTCCAGGAACGGAAGCTGCTATGTTCCCTTTGACTATCCTGATGTGCGGGAAGTGGTGGAAACAATACGGCAGGCGGGGGGAGTGGCTGTTATGGCCCATCCCTTCCAGTATGGCGGCAGTTATGAGCTGTTGGAAGAACTGGCCGAAAAAGGCTTGGTCGATGGTGTGGAATGTCACCATCCCCGGGGAACAGTCGAGCAAAATGAGCGCTCCGCCCAAATTGCCCGCCACTACGGGCTGATACGCACCGGGGGCACCGATTTCCATGGCGCACGTACCTCTAGCCCAAACCCCATTGGAACCTGTATCACCACCGAAGAGAACATCACTGCACTCTTTGGCCGTGTCAAAAAATAAAACCGCAAAGACCCGAAAGGAAGAACGAAATGCACTACGACTGCAATGTAAGGGGAGTTTGTTCCCGCATGGTCAGCTTTGACCTGGATGAAAATAACATTGTAACAAATGTTACATTTATGGGAGGCTGCAACGGCAACCTGCAGGGCATCGCCCGCCTGGCCGAGGGCCGAAGCGCTGAAGAACTGATCGATCTGCTGGAGGGCGTTCACTGTGGCTTTAAGCCCACATCCTGCCCCGACCAGTTTGCCAGCGCCCTGCGAAACGCCCTGGAAGAAAGAGCTTTGCTTGCCCTTAAGTGATTAGAAGAGGTGACACCTTTGCTGCACACAAGACTATATCCTGCAGGAACCCGTTTTTTTGCCCAGCCTGATGGCGACGAAGATGTAAAGATCTTTCCCGGAAGCGGCTTTGTTGGAGCAGAAAAGACCGAAGATGACGGCGCCGCCGAGTTTGTTCGGGAACGGGACAACGGAAACCTGGAAAAAGCAAAAAGAGCAGGGAATAAAATGGCCCGCAGAATGCGTTTTCTCTGGCGTCCGGGTGATTCTGCCCCTCTGCATGCCCAGAAGAAGGTTTTGTTTGCCTATGCTGCCGCAAAGGCCATCGAAAAACACTGCAATACCTCGGTGCTGACACAATCGGTTCTCAGCGAATTTCACCGCGCTGTGCAGGCCAATTCCCGCCGTGACTATGATCTGATTCAAGATTCGGTGGCCTTTACCAAATATCTGCTTTCGGAACGAAGCGGAAAAGATGCTCTGGGCGGCGTTTTTGCCGAGCTGTGCAAAGACAAAGAGAACGACAAGCTGCAGCGCAAAGGGATACTTCTTTATTACCGCTATTTCAGCGACTGCCTGATGATCCTTACCAAAACAACATTCCAATAAAAAAAGACAGGCCGAAGCCTGTCGGTTCATTTTACTTTTTTTGTTGAGAAAGATGCTTGACCACCGTGTCCCGTATTAATATTCCTGTAAGGCCAAGGGCTCCCACCAGCAGAAAGAGCAGGATGCTTTTTGTAAGATCTCCATCGCCCACCGCTGCGCCTGCAAAGGTGGAGGTGACCACCGAGGGGATGCGTGCAATGCCAGAAAGCAGCAAAAACCGCGATAGTTTGATTTTTGTCAGCCCGGTCAGGTAGCAAAGGACATCCTTTGGAGTGCCCGGAATGAGATACAGCAGAAAGATGGTCGTTTGCAGCTTTTTGGAATCCTGCAAAAATTTCATTTCATCCAGCTTATTCTTTTCAAAAAAGAGCTCGACAAATGGTTTTCCAAATCGGCGAACCAGCAGGAACACGATGGTCTGCCCCACAAGGATCCCGGCTTCGCACAGCAGAAGGCCACCAAAGCCGCCAAAAAGAACGCCTGCGGCGATTTCAACGGGTTCTCCGGGGATGATAGCCAAAATAATTTGAAGAAGCTGAATGGCAAACATGGCTACAACGCTCCATGGACCAACATTTTGCAGCTTGTCCAAAAAGTTTTGACGCAAAACCGGGTCACGAAGGTCAGAAATGACGGGGAACAAACGAATGGTTGCATAAACCGAAAGACCGGCAATTGCAGCAATGGCCAGAATCTTTGCTATCAGTCTTATTTTGAGGCGTCTTTCGGTGGTTTGAAGCATTTTTTACTCCTGGATATTGTTTTTGCGTGGCTATGACAGTATATCACAATTTTCTGCAAATTTAGCATATAAAGATTGAACAAAGCATTAACTGAAAAAGGGAGGTTTGGTTTTGGAAAGAAATGCGTTTACACAGGGCATACGCCCCGGTGGATTGACCGATAGCTATGAAGTTACGGTGTTGGTCTGCTACGTTCTTGACCATACCGAACAGCCTTTGACCTCTCAGCTTCTGCAGGAGGCTGTTTTAAAGGATGGTTTGGCCAATTATTTTGAGTTTGCCCAAGCGTTTGGCAAACTGCAGCAGGACGGCCACATTCTGAAAGAAACCGGAAAAGACAACATCGAGCGCTTTCACCTTTCAGAAAAAGGTGCCCAGGCAGCCCGAGTGTTTTATGATTCTTTGCCCGCATCTGTGCGGCATATGGCCACCGAGGCAGTGCGCATTGCCTTGCTGCGCCAAAGAAGGGAGAAAGAGATCTTGACTGAAATTGAAAAGACCGAGGATGGTTACAAGCTGACCATCCGCATGACCGATATTGGATCCGATCTGCTTTCGGTATCCATGTTTTTGCCCACCAGGGAAGAATGCGAAGCAGTGCAGAAGCGCTTCCGCAGCGACCCAGCCTATATTTATCAAAGTATTCTGGCATTGTGCCTGGGCGAAGCAGGCCCGACCGAGAAGCCTGTTTCTCATAAAGAAAAGCTTTATGATTGATCCAAAGGGCAGCGTAAGGAGGAACCTAAGTTGCTGAAAAAAGTTATGGTTTTGTTTATGGCGGCCTGCCTTTTTGTGCGGGGCGGTGCGCTTGTCTATCTTCTTGCAAATGTTTATACGGTGCTGCCAAACGGCGTAATGGGGTGTACAGCCCTCATTTGCGCCGTGTTCGCAGCTCTTCTCTTTTTCTATTTCCGCGGCGGCATCAAACGGCGCGATATGGAATTCGCTTTTATTCTCAATTCCTTTACCGTGGTGTACAATATGCTCACCCTGCGCCTTAGTGTGCCGTCCACCCTAAATGCCTTTGAATACATAGCTGCCGGCGGCTTGTTTGAAATCATCGCAGGCATTGTGCTGGTCATTCTTTCCAAGCAGCGCACGGCAATGCTGATGGCAAAAAAGGGAATATGACAAGAACTTCCCCGGGGAACAGTCCTCGGGGATTTTGTTGTTTTTGCTTGTTTTTTCCTATTTTTCTGGCTCCAAACTATTATTATTGTTGAAAGAAAGCCGCCTTTCGGTTATAATAATTTTATTATGGCACAGGTGCGCCCTGCTGTGTTGTTTTTTAACTCTAAAAATTTTTACGGCAACTTCCGGGAAAGGACAAAACAATGAATCAACGTTTTTCTGTGTCGCTGCAAAAAATCATCAATGAACTGAATCTGAAAACATTTTATGCCCCCCGCGATCCTGCTCAGATGCATATTTTCAGCATGGATATCAACCGTCCCGGCCTGCCGCTGAGTGGTTTCCTTGATTATTTTGATGTGGAACGCATCCAGGTTATGGGCATGACCGAAAATGCCTATCTGCGTCAGTTCCCCAGCGAGCACATCGCCAGTGTTCTTGACAGCTATTTTGCCCTCAAGCCCCCGGTGGTCATCCTTTCCCGTGATATTGAGCCCATGGAAGAGCTGCTGGCCGCGGCCGAAAAGCATGGTGTATTCATTTTGGGCAGCGACGATGCCACCGCTCCCTTTACCTCTGCTTTGCTGGGCTTTTTGGCTGTTGAGCTGGCTCCCCGTGTGACCCGCCACGGTGTGCTGGTTGAAGTATACGGCGAAGGTATTCTGCTGCTGGGCGACAGCGGTGTTGGCAAGAGCGAGACTGCCATCGAGCTGGTAAAGCGCGGTCACCGTCTGATCGCCGACGACGCGGTAGAAATTCGCCGTGTTTCCAACAAGACTTTGGTGGGCAGCTCGCCCGAAAACATTCGCCACTTTCTGGAACTGCGCGGCGTTGGCATCATCAATGTTCGCCGCCTGTTTGGTATGGGCGCCATCAAAATGACCGAAAAGATCGACATGATCATTCAGCTTGAGCCCTGGGATCAGAGCAAGGTTTATGACCGCATGGGCATGGACAACGAATATACCAATATTCTTGACCTCCAAATCCCCTCCACCACCATTCCCGTAAGACCCGGCCGCAACCTGGCCATCATCATTGAAGTTGCTGCCATGAACAACCGTCAGAAGAAGATGGGCTACAATGCCGCAGCCGAACTGCTGGAACGTCTTGGCATGGCGGATGACATTCCGGAAAGCATGAACACCGATTGGGATGCCTATTAAGGATTAGCTGCTATGAAAATTATCGCTGATACCCATACTCACACCCTTCTGTCCTCTCACGCATACAGCACCCTGTTGGAAAATGTGGCCTATGCCAAAAAAATCGGTATACGTATTCTGGGCAACACCGACCATTGTCCTGCCATTGCCGGTGCACCCCAGGTCTGGTACTTCCACAACCAGGTTGCTTTTCCGGAGGTGATCGATGGGGTCATTGTGCTGAAAGGGGCCGAGGTAAATATCCTTGACTATGAGGGACACCTTGACCTGACAGACAAGGAACTGAATGCTTTGGATTGGGTCATCGCTTCCATGCATGCTCCGGTCATCAATTCCGGCACGGTGGAGGAACACACCCGAGCCTACATTTCTGTGGCGCAAAACCCTGCAGTGGATGTGATCGGTCACAGTGGAGACGGACGCTATGTATACGACTATGAGAAGGTCATCAAGGTCTTCAAGGAATATGACAAGATCGTTGAGATCAATAACCATTCCTTTATGACCCGTGCGGGCTCAAAAAAGAACTGCACCGAGATAGCCCTGCTTTGCAAAAAGTACCGGGTTCCTGTTGTGGTCAACAGCGACGCCCATTTTTGCACCGAGATCGGTCATTTTCCTCATTGTATTCAAATGCTGGAGGAGATCGATTTTCCCGAAGAACTGGTGGTAAACGCCGACTACGACCGTTTTCTTGCGCTAGTCAAGGAAAAAAGCGGCCGCAGCTTTACCGAAAATGTGATCCCCCGCTGACATAAAGGACGAAAGACATGAAATATCATTTGGGTGTAGACCTTGGCGCGACCAATATTGCGGTAGGCCTTGTGGATGAAAATTTTCATATTATCGGCAGGGGCAATCTGCCTGCCAACCCGCCCCGTACCGCCCAGCAGATTTGCGACGATATCGTTATGGCCTGCCACCTGGCGGCAGGGGAAGCCTTTGTTTCCTTTGATGATATCGTCAGCCTTGGCATCGGCGCGCCCGGCATGTGCAACCATAAAACCGGGGAACTGATTTTTGCCAATAATTTGGGGCTATATCATGTGCAGCTAAAGCAAATGATGGAAGAAAGACTGCTCATCCCATGCTTTATCGAAAATGACGCCAATGCGGCCGCCTTTGGCGAATATTTGGCCGGCGGGGCCAGGGGCTACAGCAGTATTTTGATGGTCACACTTGGCACCGGTGTTGGCGGCGGTATTCTGCTGGATGGCAAAATTTATACCGGAGCCTTTTTTGCCGGGGCCGAGATCGGCCATATGCCCATGGTGTTTGAGGGCAGACCCTGCAACTGCGGCAAGCGTGGCTGTATTGAAACCTACTGCTCGGCCACAGGGCTTATCAAAACCACCAAGGAAGCGATGAGTGCTGACCGCGGCTCTATGCTGTGGAATGTTTGCGGTCACAATATCGATGCCGTAAATGGACGCACCGCCTTTGACGCAATGGAAAAAGGGGATAAAACCGCTGCAGAGGTGGTCGACCTCTATATCCGCCAGCTTGCCGACGCGCTTTCCGGCTACATCAATTTTATCGAGCCGGAGATCCTGCTGCTTGGCGGCGGCATTTCCAAGCAGGGGGACGCATTGCTGGTTCCTTTGCGTGAGCTGGTGTCTAAGCAGGTTTATGACCGCTATGCCGACAGGCAGACCAAAATAGACGTTGCCGTGTTGGGCAATGACGCCGGCATCATCGGTGCGGCTTTTTTGCATCAAGCCGCTTACATTGAATAGAATTTTACTTTTTGAAGGAGAAAAACGCTTTGCTTCATTTCAATGAAATCAAAGACTGCCTGAAAAAGAATGATATTTCCTGGAAGGAAAACGAAAGTATGGTCCACCATACGACCTTTCGTATCGGTGGGCCTGCCGCTATTTTTTTGGAGCCTTGGTCTGAACAGCAGATTTCTGAAATCCTGCGGATTTTAGACGAAAAGGAATGTGCTCCCGTAATCATTGGCCGGGGCAGCAATTTACTGGTGAATGACCACGGCATCGATGGCGCTGTTCTCTGCTTAGGTGAGGCATTTTCCGAGGTATCTATTTCTGAAAAATACGCCCAAGAGGGAAAGGTGGTCGTGTTTGCCCAAAGCGGAGCAAGCCTGACCAAGCTTTGCCGCTTCTGCCTGGAACAGGAACTCACCGGCCTGGAATTTGCCTACGGAATTCCCGGTACCATTGGCGGAGCCGTTGCCATGAACGCCGGCGCCTATGGCGGCGAGATGAAGGATGTTGTGGTTGGCGTGGAACATTTGACCATGGGCGGCGTAAAACAGGAACTTTCGGCTGCACAGGCCGATTTTTCCTATCGCCACAGTTATTACTCCGACCATGCCTGCTGTATCACCGGCGCTTATTTTGCCCTGGAAAAAGGGGATAAACAAGCGATCCGCCGCCTGATGGATGACTATATGCAAAGACGCCAGTTCAAGCAGCCTTTGGAATTCCCCAGCGCAGGCAGCACCTTCAAACGCCCCGAGGGGAACTACGCTTCGGCGCTGATCGACCAGTGCGGCCTGAAGGGAAGATCGGTCGGCGGCGCCCAGGTCAGCGAAAAGCACGCCGGGTTTGTCATCAATACCGGCAGTGCCACCGCCAAGGATGTGCTTGACCTGGTGGATGTGATCAAAAAGACGGTAAAAGAAAAGACCGGCTATGCGCTGGAATGTGAAATAAAGCTGATTTAACAGCAGGAAAGGGTGTGAAGGTATGAACCTTGTCATCATAACCGGGATGTCCGGCGCAGGCAAATCCAATGCGGTCAATGCGCTGGAGGACCTGGGCTTTTACTGTGTGGATAACCTTCCGCCCAAGCTTTTGATCAATTTTTTGGAGCTGTGTGCCCAATCTCCCTCTGAGATGGACCAGGTTGCCATTGTAATTGATGTGCGCGGGGGAGAAATGCTCCGGGACCTTGAGGTTTGCCTGGAAGAGATAGAAAACAAGGGACACACCTACCACATGATCTTCCTGGACTGTGAGGATGACGCCATTCTTCACCGTTACAAAGAGACCCGCCGCACCCATCCTTTGATGAATGGCGAGTGCACCACCATTCAGGAGGCCCTGGTGCAGGAGCGTGCCCTGCTGGAATCGGCCCGCAAACGGGCCGACTACTATGTGGATACCACCCTGCTAAAGGCCGGACAGCTTAAGGAGAGGATCTCTTCGCTTTTTTCGGGCGACAGTACGGCTATGGTGGTGCAGTGCATGTCCTTTGGGTTCAAACACGGGGTTCCTCCCGAATCCGACTTTGTTCTTGACCTGCGCAGCCTGCCCAATCCCTTTTATGTGCAGGAACTAAAGGCTCAGACGGGTCTGGACAAGCCTGTTTACGACTATGTTTTTTCCTTTGAAGAAAGCAACAGGCTGTATGAAAAACTGCTGGACATGGCCGTTATGCTGGCTCAATTGGCATCGGCCGAGGGCCGCAGCCAGTTTACCATTGCCCTGGGCTGCACCGGCGGCCATCACCGTTCGGTTTCGTTTGCGCGACGCATCGGGGCCGATTTGGCAGAAAAGCACTTCAATGTTCGTATTTATCACCGGGATATTGAAAAATGACAGGGGTTAGCTTCCCATGACATACAACATTCAGCTAAAAAACGAAATACTGGAAAACCGAAATCTGCGTATCCGCCATAAAAAGTGTTTTGCCTACGGCACCCTGCTGTTCGCCCAAAGCTTTGGCGAAGAGATGCGTTTTTCCACCGAACACAAGGGGATCGCCCGGCTTTATGCCAGCGCATCCACCAGTGTTGTGGGCATTTCGGGCAGCGTTACCACCTACACCCATGTTCAGGCGGGCAAGACTGTCTATGACGTGCAGGTGGACAGCACCGAAGACTGCCTGGAGATCCAAAAATTTTATAACCAGCAGGATGATGGCATACAGTTTGATGTATTTGAGACCGACGAGGATATTGCCGCATTTTGTGCTGCGGCTTTTTTGGTCTGCGGCAGCATGTATGACCCGGAAAAGACCTATCATCTGGAATTTGTGCTTCCGCGGGAAGGCCTGGAAAAGCCCTTTGCACAACTTTTGGAGGGGATAAGCTATCCGCCCCTGGCAACCGAGCGAAGAGGCCAGAGGGTGCTTTATTACCGCGACAGCGAGCAAATTGAGGGACTGCTGGCCATTATGGGCGCAACAAAACAGTCCCTTGACCTGATGAATATTAAAATTGTAAAAGAGATCCGCAACAAGGCCAACCGTCAGATGAACTGCGACACCGCCAACATCGACAAAGCCGTTTCAGCCGGGGCGAAGCAGGTGGATACCATCCAGTTTATTAAGGACCACATGGGTCTGGAGGCACTGGATGAGGATCTGCGACAGATGGTAGAGGTCCGATTGGAAAATCCCACTGCCTCGTTGCGGGAGCTTTCCGAGATCATGGGTCTTTCCCGTTCGGGGGTAAACCACCGTTTGGCAAGGCTGAAAACAATTGCACAGGATTTGGAGCAAAAACAGAAAGCGGGAAAATAATCAATGGCTGACTTTGTACACCTACATGTTCATACCGAATACAGCCTGCTGGACGGCGCCTGCCGCATCCGGCAGCTTGTTGCGCGCGCAAAAGAGCTGGGGCAGCCCGCCGTTGCCATCACCGACCACGGTGCAATGTACGGTGTCATCGATTTTTATAAAGAAGCAAAAAAACAGGGGATCAAGCCCGTTATTGGCTGCGAAGTGTATGTTTCGCAGCGCAGCCGCTTTGATAAAACCTATGGTGTAGACAACACCTATTACCATCTTGTGCTGCTTTGCAAAAACAACATCGGCTATCAAAACCTTACCTGGCTTGTTTCCAAAGCCTACACCGAGGGGTTTTACTTCAAACCCCGCATCGACCACGAACTGCTGGAAGGCCACACCGAAGGACTTATCTGCCTTTCGGCCTGCCTTGCCGGCGAAATTCCCCGCGCCCTTACCGCCGGGAATTACGAAAAAGCCAAAGAAACCGCTCTTTTTTACCGCGATATTTTTGGCCCCGAAAACTTTTATATTGAAATACAAAACCACGGCATTGCCGAACAGCAGCAGATCCTGCCCGATTTGGTGCGCCTTTCCAAAGAGATCGGCGTAGGGCTTGTTGCCACCAACGACGCCCATTACATCGAAAAAGAAGACAGCAAGATGCAGCATCTGCTTGTTTGCATCCAGACCAACCACACTGTAGATGAAGACGCCGACCTGGAATTCCCCACCCAGGAGTTTTATATCAAAAGCAGGGAAGAGATGGAGGAGGTATTTTCTGCCTGGCCCGAGGCTTTGGATAATACCCTGAAAATTGCCCAGCAGTGCAATGTGGAATTTGAATTTGGCAAGACCAAATTGCCTTTCTTTGCCGCGCCTGACGGCAAGGATAATGTGGATTACTTCCGCGAGCTGTGCTATGAGGGGTTACACCGCCATTATGGCGAGCATCCCGCCTCCGAAATCGTAGACCGCCTGGAATATGAGCTTTCGGTCATCATCAAGATGGGTTACGTCGATTACTACCTGATCGTATTCGATTTTATCAACTATGCCCGCAGCCAGGGGATTCCCGTTGGGCCCGGGCGTGGTTCGGGTGCGGGCAGCATTTGTGCCTATTGCGTTGGCATCACCAGCATCGACCCCATTCGCTATAACCTGCTGTTTGAACGCTTCCTTAACCCGGAACGCGTCAGCATGCCTGACTTTGATATCGACTTCTGCTATGAACGCAGAAGTGAAGTGATCGACTATGTTGTGCGCAAATATGGCGCCGACCATGTCGCCCAGATCATCACCTTTGGCACCATGGCCGCCCGTGGCTCCATCCGTGATGTGGGCCGTGCCCTTGGCATGAACTATCAGCTTTGCGACCAGGTTGCCAAGCTGGTTCCCATGGAACTGCACATGACCATTGAAAAGGCGCTGAAAGTTTCTTCCGAGCTGCGCCAGATGTGTGAAGCCGACCCCAAGGTGGCCGAGCTGATCGACTATGCCAAAAAGGTGGAGGGGATGCCCCGCCATGCCTCTACCCATGCGGCAGGTGTTGTTATTACCCACGATCCTGTTGTCAGTTATGTACCTGTGCAATCCACCGATGGCTCCATCGTCACCCAGTTCCCCATGACCACCCTGGAAGAACTGGGCCTGCTGAAGATGGACTTCCTGGGCCTGCGCAACCTCACTGTCATTGCCGACAGCGAAAAGATGATCCGCAAGCATCAGCCCGATTTTTCCATTGATAATATTTCTTTTGACGATAAAGCGGTGTTTGAAATGCTTTCGGAAGGAAAGACCGAAGGTGTTTTCCAGTTTGAATCCAACGGTATGAAGCAGGTTTTGACCCAGCTTCACCCCGAGTCGGTGGAAGACATGATCGCCGTTATTTCCCTCTATCGTCCCGGCCCCATGGATTCCATCCCAAAGTATATTGAAAACCGCCACAACCCCGATAAGATCACCTATCGTCATCCCTTGCTTAAGCCCATCCTGGATGTTACCTACGGATGTATCGTCTACCAGGAGCAGGTCATGCAGATCTGCCGACAGTTGGCGGGTTTCTCTTATGGACGTGCCGACCTGGTGCGCCGTGCCATGTCCAAAAAGAAGCATGATGTTATGGAAAAGGAACGCAGCAACTTCATTTATGGGTTGAAAAACGAGGACGGCACCATGGAATGCTGCGGTGCAGTTGCCAATGGTGTAGATGTCGAAGCTGCCAACGCGATCTTTGACGAAATGAGCTCTTTTGCGTCCTATGCCTTCAACAAATCCCATGCTGCCGCATATGCTACTGTTGCCTACCAAACGGCATATCTGAAATGTCACCATACCAGGGAATACATGGCTGCCCTGATGACCAGCGTGCTGGATAACACCGATAAAATCATCGGCTATATGGCCGAATGTGACCGCCTGCGCATCAAGGTTCTGCCCGCTGACATCAACCGCAGTGAGGTAGGTTTTACCGTTGTGGGGAATGAGATCCGTTTTGGCCTGCTGGCTGTCAAAAACATCGGCGCCGGCATCATCACCAACATCCTTAAAGAGCGGGAAACCAATGGCCCCTTCACCAGTTTTTCCGATTTCTGCGAGCGTACCTATGGCAAGGAAATGAACCGCCGCTGTTTGGAAAGTTTGATCAAATGCGGTGCTCTGGACTGCCTTGGCGCAAACCGCCACCAGATGCTTTCGGGCTATTCCGACATTTTGGATGATATTGACCGTGACCAGAAGAGCGCCATTTCCGGTCAGGTCAGCCTGTTTGACCTGGGGGACAACAAAAAAAGCGAATACACCCTGCCCAGGCTGGAGGAATATCCTATCCAGCAGCTTCTTTCCATGGAAAAGGAAGTGACCGGACTTTATATTTCCGGTCACCCCATGAACCAATACAAAGACCTTTGCAAAAAAATGAAGCTGCTTCCCCTGGAAAGCATTGTGCGGGAGGGTGCCGTTGTGCAGGATGGCATGACAGTAAAAATCGGAGCTATAGTAAGCTCCAAGAAATTGAAAGCCACCCGTGCAGGGGATACCATGGCCTTTGTTGGGCTGGAAGACAACACCGGTTCCATTGAAATGCTTGTTTTTCCCAAGGTTTTGGAACGCTGCGGCAGAATGATGGAAGTGACAAAGCCGGTCATCGTTACCGCACGGGTAAGTATGCGGGAAGAAGAGGAACCTAAGCTTGTCTGCGAATCGGTCCAGCCTTTGGCCGAACAGACCGAACATGATTCTCCGGCCCAAACCGGGACGGCACCCGCCAAAAAGTTTGACCCCGGTTTGTGGCTCAAGCTGCATTCGCAGGATGATCCTCTTTTTGAAAAGGTAATGAATCTTCTGCAGATCTTTGATGGACAGGAAGCTGTTCATATCTTTTTTGAAGATACCCGCCGTTTGATCCGCAATTACCCCAATCTTCGCATTGATATGAACGATGTTTTGAAAAAGGAACTGATCAAATTGCTTTCTGATAAAAAAGTAACATATTTCCCCGATTAAGGAATGAATTTCGGAAATATTGACACTACACAAAAGTGCAAAAATCGTTATAATATTAGTGATTGAACTACTATCCAAGCCTTTATGGCCTTTACACAATAGGGAGGTTATAGTATGAGCATTAAAACCATCGGTGTTCTTACCAGTGGCGGCGACGCTCCCGGCATGAACGCAGCCATCCGCGCTGTTGTTCGTACTGCCATCAACGAAGGGATGAATGTTATCGGTGTTCGCCGCGGTTATTCGGGGCTGATCGCCTCGGACATCATTCCCATGCAGATGCGTTCTGTAAATGACATCATCAACCGCGGCGGCACGGTGCTGTATACCGCACGCTGCCCCGAATTTGTTACCGAAGAAGGCCAAAGCACCGCTGCCGAAAACTGCCGTAAGTTGGGCATTGACGGCATGGTGGTCATCGGCGGCGACGGTTCTTTCCGCGGTGCACGCCAGCTTTGCCTGCACGGCATTCCCACCGTTGCTGTTCCCGGCACCATCGACCGCGACGTATCTTCTTCCGATTACACCATCGGCTTTGATACCGCCATCAATACCGTTGTGGAAATGGTCGACCGTCTGCGCGATACCTCTCAATCCCACGACCGTTGCTCCGTTGTTGAGGTTATGGGCCGCAACGCAGGTGATATCGCCCTCCATGCAGGCATTGCCTGCGGTGCTCTTACCATTCTGGTTCCCGAAGTGGAATATGACTTTGACCGTGATATTATTCAGAAGATGCGCAAGACCCTGAAGACCGGCAAGCATCACTTTATCATCATTGTTGCCGAAGGTGTTGGCAATTCCGCCGAGATCACCAAGCGCATTGAGGAAGAAACCGGCATCACCGCACGTCTTACTGTTTTGGGCCATGTACAGCGCGGCGGCATTCCCACCGCACGTGAACGCATCAATGCCAGCCGTATGGGCTACCACGCAGTCAAGCTGCTGGCAAACGGCATCAGCAACCGTGTTGTTGGCGTTCGTGACGGCCATGTTGTCGATTACGATATTCTGGAAGGACTTGAAATGAAGAAGCAGTTTGACCAGGAACTTTATGAAATAGCAAACGCCATTTCTCTTTAAGCTAATATTTAGAAAGGGAGCAGTTCACAGGAACTGCTCCCTTTTTGCTTTTCAGCAGCCGCAGTTGCAGTCACAACCGCAGTTGTCGTTGGTATTAAAGAAATTATTGTTGTTGCCAAAGCCAAAGATCACAATGATCAGGATAATGATGATCCAGGCCCAGTTTTTGTTGCCATAGCAATTGGTTCCCATTCGTTTCACCTCCAAGTTTTTTCTACACTGCATACTATGCTTTTCAACCAGCTTGAGTTCTTGGAATAACGCCCCTGCGTTTGCCAAATAATAGAGGCAAAAGCAGGGGGGTGAACGGTATTTTTTTGATCAATGGATTTAGCTATCGGGCCAATAAAGCAATAAACAACGGGATTTCTTTGGCTGCGTCGTGGGGGCACACCTACATTGGCAGTGAGCATCTTTTGCTTGGTATTTTAAAACTGGGCCAGGGGGAGGGCTTTTCGGTTCTGTGCAGTAAAAGCATCCTTTATCTCCCTGCCAAAAAACTTCTGTTGGACACCAAGGGAAAAGGAACGCCTACCAGACTGAACTCAGAGGATTTTTCTTCCCACTGCCGGCACATTATTCAAACTTCCATGAGTCTAGCAGGCGAAAGAAAAAAATATCTTGTGGGTACAAGGGAACTTTTGGCTGCGATCACGCAGGAAACAGGGTGTCAGGCATGTGTGTTGATGAAAAACCTGGGAGGAGAAACCATAGACTGTGCCGCATTGCATCGAACAGAGGGAGAGTTTCCTTCGCCGATCGAGCCGGAGCGAAACAAAAGGCCCGCACCAAAGCCTGTCAAAACCTACACACGATCTGCCAGCCTGGAACGGTACACCACAGATTTTACCGAAAAAGCCCGCCAGGGCAAGCTTGACCCGGTGATTGGACGAGAAAAGGAAATTCAAAGAATGGTACAGATCCTTTCCCGCCGCAGCAAAAACAATCCCTGCATCATTGGAGAAGCCGGAGTTGGCAAAACCGCACTGGTAGAGGGGCTGGCCCAGATGATGGTGGAGGGAAAAGCGCCTTCTCTTGGTGGATTTAGAGTGTTGTCGCTGGATTTAAGCGGCTTGGTTGCCGGAACAAAATATCGCGGCGACTTTGAGGAACGAATCAAAAATGTGGTGGAAGAGGTTTGTTCGGCGGGAAATATCATTTTGTTTATTGATGAAATACACACCCTTGTGGGTACCGGTGTTGCCGAAGGGTCGGTGGATGCGGCAAATATCCTAAAGCCGCAGCTAGCAAGGGGCGATTTTCAGGTGATCGGGGCAACCACAGCCGAGGAATATCGGAAATATATTGAAAAGGATGCCGCTTTGGACAGAAGATTCCAGGAAATTATTGTGGAGGAACCAACACCGGAGCAGGCGGTCAACATTTTAAAAGGTCTTCGCCCCAGGTATGAAAATTTCCATCATGTTTTTATTTCTGACCAGGCAATGGAAGCTGCAGTGAAATACTCGGTAAGATATTTCCCGGAAAAGCATCTTCCCGATAAAGCCATCGACCTGATCGATGAGGGCGCCGCACTGATGCGGGTAAGCCAAAAGAATCTTAAAAATACAAAGATCGCACCAACCCTGGAGGCGGCACACATTGCACATCTTGTTGCCGCATCGACCGGGATCGAGGATCGAAAGTTAGATGAGAATGAAAGCCGCCAGCTTTTGCAGCTGGAAGAAAAGCTGCATCGTGAGATCATTGGTCAGGAAAAAGCCGTTGCTGCTGTTGCCCATGCCCTCCGCCGCAACAGCGTTGGGTTAAAGGAACAGCAAAAACCCATCGGTGCTTTTTTGTTTTTGGGCCCGACCGGCGTGGGAAAGACCCAGCTTTGCAAATCTTTGTCCGAGCATCTTTTTCAAAGCCCCAATGCGCTGATTCGAATTGATATGAGCGAATATATGGAAGCCCAAAGCATTTCACGGCTGATCGGCTCTCCGCCGGGATACGCCGGATTTGACCAGGGCAGCCATGCATTGGAAAAGCTGCGCACAAAGCCCTATTCGGTCATTTTGTTTGACGAAATTGAAAAAGCACATCCGGAAGTTCTTGGAATACTGCTGCAGGCATTGGATTATGGTATCGTCACCGACACCAAGGGTAGAAAAATCAGCTTTCAAAATGCCGTTGTGGTGATGACCTCCAACATCGGGTACCAGGCGGCAGAAAGAGGGGGAGACCTGGGCTTTCAAGCAGAAGGGGAAGCCGCGACCGAAAAGCA
This sequence comes from Oscillospiraceae bacterium, assembly GCA_017847995.1. GTDB lineage: Bacteria > Bacillota > Clostridia > Oscillospirales > Ruminococcaceae > Heteroruminococcus. The sequence goes on from JAGAPB010000043.1 coordinate 19,612, forward strand.
AATTGAAAAGGCGGTAATGGCAGAACTGAAACGAAGCTTTCGGCCGGAATTTCTCAATCGATTTGATGAGATCGTGGTTTTTCATCGCCTAAGCCAGGCGCAAGCCCTTCAAATAACCGAAAAAATGATCAAACAATTAGAAACAAGGTTAAAGGAAAAAGGCTTTACAGCATATTTTGGCCCCTCTGTGGCCAAAGCAGTGACAGAACAGGGCTATGAACCCGCACATGGAGCGCGCCCCCTGCGTCGTGCCTTGCAGCAGATGGTGGAGGACCCCCTTGCCGAAGAAATTTTGAAAGGCATTTTGAAGGAAGGGGACGACATCTACTGCGAATATGATGAAAAATTGCTGATTGAAAAGGAAAAGAAAACGGCCACCGCGTAGTTTGCTGTGGCCGCTTTTGCTACTTATTTCTTAGTTCCAGAATGCCGATACAGGCCAGACCGATCCCCAACAGCATTATTCCATCCTTTGCTTCGATCTTTGCAAGCAATGAAAGTACGGCAACGGCAACTCCCATTGCAAGAGCAACAGCCTTTAGAAGTAAGGAAATCATGTCCTGTGCCGCCGAATGAGTTGTTTGCTTGACCTGCATCAGTTCGTTCACCGAAACATCAAGAACCTCCGCCAAGCGGGGGAGAGATCCAATATCAGGACAGGAAATATTTCGCTCCCATTTGGAAACAGCCTTGTCGGTGACATTCATTTTTTCTGCCAGTTGTGCCTGTGTCATATTGTGCTGCCTGCGCAGCGAAGAGATCGTTGCGCCTAGAGTTTGTTTTTCCATTCTTATCACTCCTTGTTGTGCTTTGATTTTAACACGCGAAAAATGCAAACTCAACCGACCTATGGTTTCCCGATGTAAACCGATGGTTTCCTTTCATTTGTGACCAAAAATTTCTTTTCATCTTATTTTATGTGGTGTATAATAGAGTCAAACAAACACCTTGGGAGGTCAATGATATGGAAATCGGAAAAATTGCTTCTATTACCGTTACTTGTGATAAAACTAACGTTGCCGGCAACCTGGGCAGCGGTGATGTGGATGTATTTGCCACCCCCAGCATGATCGCCAACATGGAATATGCCGCCGCAAAGTGCGTTCTGGAAGACCTGGAAGAAGGCCAGACCACCGTTGGCACCTATTTGGATGTTAAGCATACCGCAGCAACCCCCATGGGCATGAAAGTGACCTGCTATGCGGAACTGACCGGCGTTGAGGGCAAGATGCTCACCTTTAAGGTATGGGCAGAAGACGAATGCGGTCCCATTGGAGAAGGCACCCATGGCCGCGCCATCATCAACCGCGAAAAATTCCTGGCACGTGTAAATGCCAAAAAGGCTCAATAAAGGAGTATATCATGAAGAAACTTGCAATTTTTGACCTGGACGGAACCTTGCTGGATTCTCTGGGCGATATTGCCCGCTGCTGCAATCAGGCTTTGGAAGAACTGGGTCTGGAGCCATTCCCTGTTGAAGATTATCGTCAGTTTGTTGGCAGCGGTGTGGCTGTTTTGATCGAACGCATTTTTGCCAAACGGGAAAATACTCCCGAAAATACCCAGCGCTTCAAGGAACGTTATGTTGAGCTTTATAATTATGTTTGCGCCCATGAGAGTTCTGCGTACCCCGGCATTTTGGATATGCTGCGCAAACTGAAGGCACAGGGCGTTATTACCGCAGTAGCCACCAATAAACCTGACGCCATGTGCAAAATGGTGCTGGAGGATGCCTTCCCCGGCTGCATTGACATCGCCTATGGTCAGCGCGAGGATATTGCCAAAAAACCTGACCCCGAAGTGGTTTTCCGCATTATGCAGGATGCCGGGGTAGAGGAAAAGGCCGATGTTATCTATGCTGGCGACTCGGATGTTGATATTTACACCGGGCTGAATGCCGGAGTAGACACTGTTGGCGTGCTTTGGGGCTTCCGTGACAAGGCCGAGCTGGCCGGCGCAGGTGCTCCCATTTTGTGCGAAACCAAGGAAGAACTTTACAACGCCATTGTGACAAGATAAGCATAAAATCGGCTTTTCGCAGCATCATTCGAAGGGCCGATTTTTATACTTTAAATGATTAAATAATTTTTTCAAAATACTATTGACAATTCAAAAACATGGGATTAAAATATAGAAAAAATAAACCCCATGCAAAGGCAATGACGGGGACGGTAGTTTCTTGATCACTTCCAGAGAGTCGATGGTTGGTGCGAATCGACAGTGTGTGAAACATACTTATCACCCCCGAGCTTGGCTCCGAAGCTATTTGAGGCGGCCACGCAGGAACAGCGTTATCGGTTCAGGATTTGTTAGAATCCGTCAAGAGGCACTTTGGTGCAATTTGGGTGGTACCGCGGGTAAACTTTCCCGTCCCATGATTCCTTCATGGGGCGGTTTTTTATTTTTTCAAGGAGGAATTATCAAATGGAATTCAAGCTGATCGAAGTTGCCGAACGAATTCGCACTTTGCGAGAGATCATGGAATTTACCGAAGAAGAAATGGCCGAAAAGACCCATGTTTCGGTGGAAGAATACCGCGCCTTTGAAAGCGGAAATGCCGACTTTACCTTTACCTTTATTTTCAAGTGTGCTGAAGCTTTTGGCGTTGATATGATCGAAATTTTGACCGGTGAAAAGCCCAAGCTTTCGTTCTACAGCATTGTGCGCAGCGGAACCGGCCTTCCCATCAGCCGCCGCGCCGGGTTCAGCTATCAGCATTTGGCCTATCGCTTTACCGGCAAATACAGTGAGCCCTTCCTGGTAACCGCTCCTTATAACGAAGAAGAGCAGAATAAGCCCATTCATCTCTCTCATCACGAAGGACAGGAATTTGACTTTATCCTCTCCGGCCATCTTAAGGTTGCGTTGGAGGATAAGATTGAGATCCTTGGCCCCGGCGATGCCATTTACTATGACTCCGGCCATGGCCACGGCATGATCGCCACCGGCGGTGAACCCTGTACCTTCCTTGCAATGATCCTGAAAAAATAAGAGGTGTTTCTTATGGATATGAATACTTTTTATCAGCGTTTTGTTGATGTCAGTTTTGATGATAAGGGCGTGCTGAAGACTTTTGAGCCCAACTATCCCGCCAATTTTAACTTTGGCTATGATGTTGTTGACGCCATTGCCGCCGAAGAACCCAACCGCCGCGCCATGATTTGGTGCGACAGCGACGGCAACGAACGTGTTTTCACCTATGGCGAAATGAAGTATTACAGCGACAAGACCGCCAACATGTTCCTGCGCCACGGCATTAAAAAGGGTGACGCCGTTATGCTGGTGCTTAGAAGACACTATGAGTTCTGGTTCAGCATTGTGGCACTGCATAAAATTGGTGCTATTGTTGTTCCCGCCAGTTTTCTGCCGACCAAAAAGGACTATGTGTATCGTTTTGAATCTGCAGGCATCAAGGCTGTTGTATGTTCTTCGGTAGGCGAAATTGCCGAACAGGTGGACCTGGCCTGCAAGGAATACAGCGGTGTTAGCTGCAAGTTCCTGGTGAATAAGGGACAGGGAAGAGTAGACGGCTGGATGGATTTTACCGAAGAAATGGAGGCTTCCAGCGATAAGCTGGACCGCATGGATACCCTGGCCACCGACCCCATGCTGATGTACTTCAGCTCTGGCACCACCGGCTATCCCAAGATGGTTCTTCACAACTACACCTATCCCATCGGCCACATCATCACCGCAAAGTTCTGGCACAATGTTGACCCCGACGGCATTCATCTCACCTATTCTGACACCGGTTGGGGCAAGTCGGTTTGGGGCAAGCTGTACGGCCAGTGGACCTGCGGCACCACCGTGTTTGTATATGACCACACCAAGTTTGCTCCCAGCGATCTGCTGCATATGATCGAAAAATACCGCATCACCACCTTCTGTGCACCTCCCACCATCTATCGCTTCTTTATCAAGGAAGGCATGGAGAACTACGACCTCAGCTCGCTGAAATATGCCACCACTGCGGGTGAGGCACTTAACCCCGAGGTATTCAATCGTTTTAAAGAATACACCGGCCTGAGCCTGATGGAAGGCTTTGGCCAGACCGAAAGCACCCTGCTGACTGCAAACCTGGTGGGAACCACCCCCAAGCCCGGCAGCATGGGCAAGCCTACTCCGCTTTATCATATCGACATTGTGGATGAAGACGGCAAGTCGGTCGAACCCGGTACCGTTGGCGAGGTCGTTGTGCGCACCAAGGGCGATCATGATGTTGGTGTATTTGTAGAATACTACCGTAACCCCGAAAAGACCTATGAAGCACACCATGATGGACTTTACCACACCGGTGACACTGCCTGGATGGACGAAGACGGCTATCTGTGGTATGTGGGCCGTACCGATGACGTTATCAAAGCTTCGGGCTACCGCATCGGGCCTTTTGAAATTGAAAGCGTTCTGATGGAACATCCCGCCGTTCTGGAATGTGCCGTGACCGGTGCGCCCGACCCCATCCGCGGCACGGTTGTCAAGGCTACCATTATCCTTACCAAGACCTACACACCCTCTCCCGAGCTGGTCAAGGAACTGCAGGATTATGTAAAGAAGCAGACAGCGCCTTATAAATATCCCAGAATCGTTGAATTTGTGGATGAACTGCCCAAGACCATCAGCGGTAAGATCAAGCGTGTTGACCTGCGTGCCAAGGATAACCAGAAGGCATAATTTATTGTAAAATATAAAGACCCGTGCAGGCGATTTGTCTGCACGGGTTTTGCCGCGAAAAAGGAGAAAATTTTATCCTGTTTTTTCGGGCATAATAACAGCAGCCAAAACCCCTGTATTTTGTTGCAGTTTTGCCTCTTTCGTGGTATATTAAACTATATATAGTTATGCCCATGCATCAGTGCGTGGCTGCTGCTTTCCGGAGGATATGCTGTGGCTGAAAATAGAAAAGAAATTGAATATATCTCTCTGCAGGATCAGCAGCAATTTGCGGCAAAAGTGCAGCAAATGCTGGCAGAAAAGCCATCCCAGGCTGCCTATGTGCATTCCTATGGCTGCCAGGCCAATGTGGCCGAAGGGGAGAAGATCAAAGGCGTGCTGAGCCAAATGGGCTATGGTTTTACTGATGATATCCAGCAGGCTGACCTTATCATGCTGAACACCTGTGCCGTGCGCGAAGGTGCCGAGGACCGCGTCTTTGGCAATGTTGGGGCGCTTAAACACCAAAAGCGCCGTAATCCCGAACTTGTTATTGGTCTGTGTGGCTGCATGATGCAGCAAAAAACGGTGGTTGACCGCCTGCGCCGCAGCTTCCCCCATGTTGACTTGGTGTTTGGCACCAACGCCATCCACCGTTTGCCCCAAATGCTGTTTGAGTGTCTGACCCATGGCCGGGTGATCGAAAAGCCCGAGGATGTGATCGACACCACCGTGGTGGAGGAAATCCCCACCCGGCGTGATAATACCCTGAAGGCATGGCTGCCCATCATGTACGGCTGCGACAATTTTTGCAGCTACTGCATCGTCCCCTATGTAAGAGGACGGGAACGCAGCCGCTCGCCCCAGCGTGTGCTGGAAGAAGCTCGCAGGATCATTGCCGGCGGAGCAAAGGAGATCACCCTGCTTGGCCAAAATGTAAACTCCTATGGCAAGGGCTTGCCGGAAGAAGAACGCATGAATTTTGCCCAGTTTCTGCGCGAAATCAATGCCATTCCCGGCGAGTTTCGCATCCGTTTTATGACCTCGCACCCCAAGGACTGCACCCATGAGCTGATCGATGCCATGGCTGAGTGCAAAAAAGTCGCGCCGTTCCTTCATCTGCCGGTGCAGTCCGGTTCTGACCGTGTGTTGGCCGAGATGAACCGCCGCTATACCGCCGAGCACTACCTTTCTCTCATTGATTATGCCCGTAGTCGTATTCCCGGCATCACCTTTTCCAGTGATATCATCGTTGGTTTCCCCGGTGAGACCGAGGAAGATTTTGAAAAAACCATGGAACTCATTCGCAAGGTGAAATACAGCAACCTGTTTACCTTCATTTATTCTCCCCGCGGTGGAACAAAAGCAGCGGAAATGGAAGATCCCATCCCTGCCAAGGAAAAATCCCGCTGGTTCCAGGGAATGCTGAAAGAGCAGGAACAGATCGTTCGCAAACTGCACGAAGAGATGGTGGGCAGCATTCACCGTGTTTTGGTGGAGGATGACCACGGCGAGGAAAAGGACGGTCTGCATCATCTGGCAGGCCGCACCGGAACCAATATCCTTACGGAGTTTTATGGTTCACCCGATTTGGTGGGGCAGTTTGTAGATGTAAAAATCACCAAAGCCTTTAACCGCTCGGTGGAGGGCGAAATCATTTAAGCCAATTTCTGCGTAACAGGGGAGACCCCATAAACGTAGTAAAAAATAACTTTTTTTATATTTTAGGAGGAAAAACAATGGACGTTATCGCAATGGCCCGTGAACTGGGCAAAGAAATGCAGAAGGACCCCCGCTATGCCGCCTACATGGCAGCTCAGGCAAATGCCGATGCTGACCAGGAGCTGCAGGATATGATCGGTAAATTCAACCTGAAGAAGATCGATTTGCAGAATGAAATTCAGAACCCCGACAAGACCCAGGAATCCCTGCGCGCCATCGACGCTGTTCTGAAGGAAATGTATGCCAAAATCATGGGCAACACCAACATGATCGCCTATAACATTGCCAAGCGTGAAATGGACAGCATGCTGTCCTTCATCCAGGAGATCATCACCGCTGCCGCCAACGGCGAAGACCCCGATACCGTGGAAGAAAGCACATCTGCCTGCAGCGGAAGCTGTGCTACCTGCGGTGGCTGCAGCTAAGCAGAACTGCCGCCAAACCAGCACCAACAGAAGGGGATGAGGACAAATGCTTACACCGGAAGAAATGCAGCGTATTACACCTATGATGAAGCAATATTTTGCCATCAAGGCAGAACACCCGGATCATATCCTGTTTTACCGTCTGGGTGACTTTTACGAAATGTTCTTTGACGATGCCATTAGGGTTTCGAAAGAACTGGAGCTTACGCTGACCGGACGTGACTGCGGTCTTGAATACCGTGCCCCCATGTGCGGGGTTCCTCATCATGCCTGCGAAACCTATATCTCCCGTCTTATCAAACGTGGCTATAAAGTAGCCATCTGTGAACAATTGGAAGACCCCGCCACCACCAAGGGAATGGTGCGCCGCGGGGTCATCCGTGTTGTCACCCCCGGCACCCTGATTGAATCCAGCATGCTTGACGAAGGCAGCAACAACTATATTTGCTGTATCTATTGCCAAAAGGACGGCTATGGCCTTGCCTTTGCCGATATTTCCACCGGCGAGATCAAACTGACCAGCCTGGAGGGGGATGACGACAACGGCGTTGTAAACGAACTGGGCCGTTTCTGCCCCAGCGAGGTTATCTTCAACAGCGAATTTCTGGATAAACAGAAAATTGCCAAATTTATTAAAGACCGCCTTGCCTGCACCGCCGATATGGCCGATGACTATGATTTTTACTACAAAAATGCTGTCCAGCTTTGTTTACAGCATTTTAAGGTCACTTCTTTGCAGGATTTGGGCCTGCAGGACCGTGAATCTATGGTTTGCACCCTTGGTGGTTTGCTTGGCTATTTGCACAAGACCCAACAGGTGGGCGTGGAACGTCTGATGACCCTTGATCTGTATGCCGAGGATCAGTTTATGGACCTGGGGCTTATCACCCGCCAAAACCTGGAAGTGACCCAGACCATCCGGGGCGGCGAACGCCGAGGTTCCTTGTTGTGGGTGCTGGATGAAACCAACACCGCCATGGGCAAGCGCCTGCTGAAGACCTGGATCGAACAGCCCCTGAAAAATCCAGCAGCCATCAGCAAACGTTTGGCTGCTGTTGATGAACTCTTCAGCAAAACCGTTTTGCTTGGTGAGGTAAAAAACCAGCTTACCGGCATCTATGACATGGAGCGCCTGATGACCCGCATCATCTATGGCAACGCCAGCCCCCGCGATGTTCGCGCCTTTGGCGGGGCCATCTCCCGTCTGCCCGGTCTGGTGGACCTGCTTTCGGTCTGCACTTCGGGCGCTTTGCAGGATATTTACAACGACATTGACCCTTTGCACGAGCTGTGTGACCTCATAGACCGTGCCATTATTGAAGAACCTCCCGTCAACCTGAAAGATGGCGGCGTGATCAAGGCCGGCTACAACTCTGACCTGGATGGCTACCGTGAGCTGAGCAGCAACACCCGTGAGGTCATTGCCGCCATGGAAGCCCGTGAACGGGAGCGCACCGGCATCAAGGGCCTTAAAATTGGGTATAACCGTGTATTTGGTTACTACATTGAAGTTACCAAGTCCTATCTTTCCATGGTTCCTGCCGAATACATACGCAAACAGACCCTGGCAGGGGCCGAACGTTATATCACCGAAGAGCTGAAAACCCTGGAAGAGCGTGTGCTGACCGCGCACGAAAGGATCCTCGCCCTGGAGAATTCCTTGTTCCAGGAGCTGCTGCGCATCATTTCGGCCCAACTGCCCAAAATCCAGCGTACCGCCGCGGCGGTTGCCCGCCTGGATGTGCTTGCCAGCTTTGCCCAGGTATCCTCCCGGTTTGGTTACAGCCGCCCCGAGGTTGATCTTTCGGATGAGATCATCATTAAGGACGGCCGACATCCCGTGGTGGAACGTATGATGGATGGCATGCCCTTTGTTCCCAATGACACAAAGCTTGACTGCGCCTCCAATCAGATCGCCATTATCACCGGCCCAAACATGGCGGGCAAGTCCACTTATATGCGCCAGACGGCCCTGATCGTTCTGATGGCACAGATCGGATGTTTTGTTCCCGCCAAATCGGCCCACATTGGTGTGGTGGATGGCATCTACACCCGTGTTGGCGCATCCGATGACCTTTCGGCAGGGCAGTCCACCTTCATGGTGGAAATGAGCGAGGTAGCTTCTATTTTGAAGAATGCCACCCGCCGCAGCCTGCTGATTCTGGACGAAATTGGCCGCGGCACTTCCACCTTTGACGGCATGAGCATCGCCCGTGCTGTGGTGGAATACATCGCCGACCAGCGCAAGCTTGGCGCAAAAACCTTATTTGCTACCCATTACCACGAACTGACTGAGCTGGAAGATATCATTTCCTGCGTTAAGAATTACAACATTGCGGTAAAGAAAAGGGGAGACGACATCACCTTCCTGCGCCGCATCATTCCCGGCGGTGCCGATGACAGCTATGGCATCGAAGTTTCCAAGCTGGCAGGCATCCCCGAATGGGTCATCAAGCGTGCCCACGAGGTGCTTTCCCAACTGGAAGAAGGAATGGCTGTTTCCACCCCCAAAATCAAGGCGAAGTTTGTTTCGGATGAGGAGGAAAACGGACAGCTTACCCTGACCAATCCCGCGGGCGACCGCATTTTGGAGCGTCTGAGAGGGATCGATGAGAATACCGTAAGCCCTCTGGAGGCTTTGGGTATTCTGTTTGAACTGAAAAAGATGATGTAAAGCCACTTCGCTTTACATATTTAGATTTGAAAGGAGGCGCAGATATGGCCC
>JAGAPB010000044.1 GCA_017847995.1 Oscillospiraceae bacterium
CAGCGCCAGCCTGATCGGAAAATATTTTGAAAGGAAAAAGAATGCATGAGTATCATTACCGCAAAAGACCTGTGTTTGTGGTACGGCGCTACCCAGGCACTGAAAAATATCAATATTGAGATCCCCGAGCGCAGCATCACCGCCCTCATCGGCCCTTCCGGCTGCGGCAAGTCTACCTTCCTGAAGACACTGAACCGGATGAATGATCTGATCCCTTCCGTTCGGATCGAAGGAACAGTAACCTACGGTGGACAGGACATCTTTGCTCCCAGTGTGGATGTAAACGATCTTCGCAAGGAGATCGGCATGGTGTTCCAGAAGCCCAATCCTTTCCCCATGAGCATCTACGACAACATTGCTTACGGTCCCCGTACCCACGGTATCAAGAACAAGATCCAGTTGGATGATATTGTGGAGGAGGCATTGCAGGGTGCTGCTATCTGGGACGAAGTAAAAGACCGGCTGAAGAAGTCAGCACTGGGCTTGTCCGGCGGTCAGCAGCAAAGACTTTGCATCGCAAGAGCTATGGCTGTGAAGCCCAAGGTGCTTTTGATGGACGAACCCACTTCCGCACTGGACCCCATTTCCACATCCAAAATCGAGGACTTGACGCAGCAGCTCAAGAAGGAATATACTATTATCATGGTCACCCACAACATGCAGCAGGCGGTGCGTATTTCTGACAAAACGGCCTTCTTCCTGTTGGGTGAAATGATCGAATTTGGCGATACCGAAAAGCTGTTTGCCATGCCCCGGGATAAAAGGACCGAAGACTATATCACAGGGAGGTTTGGCTGATATGCGCTCCAGATTTGATGACCAGCTTGATGTTTTGAATACGGCAATGATCACCATGGGTTCGCTGTGTGAACAGGCCATTGCCACAGCGGCAAAGGCCCTGGCCGAAGGAAATGCCCACCTGGCAAAAGAGGTGGCCGACCTTTCGGAACAAATTGACCAGAAAGAACGGGAAATTGAGGGGATGTGCCTCAAGCTTCTGCTGCAGCAGCAGCCGGTGGCCAAGGATCTGTGCACCATTTCCTCGGCCCTAAAGATGATCACCGATATGGAACGCATTGGCGACCAGGCCGATGATATCGCCGAAATCGTTTCGATGGATCACCTCAGACCCATGGACGAAACCGAAGATATCCGTGAAATGGCTCGGGCGGCCATCCGTATGGTCACCCAAAGCGTGGACGCCTTTGTCAAAAAGGATCTGGAGATCGCCCACGGGGTCATTGCCGACGATGATTTTGTAGACCAATGTTTCGACCGGGTAAAAGATACCCTGATCCAACGTTTCAGCATGCCGGAATATGATGGGGAGATCACCCTGGACCTGCTGATGATCGCCAAGTACTTTGAACGCATTGGCGACCATGCCACCAACATTGCAGAGTGGGTCATTTTTTCCATCACCGGAAACCGAGAGGGAAATTGATATGATTTTTTGTGTGGAAGATGATGACGGCATCCGTAATATGATGGTGTATACCCTGAACGCAGCCGGAATGCAGGCCGAAGGGTTCCCCGACGGGCAAAGCTTTTTTGAAGCCCTGAAGGGGACCCGGCCCAGCCTGGTCATTCTGGATATCATGCTGCCCGGAGAGGACGGCCTGGCCATTTTGCGCCATTTGCGGGAAAAGGCCGATACGGCCCAGCTGCCTGTCATCATGGCCACCGCCAAAGGCACCGAGTTTGACAAGGTGCTGGGGCTGGATTCGGGCGCCGATGACTATCTGGTCAAGCCCTTTGGCATGATGGAGATGGTCTCCCGTGTGAAGGCGGTGCTGCGCCGCAGCGGCCCCGTGCAGGATCAGAAGCTTTCCATTGGGGCGCTGGAGCTGGACCTGCAAAAGCACACCGCTTCAGCCGCCGGCCAAAGGCTTTCCCTAACCCTGAAGGAGTACGAGCTGCTGCGGCTTTTTATGCAGAACCCCGGCCGGGTGTTCAGCCGTGACCAGCTGCTTTGCAATGTGTGGGAGGCCGATTATGTGGGCGAGACCCGCACCGTAGACGTACACATCGGCACCCTGCGCACCAAGCTTGGCCAATATGGCGAATGGATCGAAACGGTGCGCGGCGTTGGCTACCGCCTGGAGGAAAAGGCATGACAAAACGAATTTTTCGTTCCATCAGTCTGGCGGCCCTTGGGGCAATGCTGGCTGTTGTTGCGATCATCATCGGCGTTCTGTATAACTTTTACATCGGCGAGCAGAAGGAGCAGCAGTGGCAGCAAACCGAGCTTGCCGCCCAGGGCGTTGCCCAAAATGGCATGGGCTACTTTGAAGAGCTGGAGCTGGAGCAGTGCCGCATCACCTGGGTGGCTGCCGACGGCACCGTGCTGTACGATAACCGTGTTTCGGCCGAAAGCCTGTCCAACCACAACGAGCGTGAGGAAATCACCGAAGCGCTGATAAGCGGCTTTGGGGAAAGTGTGCGCAACTCCGATACTTTGATGGAACAGACCCGCTATACCGCTCAGCGCCTGCCCGACGGCAGCGTGCTGCGCCTTGCTGTGTCCCAAAACGGCATTTTGGCACTGCTGGCCCAGGTGTTCTGGCCGATTCTTGTTGTGGTGGTGGCGGGCGCGGTGCTTAGTTTGATGCTGGCCTCCCGTCTTTCCAAAAAAATCGTGGAGCCCCTCAACGAGCTGGACTTGAACCATCCCCTTTCCAACGAGGGGTATGACGAAGTGGCTCCGCTGCTTCACCGCATCGAAAGCCAGCAGCGCGAAATACGCAAACAATCGGGTATGCTGCACCAGAGGCGCCGGGAATTTGAGACCATCACCAACAACATGGATGAAGGCCTGGTGCTGCTCAACGAAAAGAACAAGATACTGACCATGAATGCCTCTGCATCCCGGATGCTGGAGTCCGATGGGGACTATACCGGCAAGGATATTTTGGCCCTGGACCGCTCCGAGGCCATGCTGGACCTGCTGTTGACCGCCCGCCGGGGCAAGGGCGCCGAAAGAATTACCGAAAAAAACGGCCGCCAATACCGCATCGAGGCCAACCCGGTCTTTTCCCAGGGATTCTTTTCGGGCGTGGCGCTGCTGATCATGGATGTGACCGAGCGGGAACAGGCCGAGCGCCTGCGCCGCGAGTTTACCGCCAATGTTTCCCACGAACTGAAGACCCCCCTGCACACCATTTCGGGCTGTGCCGAACTGCTCAGCAACGGCATGGTCAAGCCGGGGGATGAAAAAGGCTTTTCCAATCAGATCTACACCGAGGCCCAGCGCATGATCCATCTGGTGGATGACATCATCGGTCTTTCCCGCCTGGACGAAGGGGCCGAGGATATGCAGCGGGAAGAGGTCGACCTTTACGCCCTTGCCCAGGAAGTGGCCGGGCGTTTTGCCCCCACGGCCGAAGAGGCTAAGGTCAGCCTTTCGGTGCAGGGTGGGCAGGCCACCGTTGTGGGCATCCGCCGCATGCTGGATACCCTGATCTCCAACCTGTGCAGCAATGCCATCAAATATAACCGTCCGGGCGGCAGGGTGGATATTACCGTGGAAGCCGCCCAAAGGGAGGCCAGGCTGACCGTGGCCGACAACGGCATCGGCATTCCCATCGAACATCAAAGCCGTGTTTTTGAACGTTTCTATCGGGTGGATAAAAGCCGTTCCAAGGCGGTGGGCGGCACCGGCCTGGGTCTTTCTATCGTTAAGCATGCCGCTCTGGTACATGATGCCAGAATTGAAATGGAAAGCCAGCCCGAAAAGGGGACAACCATCACCGTCATCTTCCCCCTATAAACAAAGAAAAACGTCCTTTCCCCGGGCAGGGAGAGGACGTTTTGTTTTAGGATTTTTTATACCCCTTCTTAACCGACAATGAGGCCGCCCTTTTCGTCATAAAAGCTGCACAGGGCGGTGCAGGGCAAAATTTCAATGCTGCAGTTTTTGTGTTCTTTGCGCAGCAGCTCGGCCAAAACAGAGGCAGATTCCCGGTTAAAACAATGGCTGATGCGTACCTTGCCGCCCTGCCATCCGTGCTGCAGCATCTCCTTTACGATGGTGCGCAGGGTGGCGTTTTCGCCCCGGCACTTGTGCAGAGGCTGCAGGGTACCCTGGTCGCTGGCCTTGCCCACCACCCGGATGCCCAAGGCACCCGAGATGGCGGCAGCGGCAGGACTTACCCGGCCGTTGTTTGCCAGGTTTTTCAGCGATTGCAAAGCGAACAGGAGGTGGGTCCGCTTTGCGTATTCTTTTATCTGCTCCCGAACTTTTTCAAAGGGGAGGCCTTTCTGAATAAGCTCCTTTGCTTTTTCGATGAAAAGCTGCATTTCCGGCCCGGCCGAAAGGCTGTCCATAATAAACACCTTGGCTTCGGGGCGGGCGGCGCAATAATCCTCGGCAGCCTGGGCTGCTGCGGCATAACTGCCCGAAAGGTTGCTGCTGATGGTTACGCCAAAGACCGCGTCGGCTGTGCCAAAGCTGTCGATCCATTCCTGGGCGTTGGGGCAGCTGCTGCCCGATTTGCCTTTGTAGTGCTGCAGGTCTTCCACCATGCCTTTTACATCCAGGGTGGGGCAGTCCACATATTCTTTTTGGTCAGTGATAATTTTAAGGGGAACACTGGTATATTCCACGCCGTCCAGCTCCATCAGGTTGGAGGAAGAATCGGCCACGATTTTCCAATTCATAAAGCAAAACCTCGTTTTGACATAAATATCAATCGGTTTTCAAATAACCGATTGTAAAGATATGATAACACGATTTAGCAAATCTTGTCAAGAGTTTTTGACAAACTTATCATGGGATATGGTTGACTTTTATTTAGATGAATGTTAAAATGTTTGCGAAATGTTTTCGTGTTTCTGAAAGAAGGGTAGTGGCATGAGAGAGGAAATGAAAACCCGTGTTGAGGCTCCGATAGATGGCTTTCGTCTGCCTCGCTACCAGGAGGTTCCCGATGTAGGACTTTATCTGGAGCAGGTGACCGGATATATCAGCAATTTGCTTTCCCCTTTGGTCAGCATCAGCATCACCGGGTCTATGATCAGCAACTATGTGAAAAAGGACCTGATCTCCAATCCCATCAAAAAGCGCTATAACCGTGACCAAATCGTGGCACTTATTTGCATTGCTGTGGCAAAAACGGTTCTCAGCCTGGAGGATATTCAGGTGCTGCTTTCCATGCAGCGCCGCCTGGGCGACAACCAGACTGCCTATAACTTCTTCTGTCAGGAGCTGGAGGCATCCCTTTACGATGTGTTTGGTTTGGGGCCTGCCCCCGCGGCCCTGCCTGTCGATGTGCAGGATGAACAGCTGTTGGTGCGTAAAACGGTGGTTGCTGTTGCCCATAAGCTCTACCTTGACACCTATCTGCGTGTGCTGGCAGAAATGGAATGCATCTGAAAGGCTTTTGTTTTATAGAATTGGATTTTAAACCGCTGTTATACCGAAATATTAAACAGATTTACAGGAGGAAGTCCCAAATGAATAAGGTAAAAAGCTTTTTTGCAGAATTTAAGGAATTTATCTCTCGCGGCAACGTGATTGACCTGGCAGTCGGTGTCATCATCGGCGGTGCCTTCACCTCCATCGTCAATTCGTTGGTCAAGGATATCATCATGCCTTTTATCGGCTGGATTTTCGGCGGCATCGATTTCACCAATCTCAAGTATGTGATCACCCCCGGCACCGAAGAAATTCCCGAAGCCGCCATCTACTACGGCAATTTTATCCAGAATGTGGTCAACTTCCTGCTGGTGGCCTTCACCATCTTCTGCATGGTGCGCCTTATCAACAA
Source organism: Oscillospiraceae bacterium (assembly GCA_017847995.1). GTDB lineage: Bacteria > Bacillota > Clostridia > Oscillospirales > Ruminococcaceae > Heteroruminococcus. The sequence goes on from JAGAPB010000044.1 coordinate 5,769, forward strand.
GTTCCACCGCAAAAAGGAAGAAGCCCCTAAGGCTCCTCCCGCACCCAGCAAGGAAGAGGTTCTGCTGACTGAAATCCGCGATCTGCTGAAAGATATGAAATAAGCCAAATACCTCCCGCTTTCGGTGGGAGGTATTTTTTGCGCTGTTTTCCTCATAGTTTTTGCAAAACGTTCATAATCCTGTTATTGGGGTTTCACAATGGTGGGGTATGCTGTAACCATAGAAACCACGAAAGGATGCGAACCCCCGGCAGGCGCAATCGCGCCCGCTTTGCCGCAGCCGCGGTGCCGAATGGGTCCTTTCAGGAAGTTCCACAAACCAATACTGCTGCCGGTGAGCGTTTCGACCGGTCGGCAGACCAACCATTCGTCCTCTGCCCTTGCCAAACCGGTGGGGCAGGGGCTTTTTTGCGTCACAAAAACGTCAGGAATGTGGTATACTGTAACCAGCGCAGACAAGGAGGGTGGTCCGGTTGAAAAATTCCGGCTTGATACATATTTTTTATGGCAGCGGCGAGGGCAAAACCTCGGCGGCAACCGGGGTGGCCCTGCGCATGTGCGGCAGCGGCGGCAGGGTGGTGTTCACCCAGTTTTTGAAGGATGGCACCAGCAGCGAGCTTGCGGCCTTGCGTCAGCAGCCCGGGGTATCCCTTTGCTGCGCAGCCACCGCCCGGGGCATGGTGTATACCATGAACCAGCAGGAGAAAGAACAGACCGCCCGCAACTGCCGCCGGCGTTTGCAGGAGGCCTTTGCCATGGCACAGGAGGCCGACCTGCTGGTGCTGGACGAGGTGATCGACGCCTGCTGCCTGGAGGTGCTGGAACTGCGGGAACTGCTGGATTTTTTGGATAACCGCCCCGAAAGTCTGGAGGTGATCCTCACCGGCCACTCGCTGCCCCTTGAGCTGGAAAAACGGGGGGACTATATCACCCATATGCAAAGCCAGCGCCATCCCTTTGACCGGGGAGTGCCCGCCCGCAGAGGAATCGAATTTTAAGCCTTGTCCGAATATATGGCCCCCGCCCGGCATACACTGAACCAGTTTGGTGGATGCAAGGCGGGTGTTTTTGTTGTTTACGGTTTTGTTGGTGGAAGAGCAAAAAAGGGGAGTGGGGCGTTGGCTGAAAAGCCGACGCCCAAGGCTGGAGAAATGCCGCACGCTGGACATCCCCTGGCGGCTGATCCGGGCCCCCTGCGGCGCCAAAGGCCCGGATTGGAAGCGGATAGAACGCCTGGCGGGCCGCCATAAAGCACGGCTGCTCTGCGCAGAGAAAGTCGTGCTCCCTTCAAACAGCGCGGTGCAATTCCTCAGCTTATATGGCCTAGAGCGGATCATGGCGGCCAAGGCCATTTGCCATGTGCTGCAAGGGGAACAGACCCCGCAGACCGTGGGGGTGATCGATCCCACGGGGCGCTGTCTTTCGGCAGTGGAAATTTTGCTGGAGCGGGCCGGATGCGTTATGGTGCACACCCACCGGCCCGAGCGTTACGAGTGGTTTGCCCGCCAAATGCTGGAACAAAAAGGGGCGCCGGTGGTGCTCTGCCAAAATCCCGACATGATGGCCTGCTGCCGTGCGGTGCTGCTGGGCGGAGCATGTCCGGACTGGCAGCAGTGGGTGCCGCGGGACTGTGTGGTCTTTTCGGCAGTGGGAAAACTTGAACCCTTTGCGGGAAAGGTGCTGCACAGCTTTCGTCCCGGATGCGGCCCGGAACTGCTTTCTCAAATTCCCGAAGGGGTATCTCCCGGCTTGCTCTGCGCAGGGCTGTACGAACTGGCTGCCCGCCGGGAACTGGCCCGACTGGAGCCGGAAGGCTGCGTTTGGGAAGGGCAAAAGACAGCCGTGGAGAATCTGGGGAAGATTTCCCTTCTATAACCCCGCCGGGGGTGGGGAAGAAAGGCTTTCGCACTTGACATCGACCAGGCAGACGACTATAATAACAGTATTGTGGATGGGTATGTCCTGCCATTTGGACAGCCTGTCGAAAGTAGGAAAAGGGGGTATATCCCAATGGCACAGGAAATTGTAATGACCCAGGAGGGTTATGAAGCTTTGAAAAAGGAGCTTGAGGAGCTGCGTACCGTCAAGCGTGCCGATATTTCTGAAAAAATCCGTGTAGCCCGCGGCTTTGGCGACCTTTCGGAAAACAGCGAATACGACGAAGCCAAAAACGAACAGGCCATCATCGAGGCCCGTATCAGCAAACTGGAATTCCAGCTTGCCCATGTAAAGATCGTTGACCAGGAAAACCTGGATACCGACACCGTTTCGGTCGGCTGCAAGGTTGAGATCCTGGATGTTGATTTTGACGAGACCATGCACTACCGCATTATCAGCTCGGTAGAGTCCAGCCAGTCGGACGACACCATCACCGAAGAATCCCCCATGGGTGAGGCCCTGATCGGCCACCGCGTGGGTGATGAAGTTGAAGTAAAGGCACCTTCCGGTTCCTTCACGGTCAAGATTCTTTCCATCGGCCGCTGACCGATGCGTGTCAGGGGGCAGTCTGCCCCCTGAACTGATTTTTAGGCAAAAAGATGCCTGCCGCCCAGGCGGGCAGGGAATGTAGAAAATATAGGAGGAAACAACATGTCGGAGCAGAACCATGCACCTCAGGTAGAAGAACAGCCCATTACCGAAGCGGAACTTTCTGAACTTTTGCAGATCCGCCACGACCGCCTTCAGAAAATGAAGGACGAAGGCCGCAATCCCTTCGAGATCACCACCTTTGACCGCGCCAACAGCGCCCAGCAGATCGTGGATGAGTTTGAGGAATTGGAAGGCAAACAGGTCAAGGTAGCCGGCCGTATCATGAGCTGGCGTACCATGGGCAAAGCCACTTTCATGGATCTGCACGACCACACCGGCAAGATCCAGCTTTATATCAAGATCGATGCCATTGGCGAAGAAAACTACCAGGCCCTTTCCGAATGGGATATCGGCGATATCATCGGTGTGACCGGCGAAGTGTTCCGCACCCGCCGCGGCGAAATTTCCATCAAGGCCGAAAATATGATCCTGCTCTCCAAGAGCCTGCGTCCTCTGCCTAACAAGTGGCAGGGCCTGAAGGATACCGACCTGCGTTTCCGCCAGCGCTATGTTGACCTCATCGTCAACCCCGAAGTAAAGCGCAACTTCATCATTCGTTCCAAGTTCATCAAGTTCATGCGCAACTATCTGGATAATATGAACTACATCGAAGTGGAAACCCCCGTGCTGAACACCATCGCCGGCGGCGCTTCGGCCCGTCCCTTCATCACCCACCACAACACCCTGGACATCGATATGTTCATGCGTATTGCCACCGAGCTGCCCCTAAAGCGGCTCATCGTGGGTGGTATGGACCGTGTATATGAAATTGGCCGTATCTTCCGTAACGAGGGTATGGACCCCAAGCACAACCCCGAGTTCACCTCCGTTGAGCTGTATCAGGCTTACGCCGATTTCCATGACATGATGGATATTGCCGAAGGCGTTTACACCACCTTTGCACAGGAAATTTTGGGTACCTATGAGCTGG
>JAGAPB010000003.1 GCA_017847995.1 Oscillospiraceae bacterium
AGCTCAAAGCGCTCGGGCAGCTGCATATCGAGCTGGATCGTACCGCACTGCCAGGTGCGGCCAAGGCTGTCGGTGAGGTGGAAATCGAGCTTCGGCCCGTAGAACGCGCCGTCGCCCTCGTTGATAATATAATCCTTACCCATCTCTTCCACGGCGGCCTTCAGGGTCTCGGTAGCGAAGTCCCAATCCTTCTCGTCGCCCATGTGATCCTCGGGCATGGTGGAAACTTCGATCTGGTAAGTCAGGCCAAAGACGGAGTAAACTTCGTCAAACAGACGAACGACATTCTTGATCTCGTCCTTCATCTGATCCCAGGTCATGAAGATATGGGCGTCGTCCTGGGTGAAGCAGCGTACACGGAACAGGCCGTGCAGCGCGCCCGAAAGTTCGTGGCGGTGTACCAGGCCCAGTTCGCCCACGCGCAGGGGCAGCTCGCGGTAGCTGTGGGGTTCGCTGGCGTAAACCAACATGCCGCCGGGGCAGTTCATGGGCTTGATGGCAAAGTCGGTTTCGTCGATGACGGTGGTGTACATGTTGTTTTTGTAGTGACCCCAGTGGCCGCTGCGTTCCCAAAGCTGGCGGTTCATCATCATGGGGGTGGAAATTTCAACATAGCCGTAACGCTTGTGAACTTCGCGCCAGTAGTCGATGAGGGTGTTGCGCAGCACCATGCCGTTGGGCAGGAAGAAGGGGAAGCCGGGGCCTTCGTCGGCCATCATGAACAGGCCCATTTCCTTGCCGATCTTGCGGTGGTCGCGGCGGGCGGCTTCTTCCATCATCTTCAGGTGGGCATCCAGCTCTTCCTGGTTGGAGAAGGCGATGCCGTTGATGCGGGTTAGCATTTCGCGGTCCTTGTCGCCCTTCCAGTAGGCGCCGCTCTGCTGGGTGATCTTGAAGGCCTTGAGGGCCTTGGTGTAGGTCAGGTGAGGCCCAATGCACATGTCGATGTAGTCGCCCTGCTGGAAGAAGCTGATCTCGGCGTCTTCGTCCAGGTCGCCGATGTGTTCCACCTTGTACTTTTCGCCGCGTTCTTCCATCAGCTTGATGGCTTCTTCACGGGGCAGAATGAAGGGCTTGATGGGCAGGTTTTCCTTGACGATCTTGCGCATTTCCTTTTCGATATTGGCCAGATCTTCGTCGGTCAGCTTGGTGCCGCCCAGGTCTACGTCATAGTAGAAGCCGTTGTCGGTGGCGGGGCCATAGGCAAAGATGGCGTGGGGGTACAGGCGGCGGATGGCCTGTGCCATGATGTGGGCTGCGCTGTGACGGATAACGTGCAGCTGTTCCTCGGGGGCGCATTCTGCTACGGTGCCGTCTTTGTAAATGATTTTCATGCGGTAACACTCCTTTTCTGGTATCGGGGTGCAAAAAAAGCACCCCCGGAAAACTCCAAGGGTGCCTGAAAAAGCACGGTTCCACCTTGATTTTGGCTCGTGGCCCGGTAACGGGGGCAAAACGGCGGCATTTGTGCAAAAAGCTGTTCATGCCGCGGCTCGGGAGCGGTGTCGGCTGTCCTGACCCATGAAACGCTTTCAGCCGGGGGCGTTTCTCTCTGCAATGGGTGGTGTGGACGGCGTCGGTCTCCGTCAGCGCCATTGATTACCTTTCTATTATAGCCCGACTGCGCCGAAAGTCAAGCGGCAAAGCCCCCTTGTGCCCCGCAAAAAGGGTGGATTTTTTTGCCGTCCGAAGGGTGGCAGTCCGTTTTATGGGACAGCAAAGGTTGTAGAATGGGGTCAAAGGTAAAAAAGAAGGCCAAGGAGGAAGAAAAATGACCCGATATAACGCAAAAGCAGCAAAAAAGGAAAACAACCCCCGTTTTGTGTACCTGGCGGTGGTTGGTGTGATTTTGGCAGGGCTGGCGGCGCTGCTGGCCAACGGTCTGCTCTACCAGGTGATGTTCCTGCCGGTCATCTTTTTTGGGGTGTACGCGGTGGTCGGCCTCTGCTTTGAAATTTGGGAAGCCCTGACCCGCAAGAATTGAAAATTGAGAATTGAAAATGGAAAATGAAGGAGTCCCGCTTTGCGGGACTTTTTTGTATTTGAAAGGCCCCCTTAC
>JAGAPB010000004.1 GCA_017847995.1 Oscillospiraceae bacterium
AGGGTAATTTTGACATGTTCCCGCCCCTGTTTGCCAGCCAGCAGGAATACGAAGAATTCCAGGCCCGCCACGCCAAGGCCGCCCTGGAGCGCGCCGAGCTTGCGGGCTACACCGGCAAGGCCTATCTGGGGGTGGACGCCGGCTCCACCACTGTCAAAACGGTGCTGCTTTCCCAGGAGGGCAAGCTGCTGTTTGAAAGCTACCAGAGCAACAGCCGCAACCCCGTGCCCCTGGTCAAGGCGGTGCTGGAGCAGATCTATGAGGCCTGCCCCAGCCTGAACATCGCCGGAGCCACCGTCACCGGGTATGGCGAAGACTTGATCAAAAACGCCTTCCACCTGGACTGGGGCGTTGTGGAAACGGTGGCCCACTTTACCGCCGCCAAAACCTTCATGCCCGACGTGGATTTTGTCATTGACATCGGCGGCCAGGACATGAAGTGCTTCAAGATCAAAAACGGCGCCATCGACAACATCTTCCTCAACGAGGCCTGTTCCTCGGGCTGCGGCTCCTTTTTGCAGACCTTTGCCAACGCCCTGGGCTACAGCGTGCAGCAGTTTGCCGCCATGGGTCTGCTGGCCGCACAGCCTGTCAACCTGGGCAGCCGCTGCACCGTGTTTATGAACAGCTCGGTGAAGCAGGCCCAGAAGGACGGCGCCACCGTGGGGGATATTTCGGCCGGGCTTTCCATCAGCGTGGTCAAAAATGCCCTGTATAAGGTCATCCGTGCCACCACCCCCGAAGAACTGGGCCGCCGCATTGTGGTGCAGGGCGGCACCTTCCTCAACGATGCCGTGCTGCGCGCCTTTGAAAAGGAACTGGGCTGCCAGGTCATCCGGCCCGACATTGCAGGGCTGATGGGCGCCTATGGTGCGGCCCTGCTGGCAAGGGAAAAATCCGCCGCCCGCGGAGACCTGCCCAGCACCATCCTGACCACCGAAGAACTGAAAAATTTTGAACACACCGTAAAGGTGGCCAACTGCGGCCTGTGCAGCAATAACTGCCAGCTTACCATCAACCAGTTTGGCGAGGGACGCCGCTTCATCGGCGGCAACCGCTGCGAACGCCCCCTGGCCCGCGGCGGCGCAGCCAAGCAGGAGCCCATGAACATGATGGCCGAAAAGCAGAAGATGCTGGCGGCCTATCAGCCGGTGGAAGGCCCCCGCGGCAGCATCGGCCTGCCCTTTGGGCTCAACTTCTACGAGCTGCTGCCCTTCTGGCACACCTTCTTCACCAAGCTGGGCTTCCGGGTGGTGGTTTCTCCCGCCTCCACCCGTGACCTCTACATCCTGGGGCAGTGCACCATCCCCTCCGACACCGTCTGCTTCCCGGCCAAGCTGATGCACGGCCACACCCAGTGGCTCATCGACCAGGGGATCAAGACCATCTTCTACCCCTGCATGAGCTACAACCTGGACGAGGGCCTGGGCGACAACCACTACAACTGCCCCGTGGTGGCCTATTACCCCGAGGTACTGGCCGCCAACATGCCCGATATGGAAGGCGTTACCTTTATCAAGGACTACCTGGGCCTGCACCGGCCCAAGGATTTCCCCAAGCATATCTTTGAGGTGCTGCAGCGGGAACTGGGCGGCTTTACCTTGAAGGAAGTGGAGGAGGCCAGCCGCGCCGCCTACGCTGAATATGAGAGTGATATGACCCGGCTGCGCCGCCGGGGCGAGGAAATGATCGCCGCCGCCCGTGCCCAGGGCAAGCCTATCATCATCCTGGTGGGCCGCCCCTACCACGCCGACCCTGAGGTCAACCACGGCATCGACCAGCTCATCGCCGGCTTTAATGTAGCGGTGGTCACCGAGGATGCCATCCTGGAAGGCGCGACCAAGGAGCCCACCGGGGTGCTGAACCAGTGGACCTACCACGCCCGCCTGTATGCCGCCGCCCGCACCGCCTGCCGCAACAGCGACATGAACCTGGTGCAGCTTGTCTCCTTTGGCTGCGGGGTTGACGCCATCACCACCGACGAGGTGCGCGAGATTTTGGAAGGCTCGGGCAAGATCTACACCCAAATCAAAATTGACGAGATCACCAACCTGGGTGCGGTCAAGATCCGCCTGCGCAGCCTGTTGGCTGCCCTGGGGCTGGAATAAGGAGGGGAGGACATGGAAATGGAAAACAAGTACCAAATCCCCGTAATTCCCCCCAAGCGTGAGCGGGACGCCAACGGCCGTGTGCTGTTTACCAAGCAGATGAAGGAAGAATTCACCGTGCTGGCCCCCATGATGCTGCCGGTGCATTTCGGCCTGTTCAAGCCTTTGTTTCAGCACCACGGCTACAACATGGTGCTGCTGGACAGCACCGGGCCCGAAATTGCTCAAACCGGCCTGAAGTATGTGCACAACGACACCTGCTACCCCGCCCTGCTGGTCATCGGCCAGCTTATCCACGCCCTGCAAAGCGGCAAATACGATGTGACCAAAACCGCCCTGGTCATCACCCAGACCGGTGGCGGATGCCGTGCCTCCAACTACATCCACCTGCTGCGCAAGGCGCTGAAAAAGGCCGGGCTGGAATTTGTTCCGGTCATCTCGCTCAACCTTTCGGGCATGGAAAAGAACCCCGGCTTTGGGCTGACCCTGCCCCTCATCCGCCAGCTTCTGGCCGGGATGATCTATGGCGACGCCCTGATGCTGCTGCGCAACCAGACCGCCCCCTACGAGGTGAACAGGGGCGACAGCGAGGCCCTGCTGCAAAAGTGGAGCGAAAAGCTGGTGGCCCTGATGGCAAAGGGCAAGGGCTGCGGCCAAAGGGACATGCGCCGCCTGCTGCCCCAAATGGTTGCCGACTTTGCCGCCATCCCGGTCAACCGTGTGCCCAAGGTAAAGGTTGGCGTGGTGGGTGAAATTTACGTCAAATACGCCGCCCTGGGCAACAACGACCTGGAAGCCTTTTTGGCCAGCCAGGACTGCGAAGTGAACGTCCCCGGCGTCGCCGACTTTATGCTCTTCAAGGTGGATAACCGCCTGGAGGACATCCGCCTGTATGGCGGCAGCAAGGCCAAGTACGCCGTGGTGAACATCCTGTTCCAATATATCGGCAAGATGCAGCAGATCCTTATCGACGCCATTTCCACCCAGCCCTGCTATGTTGCCCCCAAACCCTACAGCCACCTGAAGGAGCTGGTGAAGGGCGTGGTGGGCTATGGCAGCAAGATGGGCGAAGGCTGGCTGCTGACCGCCGAGATGCTGGACCTGGCCGAAAACGGCTATGAAAACATTGTTTGCACCCAGCCCTTTGGCTGCTTGCCCAACCACATCAACGGCAAGGGCATGGTGCGCCGCATCACCGAAATTTTTGAAAACGCCAACATCGTTCCCATCGACTACGACCCCGGTGCCACCCGGGTCAACCAGGAAAACCGCATCAAGCTGATGCTTTCCATCGGGCGGGAACGCCTGGCCCAAACCCCCATGACCCTGCCCGGTTTTGCCCAAGATGCCGATTTTGCGGCATATGACGCACAACAGCAGGCAGAAGTGCTATAATACTGGATATACTGAACTTAAAAGCAATCGAAAAGGAAGGCAGACCGTTATGACCACTATCAACATCATTTCCGGCTTTTTGGGTGCCGGCAAAACCACTTTGATCAAAAAGCTTCTTTCCGAAGCCCTGCAGGGCCAGAAGGTCGTTTTGATCGAAAACGAATTTGGCGAAATTGGCATCGACGGCGGTTTCCTCAAGGAAGCCGGCGTGGAAATTACCGAAATGAATTCGGGCTGCATCTGCTGCTCGCTGGTGGGTGATTTCGGCCAGGCCCTGCGCAAGGTGCTGGAGGACTATCACCCCGACCGTATCCTCATCGAACCCTCGGGTGTGGGCAAGCTTTCCGACGTGACCAAGGCGGTGCAGGATGTTGCCAAGGACACCGACGTGTCCCTGGGGGCCGCTGTCACCGTGGCCGACGCCGGCAAGTGCGCCATGTATATGAAGAACTTCGGCGAATTTTTCAACAACCAGATCGAAAACGCCGGGGCCATCGTTCTCAGCCGCACCCAGAACCAGACTCCCGAAAAGCTGGCCAAGGCTGTGGCCCTGCTGAAGGAACACAACCCCAACGCCCCCATCCTCACCACCAACTGGGAGGAACTGACCGGTGCTGAAATTTTGAAGGTGATGGAGGGCAACACCATCGACCTGGCTGCCGAGCTGATGGCCGAGGAAGAGGTCTGCCCCGTTTGCGGCCACCACCACGACCATGACCACGAGCATCACCATCACCACGACCACGATGACTGCTGCTGCGACCACGACCACGAGCATCACCACCATCATGACCATGAGGAACATGAGCATCACCATGACCATGAGCACCATCACCACCACGACGGCGAATGCAGTTGTGGCTGCGGCCATGACCACCACGACCACCACCATCACCACGCCGACGAGGTGTTCCAGAGCTGGGGCGCCGAAGGCCCCAAGACCTACACCCAGGCCGAACTGGAAGCTGCCCTGGCGGGCCTGGACGAAGGCGGCTGCGGCATCATTCTGCGCGCCAAGGGCATTGTGCCCTGCACCGACGGCGGCTGGCTCCACTTTGACTATGTTCCCGGCGAGGCCGAGGTGCGCACCGGTGCCGCCGACTACACCGGCCGCCTGTGTGTCATCGGTTCCAACCTGGATACCGCCAAGATCGCTGCCCTGTTTGGGCAGGCCTAAGGAGGCATGAACTGTGGAAATTCCGGTATATCTGATCCTGGGTTTTCTGGAAGGGGGAAAGACCCACTTCATCCGCGAGACTTTGCAGGACCCCAACTTTACCGAGCAGGAACACACCCTCATCATCGTTTGTGAAGAAGGGGAAGAGGAATATGACCCCGACTTCTGCAAGCGCACCGGCAGCGTGGTGCAGGTGGTGGAGGATCTTTCCGAGCTGACCGGCGAAAACCTGCGCAAATGGGACGACCAGTACAAGCCCGACCGTGTTATCATCGAATACAACGGCATGTGGCAGCTCAGCGAGCTCAACGACGTGGCGCTGCCCCGCAACTGGGTCTGCTACCAGGTCATCGATGTCTGCGACAGCACCACCTTCACCCTCTATCAGAACAACATGCGTTCCCTGATGTCGGATAAGTTCCAGATGGCCGAAATGGTGCTGTTCAACCGCTGCACCCCCGAAATTGACAAAAACCAGATGGCCCGCAGCGTCCGTGTGGTCAACCGCCGCTGCCAGCTTGGCTTCGAACGTCCCGACGGCACCGAGGACACCACCTTTATCGAAACCTCTCCCTTCGACCTGGATGCCGACATCATCGAGATCGGAAACGACGACTATGGCCTGTGGTACACCGAGATCATGGACGAGCCCAAAAAGTACCGCAACAAAACGGTGCGCTTTTTGGCACAGGTCTGCATCGACCCCAAGTTCCCCAAAAACAGCTTTGCCCTGGGGCGCCACGCCATGGTCTGCTGCGCCGACGACATCGCCTATCTGGCCATGATCTGCAAGGCCGAGCGCCAGCCCGTGCCCAAGCACGAAAGCTGGGTGCTGCTGACCGCCGAGGTGCGTGTGGAGCTGAATCCCCTTTATGGCGACCGCGGCCCGGTGCTGTATGCCAAAAGCATCGAACCTGCCGAAGAACCCAAAAACCGTCTGCTTTATTTCTAAACAAAGAAAGGTTCCCGATTTACCGGGAACCTTGTTGTCCCTTTTACCTTTTCTGCTGATGGTGAAAACACCGTCGATTTTGCCACCTTTTGAAATCACCGGTCGGATATGATGGACCGCAAAGAACGATAAACAAGTTTTTTCGAATGCCAATCAATATTTTTCAAAAAGAGGATTGACTCTCACGCTCCGTCATAGTGTATGCTTTTCTTGTGAGGTGATAAGATTGAAAATGCAAATCAAAGAATTCGCCGAATTTACGGTTGTAAGTGTGCGCACACTGCATTATTACGATGAAATAGGCTTGCTGATGCCGGCCTTCGTTGACAAAACTACAGGCTATCGTTTTTACAACGAAAAATCTTTTCTTCGTATGCAAGAGATTCTCTTTTACCGTGAACTTGACTTTTCCTTAAAAAGCATCAAAGAGATTTTGTCATCCCCGAATTATGATAAAAACAAGGCACTGAACGAGCAAAAACACCTCCTCACACTCAAAAAAGAGCGGTTAGAGCGGTTGATTTCTGCTATTGACGGTGCTGTGAAAGGAGAAAATATTATGAAAGCATTTGACAACAGCGAATTCGAAAAATATAAGACCGAAGCCCAGAGAAAATGGGGCAAAACAGATGCCTACAAGGAATACGCAGAACGGACTAAGGATCACTCCAAACAGAAGTGGAATGACATTACCGAGGGAATGGACCATATTATGGCAGAGTTTGCGCTTTGCATGAAAAAAGACGAAAGTCCTGATTCCACGAAAGCACAAAGCCTTGTAAACGTGCTGCAGAACTACATTACCGAGAATTACTATCTTTGTACAAATGAAATTCTGGCAGGCCTCGGCCAGATGTATGTAGCGGACGAGCGCTTTGCGAACAATATCGATAAGCACGCTGATGGTACTGCTGCGTTTATCTGTAAAGCAATCGAGGTGTATTGCGGCAAGTAAATTCGTATTTGTCGAACTGCGGCTATCTGAAACCGAGCTCCCTTCGTTATTATAACGAAGGGAGTTTCGCTATGCACGGAATCAGCACAAAAGTAAAAGGGAGACCTTGTTCTTTTGCTGGACATAATCTGCAGGATTTGGTATCATAAAAGCTATGAAAGAGGTGTTAGCATGGCCAAAACCAACCAGGAGGAGCTGTTCCGGACAGTATCCCGCGGATATGACAAAGACCAGGTACAAGGCTACCTGCGCGATATGATGGAAAACCACGCCTGCCAGCAGGAAGAACTGCAGGAGATGGCAAACGCCCAGGAACAGGCCGCGGCCCACGCCATGGCCAAGCTGATGGCCCTGCAGCAGGAGCTGGGGGAAAGCCTGTATGACCTGCAGACCCTGCGCAAGGAAAACGAACGCCTGCAGCGGGAAAAGGAAGACGCCGACAAAAAGGTGCTGCTGGCCGACAAAATGCTGACCAACATGCGCGCCGAGGTTGCCGCCGTCAATTCCATGAAAACCGAGATGGAACACTCCCTTTCGGCGGCGCTGGAGCAGAACTGCCGCCTGGAAAAGAAGCTGGCCCAGCAGCCCGCCGCCCAGGGGGAAGACCCCGGGCTGCGCCAGCAGGTGGAGCGCCTGCGTGCCGACCTGGCCGCCCTGCGTGGCCGCAACGATGAGCTGGAAGCCCAGATGACCGCCATCCGCCGCAAAATTTTGGATGTGGCCAAAGCCCGCCAGGCCCGCCTGGGACAGAAAGACTGAACACAAATAAAACCCCGAAGAAAGACTCTTCGGGGTTTTTTGTATCCAAAAACCATGTGATTGTTGTGTGATTCGAGAAAGCTTAAGCGGTGAATAAATTTG
>JAGAPB010000045.1 GCA_017847995.1 Oscillospiraceae bacterium
CACCAACGTTGGGGATGTCGCGGGTGATCTCTTCAGGCCCAAGCTTGGTGTCGCGGGCTTCAATTTCATATTCCTCGATGTGGATGGAGGTGTAAACGTCGTTGCGGACCAGCTTTTCGTTGATCAGTACGGCGTCTTCGTAGTTGTAGCCTTCCCAGGTCATGAAGCCGATGAGGGCATTCTTACCCAGAGAAATTTCGCCCTGGCTGGTGGAGGGACCATCGGCCAGAACCTGACCTGCGGTAACGCGTTCACCCTTTTCAACGATGGGACGCTGGTTGATGCAGGTACCCTGGTTGGAACGGGCAAACTTGGTCAGATGATAGGAAGTAAGCTCGCCAAGGCCGTTGCGGAGAACAACTTCGGTGGCGGATACGCGTTCAACAACGCCGGCTTCCTTGGCCAAAACCACAACGCCGGAGTCAACAGCAGCCTTGTATTCCATACCGGTGCCAACAATGGGGGCCTGGGGCATCAGCAGGGGCACTGCCTGACGCTGCATGTTGGAGCCCATCAGAGCGCGGTTGGCGTCGTCGTTTTCCAGGAAGGGGATCATGGAGGTAGCAACCGAAACGACCATTCGGGGCGAAACGTCCATGTAGTCAACCTTTTCACGGGCAACTTCCTGGATGGTGTCGCGGTAACGAACGGTAACACGTTCCTGGGCAAAGCGGTTTTCTTCATCCAGGGGGGCGTTGGCCTGTGCTACTACATATTCGTCTTCGATATCGGCAGTCATGTATTCCACTTCGTCCAGAACTTTGCCGGTAGCCTTGTCAATCTTGCGGTAAGGAGCTTCCACAAAGCCGTATTCGTTGATGCGGGCAAAGGTTGCCAGGTAGGAGATCAGACCGATGTTGGGACCTTCGGGAGTTTCGATGGGACACATACGGCCGTAGTGGCTGTAGTGAACGTCACGAACTTCGAAACCTGCACGGTCACGGGAAAGACCGCCGGGGCCCAGGGCAGACAGACGACGCTTGTGGGTCAGTTCTGCCAGGGGGTTGGTCTGGTCCATGAACTGGCTGAGGGGCGAAGAACCGAAGAATTCCTTAATGGCAGAGGTTACAGGGCGGATGTTGATCAGAGCCTGGGGAGTGACAACGTCCATATCCTGTGCCTGGGTGGTCATGCGTTCGCGGATCACGCGTTCCATACGGCTGAAGCCGATGCGGAACTGGTTCTGCAGCAGCTCGCCGACGCAGCGGATGCGGCGGTTGCCCAGGTGGTCGATGTCGTCGGTGGTGCCCAGACCATGCCACAGGCCGCACATGTAGTTGATGGAAGCAAAAATATCGTCAACGATGATGTGCTTGGGGATCAGTTCATCAATGCGGGCCTTGATGGCTTCCTTGATGGATTCTTCATCATCGTTGTTATCCAGGATGTCGCACAGTACGGTGAAGCGAACTTTTTCGTTAACGCCCAGCTCGGCGGCATCAAAGTCAACAAAGTCCTTGATGTCGACCATGCCGTTGGACATCACCTTAACTTCGCTTTCCCCTGCCTGAACGTAAACCACGTCAACGCCGGCGCGGCCGATGGCCTGTGCCTTTTCGCGGGTCAGCAGCTCGCCTTCTTCGGCCATGATCTCGCCGGTGCGGGGGTCAACAACAGGACGGGTAACGGTCTGGCCGCTCAAACGGGGAGCGATGGCCAGCTTCTTGTTGTACTTGTAACGACCTACACGGGAAAGATCATAGCGGCGGGGGTCAAAGAACAGGCCGTCCAGGTGGCTCTGTGCACTTTCAACCGTGGGGGGTTCACCGGGACGCAGCTTGCGGTAAACTTCCAGCAAGGCTTCTTCGGTGTTGATGGTGGTGTCCTTTTCGATGGTGGCACGCAGCAGAGGTTCTTCGCCGAAAACGTTTTCGATTTCCTGGTCGGAAGAAAGGCCCATTGCACGGATAAAGGTGGTGATGGGCAGCTTGCGGTTTTTATCGATGCGAACATAGAAAATATCGTTGGAATCGGTTTCGTATTCCAGCCATGCACCGCGATTGGGGATTACGGTAGAGGAGAACAGTTCCTTACCGGCCTTGTCGCGGGAGGAAGCGTAGTATACGCCGGGGCTTCTGACCAACTGAGAAACGATAACGCGTTCAGCACCGTTGATGATAAAGGTGCCGCTGTCGGTCATCAGGGGGAAATCACCCATGAACACATCGGATTCCTTGATTTCACCGGTTTCCTTGTTCAGCAGGCTGGCACGCACACGCATGGGGGCAGCATAGGTGGTATCGCGTTCCTTGCATTCCTCGATGGTGTACTTGGGCTTGTCGTCAAGGCGGTAATCCAGGAATTCCAGCACAAGGTTGCCCTGATAGTCGGTGATGGCAGAGATATCGCGGAATACCTCTTTCAAACCTTCGGTCAGGAACCAGTTGTAGGAGTTCTTCTGAATTTCGATCAGGTTGGGCATATCCAGAACTTCATCGATATGGGAGAAACTCTGGCGCACATTTTTTCCCAATTGAACCTGCTTGACATTCACCATAGGCTCACTCACTCCGTTTCTTTTATTTTGAAAAGTCGTCTTGCGGCTGGCAAAACTTGTGTGTTTTGTGCAATTTGCAAAAAATCAAGTGGAATTTCCGCTAAAATTTCTTGCAACTTTTTACACCTTTTGCACAATTAGCCATTGAGATACAGTTTTATATTATAACCAAGCGTATATTTTTTGTCAAGAAAAAGTTTTTGGGCTTTCCAATCTTTTTCCGTTCAGGAAAGGATTGGCAGTCCTCTCCCCTTTTATGCAAAAGCACCCCAAAAGCACAAAGGACGGTGCAGAAATGCACCGTCCTTTTCTCATGATTTTTACTTGATAAATTCGCTGAATGCACGGTAGGTCATATAAACATCCACCTTGGAAACCACCTCGAAGGGGGCGTGCATGGAAAGCACAGGAACACCAACGTCAACAACGTCCACATTCAGGTCGGCAATGTATTTGGCAACGGTACCGCCGCCGCCTGCGTCGACCTTACCCAGTTCGCCGGTCTGCCAGATAACGCCGCCCTCGTCCAGCAAATTGCGGATCTGGGCCATAAATTCGGCGGTAGCCTCACTGGTGCCGTATTTGCCGCCGCTGCCGGTGTACTTGGTGATCACAACACCGTAATTGAGATAGCTGGTGTTGCGGCGTTCGCACACATCCCCAAAGGTGGGGTCGTAGGCACAGTTTACGTCGGCGGAAAGGCAGGTGGAAACAGCCAGAACCGCACGACCGGTCAGACCCTGGGTTGCGGCCAGGTCCTTGATAAAGTCCTGGAGATAATGGCTGGAAAGGCCGGTGTTGCCGTCCGAGCCGGTTTCTTCCTTGTCGGCCAGGGCCAGCACAGTGGTGTGGCTGGGGGCCTTCTGTTCCAGTTCGGCCAGCAAGGAGGTGTAGGCGCACACACGGTCATCATGGCCATAGGCACCGATCATGCTGCGGTCCAGACCGATGTCGCGAGCCTTGAAAGCGGGTACGACGCAAAGGTCGGCCGAAAGGAAGTCGGCCTCCACCATGCCGTACTTTTCGTTGAGCAGGCGGATGAGGTTGAGTTTTACCTTTTCGCTGGCCTTGTCATCACGGAAGGGATGGCAGCCGATGAGAACATTCAGTTCTTCGCCGCGCAGGCCTTCCTGAAGGGGACGCTTCATCTGTTCCTTGGCCAGATGGGGCAGCAGGTCGGTAACACAGAAAACGGGATCGGCTTCATCCTCGCCGATGCAAACCTTGACGGTTTCACCATTCTTCTTTACCACTACACCATGCAGGGAAAGAGGAATGGCCCCCCACTGGTACTTTTTCAGACCGCCGTAGTAGTGGGTCTTGAAGTAACCAAGCTGGGCTTCTTCATACAGGGGGTTGGGCTTCAGATCCAAGCGGGGATTATCCAAATGGCTGGCCATAATGCGAACGCCTTTGCTGAGGGGTTCGGTGCCAAAGGTGCACATCAGCATGGCCTTGCCCCGGTTGTTTACATATACCTTGTCGCCGGGTTTATAAGTGCCCTTGGGGTCAAAGGGTACGTATCCGGCCTTTTCGGCCATGACCAAAACGGTGTCAACGGCCTCACGCTCGGTTTTTGCGGCATCCAGGAACTTTTTGTAATCTTCACAGAAAGCCTGTGCCTTTTCCAGCTCTTCATCGCTGAGGATGGTTCCTGCATTTTCGGGATGCATCAGCAGCTCTTCCTGCAGCAGCTCACCGGCTGTCTTCTCATTATTTGCCATATACTATCCTTCCTTTCGGGGTAAATTTTAATATCAAAGATCGTACAGCTTCCGATAGATCTCGGCGGTACGCATCACTTTGTCTACATAATGGGCGGTATCCTTATAGGGAATGTTCTCTATATTCTCTCCGTCGGGAGAAATTTCCTTATCCTGCAGCCATTTGCGTGCTATCCCCCACCCGGCGTGGTAGGCACACAGGGCGTTTGGCACCGTTTCATACTCTTCCAGCAGCAGCCCAAACAGTCTGCAGCCGTACTTAATGTTGGTTTCAGGGTCAAACATATCGTCGTAGTCGACCTTTTCCTCTCCGTCCAGCCGTTCCTTCACCCAGTCAAAGGAGGGTTCCATCAACTGCATCAGGCCACGGGCCCCAACCGAAGAGACAGCATTGGGGTCAAAACCGCTTTCGCAGTAGACAATGGAATAGACCACTTCTTCGGGCAAGCTGTTTTCTGCGGCGTACTGTTCGACCCAGGCTTCATATTTTCGGGGAAAAATGAGCCGGCCCACCGTACCGGAACTGCACAAAAACAACATCACACAAAAAAGGATGACCAAAACAACGAGAAGAAACAAATGTCCCTTGCGCAGACGGAACACTGCCGACCGCCTTGCCCTGCTCAAAGTTGACCTCTCAGCTTTTCCAGCAGTTCCACCACCTGCAGGCGCAGGGTGGTGGCATCGCCATCGTTGCGGATAACATAGTCGGCGCGGGAGGTATAGAATTCATCATCGTGCTGGCTGTTCATGCGGGCCTCGGCTTCTTCGGGGGTAAGCCCGTCACGCTGCATGATGCGCTGTTTGCGGGTTTCAGCATCAGCGATAACGGCAAGCACCTTGTCGCACAGTTGATCCGATTTGCTTTCAAATAACACCGTGGCATCCAGGATAACGATGCTGTGGCCGGCGTTCAAACCGTTTTTGATTTGCTGGCGCATACCGGCAACGATGTAAGGAAAGGTGATTTGATTCAGTTCCTTCAGTTTGCCGCGGTCGTTGAAAACGATCTGCCCCAGTTTTTTGCGGTTGAGGGTACCGTCCTCGTTTAAAACTGTGATGGAAAAATGCAGAACGATCTCTGCCAGACAATCGGTACCGCTGGTAACGACCTCACGGGCGATCTTGTCGGCATCCACCACGCAAATATCCTGTTCATTTTGCAGCAGACGGCATACGGTGCTTTTTCCCGCGCCGGTCTGGCCTGTCAAACCTAATACCATGGTAAGTTTCCTCGCTTTATAGGGATTGTGTCGCATCAATCAAGGTCAATGACCCGAAAGGCCGCCGCACGCAGCAGGCGATTGTAAACCGCAAGGCCAACGCCCTCGGCTTCGGGGCAATGGGCATACACCGTTTTGGCCCCAAGCTCATCCAGTTCACGCAGCGCCTCGAAAAGGCGGTGAGCCTGGCTGGCGGGGTCGCTTTGGCTGCCGTAACAGAGGGAGGGCAGCCCATAGTCCCCGTCCTCTTCAAACCGAAGAAGATAGACCCCATCCTTTCCCTTTTGCTGTGCGGCAAACTCGGCAAAGGCTTCCTTGCTGCCCCGCAGGATGGTCACTTCGGCCTTGGGGGCGTAGTGCTTATACTTCATGCCGGGGGATTCGGCCTTTTCGCCCGGCTGCAGGGGTGCTGTGATGCTGGAATGAACCGACACATGCTCGCTGCCAAGAACCGAAGCCAGATCTTCGGGCGTTACCGCACCGGGGCGCAGCACCAGCACATCCTCGCCATGCAGGGCGATCACAGTGGATTCCACCCCCACCTGGGAATCCTCATCCACCACAATGGCCTCCACCCTGCCGTCCATGTCCTGGGCGCAGCGGTGGGCGGTGGTGGGGCTGGGGCTGCCCGAAAGATTGGCCGAAGGTGCCGCCAGGGGCAGGCCGGATTTTTCAATAATATCACGGGCGGTTTGGTGGGAGGGCATACGCACCGCCACGGTGTCCAGACCGCCGGAGGTCACGTCGGGAACTGCCTGGGATTTGGGCATGACCATAGTCAGCGGCCCGGGCCAGAACTTTTCGGCCAGCAAACGGGCACTTCTGGGAACTTCCCGCACCAGGGGGTCCAGTTGGGCCATATCAGAGATGTGAACGATCAGGGGGTTATCCTGGGGACGACCCTTTGCCACAAAAATGCGGCTGACAGCCTGGGCATCCAGAGCATTGGCAGCCAAACCATACACCGTTTCGGTGGGAATGATGACCAGCTTGCCCTGCCGCAGCAGTTCTGCCGCTTTTTCTATCGCCTCTTCCCTGCCCGCAGGGTCAAGAGCATTCAAGTGTAATGTGTTTATCATGTCCGTTTCCTCTTAGGATACACAGAAAATCAGGCCTGCTGGGCCTGTTCCTTCAGCCGTTCGGCCTGGTCGAAGGTGATCAGCGATTCCACCAGCTCCGAAAGGGCGCCATTCATGATGGCCTCGATTTTGTAAAGAGTAAGGCCGATACGGTGGTCGGTCACACGTCCCTGGGGGAAATTATAGGTGCGGATGCGCTCCGAACGGTCGCCGGTGCCGACCTGCAGCTTGCGCTGGCTTGCAATTTTTTCATTCTGTTCCCGCTGAGCCTGCTCATACAGGCGGGCCCGCAGCACCTTCATGGCTTTATCGCGGTTTTTGTGCTGGCTGCGTTCATCCTGGCATTCCACCACCATGCCGGTGGGGATGTGAATGATGCGGATGGCCGATTCGGTCTTGTTAACGTGCTGTCCGCCGGCGCCGCTGGCACGGAAGGTGTCGATCTGCAGGTCCTTGGGGTCGATGGTCAGTTCCACATCTTCCGCCTCGGGCAGCACCGCCACCGTGACAGTGGAGGTGTGGATGCGGCCCTGGGTTTCGGTTTCGGGCACACGCTGAACACGGTGGACGCCGCTTTCATACTTCAGGCGGGAATAGGCCCCCTCCCCTTCCACCGAAAAGCTGATTTCCTTGAAGCCGCCCAGTTCGGTTTCATTCAAGGAGATGATCTCGGTTTTCCAGCGCATGGCCTCAGCATACATGGTATACATGCGGTAAAGGGATGCGGCAAACAGGGCGGCTTCGTCTCCTCCGGCACCGCCGCGGATCTCCACGATAACGCTGCGGTCGTCGTTGGGGTCCTTGGGCAGCAGCAGAACCTTCAGCTCCTGGGCACAGGTTTCCATCTGTTCCCTTGCGGTCTGCTGTTCCTCTTCGGCAAGCAGGCGCAGTTCGGCGTCCAGACCGCTGTCCCCCAGCAGTTCTGCCGCTTCTTCGGCGCTTTGTTTTGCCGACGAATATTCCCGGAACTTTTCCACCACCGGGGTCAGGTTTTTATATTCCTTCATTAAACCGCGGTAACGCTGCTGGTCGTTCACCGTTTCGGGGTCGGTCAACAGGGTATTGATCTCCTCGTACCGCTGTTCAACGGCTTTCAGTTTCTCAAACATTGGTTTCTTCCTCGTTGGGGCGGGTAATTTGTTTGATGTTCTTTTCAATCTTTACCCGGGGGGCCATCATTTCATGCCCGCAGCCCTGGCAGCGCAGACGAAAGTCCATGCCGGAGCGCAAAACAAGAAAATGCACCTCGCCGCAGGGGTGTTTTTTCTTCATGGTAAGAATATCTCCAACCCGTACATCCATATGGCGGCCTCCTGTACAAAATAATCCAGTTAAATATTATAACAGACAACCCCCGATGTTCGCAATTGCCTGTCCCATATTTTGTCTCAAATACTCCCGATGAAACAAAAATCGACGGGTCTTTTTCCTACAAAAGCAGAATATAGATGTTATTGGCGCACAAGACCGGCCGCGCTGTTACCTAAAAAGCGGGAGGCTGAAAAATGAAATACTATAAACCCGAAGGCAGTTTGCTTAACACCGAAGAAAACCTCTCCTATCTTCAAAACGCGGAAGGCCTGCGCCGCGCCAAAGAAACCGGCCGTATTCTGGAAGGCCGTGCCGTGCTGTGCGACAACGAACACAACCTTATGGTCGACCTGGGGGGCATCCGGGGCATCATTCCCCGTACCGAGGCCGCAATGGGCATTGCCGAGGGCACCACAAAGGATATCGCCATCATTTCCCGCACCGGCAAACCGGTCTGCTTTCAGGTCCTGGAGGTTTGGGAGGATGCGCTGGGCGGGGTTCGCCCCATCCTTTCCCGCAGGGCGGCACAGCGGGAGTGCTACCAAAATTATTTGCAAAACCTGCAGCCCGGCGAGGTCATCCCCTGCCGCATCACTCATCTGGAAACCTTTGGGTGCTTTGTGGATGTGGGATGCGGTAACGTGTCCCTCATCCCCATCGACGCTATCTCGGTTTCCCGCATCTCCCATCCCTCCGACCGCTTCCGCACAGGACAAAACATCTATGCAGCGGTGAAAGGGATCGACGCCTTGGGCCGTGTGACACTGACCCACAAGGAGCTGCTGGGAAGCTGGGAAGAAAACGCCGCAAAATTCCAAAGCGGCGAAACGGTCGCCGGCATCATTCGGTCGGTGGAAAACTACGGTGTATTCATCGAGCTTACCCCAAACCTTGCGGGGCTGGCAGAACCGTGCCCCACAGCCTTTCCGGGCCAGCATTGCAGCGTTTACATAAAATCCCTCATCCCCGAAAAGATGAAGGTAAAACTGATGATCGTCGATTCCTTTGAACCCACATCAGGGCCGGCTTCCGCCCCGGAATACTTAATCGATCACGGTCGCATCCACCATTGGCGTTATTCTCCCGAAGGCTGCACCAAAATCATTGAAACAATATTCTATTGAAAAAAGCCTGCCGGACGGCAGGCTTTTTCTTTGGTTACAATCAAAGCAGGTCGGGCAGTTCGGCCAGGGAATGGATCTGTTCGCCCTCGTAGTCGTG
The DNA here is from genome assembly GCA_017847995.1 of Oscillospiraceae bacterium. Classification (GTDB taxonomy): domain Bacteria; phylum Bacillota; class Clostridia; order Oscillospirales; family Ruminococcaceae; genus Heteroruminococcus. Next base: position 9,056 of record JAGAPB010000045.1, read on the forward strand.
TCCGTCACGGTTGTAAAGAACGGTGCGCATGCCAAGTGCGGCGGCGGGCTCCAGGTTGCCGGGGCGGTCATCCACAAAAACGCATTCCTCAGGCTTAAGGCCCAGGCGTTGGGCGGCAATTTCATAGATGCGGGGTTCGGGCTTGCGCACACCCACGTCGCCGCTGATGATGGCTTCTTCAAAATATTCATCCAGCCCATGGTGCTGGCGCAGGTGCTTGCTCCAACTGCCAATGTCGTTGGAAAGCATAGCCAGCCGATAGTGGCGGGAAAGCTCCTCCAAAACATCGATGACGTCGGGGTCAAGCTCCAGCATGGTGTCCAGATAATCTTCTTCCAGCATGGCGATATTGTCGGTAAAGCCGCAGCGGTTCCAAAGTTCCTGGGCGGTGATGCGGCCTTCGGCAGCTTCGATGTAGGCATCGATCAGAACCTGCAGCTCCAGGTCGGGGTTGCGGTCCAACATATAGGGATATGTAAGATTGACGGTGTCGTTGCCTTCGACAAATACAACACCCATTGCGTCAAAAATAACAGCCTTTTGCTTACTCAAAACTACTTTTCCTCCTTGATCATGCGCCGATAGGCCAGCGCTGCCTGTTCGTTCTTGTTTTCGCCAAACCGATAATAAACTCTGTCCTTGATGGCATCGGGCAGATATTGCTGTTTTACATAATGATGGGGATAGCTGTGAGGATATTGATACCCCTGCGCCCGGCCCAGCTTTTGTGCGCCGGAATAATGCCCATCCTGCAAATAAGCCGGAATTGGCCCGGTGTTGCCGTGGCGCACATCGGCCATTGCGGCGTCGATGGCTTCGATCACGCTGTTGGACTTTGGAGCGGTGCACAGCAAGATGACCGCCTCGGCCAGCGGGAGGCGCGCCTCGGGCAGACCAAGCTGCAAAGCGCTGTCGATGCAGCTTTTTACAATAGATACCGCCTGGGGATAGGCCAGGCCGATATCCTCGCTGGCCATGACCAGCAGGCGGCGGCAGGGCGAGATAATGTCCCCCGCCTCCAGCAGGCGGGCCAGATAATGCAGCGCGGCGTTTTCATCCGAACCGCGAACCGACTTCTGCAATGCCGAAAGAATGTCGTAATGCTCGTCGGCATCCCGGTCGTAACGCATGGCGCTGCGCTGGCTGACCGCCTCCACATCCTGCAGGGTGATGACACGGGGGCTGCGGCCTACCGAGGCAAGCCAGGCCATTTCAAAGGCGTTGAGAGCCTTGCGCACATCCCCCCCGCAGCTTCGGGCAATATGGGCCAGTGCGCCCTCTTCGGCCTGCACAGGTTCTTTCTTCTGCACCACCTGCAAAGCACGCTGCAGGGCCTTTTCCACGTCTTTGGGCTCAAGGGGTTTGAACTCAAAGACCGTACTGCGGCTTAGGATGGCGTTATATACGTAAAAATAAGGATTTTCGGTGGTGGAAGCGATCAAAGTGACCGTTCCGTTTTCGATGCATTCCAACAGGCTTTGCTGCTGTTTTTTGTTCAGATACTGGATCTCGTCCAAATACAGCAGCACACCGTTCCGTCCGTCAATGGTATCCTGCTGGGCCACCACGTCCTTGATGTCGGCGGTGGAGGCAGTGGTTCCGTTGAGGTGGCAGAGTTTTTTGCCGGCAGTGGCGGCAATGATGCGTGCCACGGTGGTTTTGCCCACACCCGAAGGTCCGTAAAAAATCATATTGGGGATGGTGCCCCCTGCCACAACGCGGCGCAGCACACCGCCTTCAGCCAGGATGTGCTCCTGCCCGAAAACTTCGTCCAATGTTTTGGGACGCAGCTCTGCCGCCAACGGAGATGCCATTTAACGTCTTCCTTTCAAAACTTACTTCTTAAGCAGATGGTTTACACCAACGCGGATGGACTCTTCCCAGAAATTCCAGTCGTGCTTGCCGGCCCATTCGGCATGGGTAAAGTCGATGGGCAGCTTTTCCATGGCTTCCTTAAACTCGATGTGTTCATCGTAGAGTTCGTCTTCGGTGCCAACACAGCTGATGATGCGGGGACGCTTTTCTTCGGGAAGCTGGGCGCACTTCTTGGCCAGCTCAAACAGGTTATCTTCATCCTTCAGCTTCAGTTCGGGCCCAAAGATGGCGGGGGCATCCTTGATGCACAGTTCGCCGCCCAGTTCGGGGCTGAGGGCATAGTGCAGGGGGTTGATGGTGGAAGACAGACCGGCGGCGCCGCCAAAACGTTCGGGGTTGCGCAGGGCCAGCTTCAGGGCAGCGTAACCGCCCATGGAAAGGCCGGAAGCGAAGGTATCCTCAGGCTTATCGGAAACGCCGAACATCTTGCAAACCAGTTCGGGCAGTTCTTCGGAAAGATAGGTGTAATAGGCCGGGCCGTTTACCATATCCATCCAGAAGCTGCGGCCGCCTTCGGGCATAACAACGGCGATGCCGTTTTCTTTGGTAAAGTTTTCAAGGTTGGTATAACGCTGCCAGCCGGTGGTGTTCAGCTTCATACCATGCAGCAGATAAAGCACCTTGCAGGGCTCCTGCTGATTTTTTACGGGCCGGTCATAGGGCAACATAACGGTAAGGCCGGTGTCCATCTGCATTACGCTGGATCTTACATCGCCACGGAACAAAGCCATAATAGTTTCCTCCTGTTGTCTATTGGTAGGTTAATGTTATTCGTAAAGGGGATATTTGGCGCAAATGGCGTTTACATCGGCACGCACGCCATCGGCGTTCTTTTCAAAATCATTGACAACACGGTCGATGCAGTCGGCAATCAGCTCCATGTCGTCCTCCTTCAGGCCACGGCTGGTAACGGCAGGACTGCCCAGACGCACGCCGCTGGTAACAAAGGGGCTCTGGGGGTCATTGGGAACGGCGTTTTTGTTGGCGGTAATGAATACCTCGTCCAGCTTGTGTTCCAGTTCTTTGCCGGTGATGCCCTTGTTCTGCAGGTCGACCAGCATCAGGTGGTTGTCGGTACCACCCGAAACAAGGTTGAAGTCACGCTTGAGCAGGCCTTCGGCCAGGGCTGCGGCGTTCTTTTTGACCTGTGCCTGGTATGCCTTGAAGTCATCGGAAAGGGCTTCGCCAAAGCAAACGGCCTTGCCGGCGATCACATGCATCAGGGGGCCGCCCTGGGTTCCGGGGAACACCGCCTTGTTGATGGCCTTGGCAAGATCTTCGTTGTTGGTAAGGATCATGCCGCCGCGGGGACCGCGCAGGGTCTTGTGGGTGGTGGTGGTGACGATGTCGGCATAGGGCATGGGGCTCATGTGCAGGCCGGCAGCTACCAGACCGGCAATGTGGGCCATATCCACCATCAGCATTGCGCCGCATTCGTGGGCAATGTCGGCAATGGTTTTAAAGTCGATCTCACGGGGATAGGCGCTGGCGCCGGCCACGATCAGCTTAGGCTTCAGTTCCTTGGCCTGGGTGCGCAGGGCATCATAATCGATGGTTCCGGTTTGGTCGGAAACACCGTAGGAAGCAAAATTATAGTACTTACCGGACATGTTGACGGGCGAACCGTGGGTCAGATGGCCGCCGTGGGCCAGACTCATGCCCAAAACGGTGTCGCCGGGCTGCAAAATTGCAAAGTAGGCAGCCAGGTTTGCCTGTGCGCCGGAGTGGGGCTGCACGTTGGCGTAACCGGCGCCAAACAGCTTTTTGGCCCGTTCAATGGCGATGTCTTCCACAACGTCAACACACTGGCAGCCGCCATAGTAGCGCTTGCCGGAATAGCCTTCCGCATATTTATTGGTCAAAACGCTGCCCATGGCAGCCATAACGGCGGGAGAAACAATGTTTTCCGAAGCGATCAGTTCCAGGTTGCGGCGCTGGCGTGCAAGCTCCTGCTCCATGGCTGCGCCAACCTCGGGGTCAACATTCTTTACAAAGCCGATGGTATCCATCATGTTATCGTGCATTTCAATCTCCTCCGGTAACGTATTAAAACAACGCGATATTTCGTTTTATTATAGTCTTTTTTAGTCTTCCCTGCAAGAGCGAAAATCCTTCTGCAAACAGCCCAATTTGCCCAAAAGTTTCGCACTTACGGGCAAATTGGACTAAAAGGATTCACTTATAATTTTTTGCGGCCAATGTCTTTGCGGTAGTGGGCATTTTCAAAATGAATTTTTTCCACCCCGGCATAGGCCTTGTTCAGGGCATCCTCCAGGTCGGCGCCCACAGCGGTAACACCCAGCACACGACCGCCGCCGGTGCAGTAGGTTCCATCCACCAGCTTGGTGCCGGCGTGGATGACGGTAACGCCTTCGGCCTGACCGTTTGCGTCCAAGCCGCCGATGGGCAGTCCTGTGGAATATTTGCCGGGATAACCACCGCTGGCCATAACAACACAGGCGGCAGCGCCCTTGTTCCATTTAATATCCAGGGTATCAAGCTTTTCCTCATGGATAGCCAGCATAATTTCCATCAGGTCGGTTTCCAGCAGGGGCAGGACCACCTGGGTCTCGGGGTCGCCAAAACGGCAGTTGTATTCGATGACCTTGGGACCCTTGGGGGTAAGCATCAAACCAAAGTACAGACAGCCCTTAAAAGGACGTCCCTCGCTGTTCATGGCCTCGATGGTGGGTTTAAAGATTTTTTCGGCACATTCTCTGGCGATCTCTTCGGTGTAGAAGGGATTGGGAGCGATGGTGCCCATACCGCCGGTGTTGGGGCCCTGGTCGTTGTCAAACACACGCTTGTGGTCCATGGAAGAAACCATGGGGCAGTAGGTTTTGCCGTCGGTGAAGCAAAGCACCGAAACTTCGGGGCCGGTAAGAAATTCTTCCACCACCACCTGGTCGCCCGATTTGCCAAAGATCTTGTCTTCCATAATGGAAGCAACGCCTTCTTTGGCCTCTTCCAGGTTCTGGGCAATGATAACACCCTTGCCCAGTGCCAGACCGTCGGCCTTGATGACCGCGGGAAAGCTGTTCTGTCCGGCAATGTAGTCAATTGCCTTGGAGGGATCATCAAAAACTTCATATCCGGCGGTGGGAATGCCGTATTTTTTCATCAGGTTTTTCGAGAAAACCTTGCTGCTTTCGATGGCTGCTGCAGCGGAAGTGGGGCCAAAGGTCTTGATGCCTTCGGCTTCCATCCTGTCCACCATGCCCATTGCCAGGGGGTCGTCGGGCGCTACCACACAAAAATCGATGTTATGTTCCTTGGCGCAGGCCACCATGCCTGTAATGTCAGTTGCCTTTACAGGCAGGCAGGTGGCGTCAGCCGAAATGCCGCCGTTGCCGGGGGCGCAGAACAGCTCAGTGACCAGGGGACTTTCCTTCAGCTTGCGAATAAGAGTATGCTCACGTCCACCCGAGCCAACAACCAAAACTCTCATTTTCTTTCTCCTTCCAAAAAGATCAGTGGTGGAACAGGCGGATGCCGGTGAAGGCCATTGCCATGTTGTACTTGTTGCAGGTTTCGATCACATTATCATCGCGGATGGAACCGCCGGGCTGTGCAATATAGGACACGCCGCTTCTCTTTGCGCGTTCAATATTGTCGCCAAAGGGGAAGAATGCGTCGGAACCCAACGCAACCCCTTCCATGGTATCCAGCCAGGCACGCTTTTCTTCGCGGGTCAGGGGTTCGGGACATTCGGTAAAGAACTGCTGCCACATGCCGTCGGCCAGAACATCCATATAGTCGTCGGAAATAAAAACATCAATGGTGTTGTCGCGGTCAGGGCGGCGGATATCGGCCTTAAAGGGCAGATTCAGCACCTTTTCGTGCTGGCGCAGGAACCAGTTGTCGGCCTTGTTGCCGGCCAAACGGGTGCAGTGTACGCGGCTCTGCTGGCCTGCGCCAACGCCGATGGCCTGTCCGTTTTTGGCGTAGCAAACCGAGTTGGACTGGGTGTACTTCAGGGTGATGAGGGCAATGACAAGATCACGCTTGGCGGCTTCGGGCAGGTCCTTGTTTTCGGTCACCACATTGCTGAGCATTTCGGCGTCGATCTTCAGCTCATTGCGGCCCTGCTCAAAGGTGATGCCGTAAACATCCTTGTGTTCCACAGGGGCGGGAACATAGTTGGGGTCAATTTTAACGACATTGTAG
>JAGAPB010000046.1 GCA_017847995.1 Oscillospiraceae bacterium
GGCGTGGCACTGGGCGGTGGGCAGACCCCGGCGGCGTAGCGCCGGCAGCAGGATGAGCCCGCCCCCGGCCCCCAGCAGGCCGCAGATGAGCCCCGCGGCAAAGCCGACGACCGACCCGGAAAGGGTTTGGTTGGAACGATTCATAAACAAAGCCGCCTTTCGGCAATTTTGTTTTTAGTGTGTGCCCCAAAGAAGGAATTATCCCAAAGAAAGGAGAGAAAAGGATGACTGTGAATGAACTTTTGAGCGCGGCGGCAGCCTTGTTTTTTGAGACCGACACCTCGGCCTATGACGAGGTTGCCCTGCCTTTTGTCAATATGCTGCTGGCCGAATGTTTTGAGGCCAACAACCGCATCCTGCGCAAGGCAGGCAGGCAAGAACTGACCCATGTGCCGGTTTTGACCGGGCTGACCGACACCATCCCTTATGAAGAAGGGCTGGTGCGGCTGGCCATGCCCTACGGGCTGGCGGCCAAGCTGTATTTTGAAGAGCAGGACAGCCCCCGCATGAATTATTTTTTGAGCGAATATGCCGACAGGGTAAACCGCTGTGACAGATGGGTGGTGGCGCTGTGAAGGCTTTCAGCACCGGAAGCGCCGTTGCCGGGCAGCGTGTTTCCACCTACACCAGCTTTGTGGGGGTGGATTTTTCCACCGACCCCATGCTGGTGGACCAAAGCCACAGCCCCTATGCCCTGAACCTGATGGCCGACGAGGGCGGCATGCCCGAAAAACGCCCCGGCTGGCGCACCCTGCAGCGGATGGAGGGACGGATCAACGGGCTTTTCCGCTGCGAGATGGGGGACAAAGAACATTACCTGTGCCATGCGGGCACAAAAATTTGGAAGCTGGACATGACCGGAGGCGTGACCGCCCAGAACCTGCTGCTGAGGGATGGCCTGTGCGACGGCCCCAGCCACAGCTTTTATATGATGGGAAGACTGTATATCCTGACCGGGAGCGAGTATTTGGAATATGACGGCGAAACCCTTGGCCCGGTGGAGGGCTATGTTCCCACCCTGCAGATCAATCGCAACCCCGACGGCACCGGCGGCAGCGAACTGGAAAAGGCCAACCTGATCTCGCCCTGGGGGATCGAGGAATTCATTGGCAACGGCAGCGGCAGGACCTTTCAGCTTTGCCGCAAAGGGCTGGATGCCGACCCGGTGGAGTGCCAGGTCTACAACAGCACCACCGCCGCCTGGGAGACCAAAACCGAGGGAAATGACTTTACGGTGGACCGCACAGCGGGAACGGTTACTTTTAAGACCGCGCCGGCAGCTTCCGAACTGGTGAATGTAAAAATTACCGCCGCCAAAACGGTGGAGGGCAGCCGGGAAAAGATCACCGGGGCCAAAAACGGCGTTGTGTTCAACGACGGCACCATTTTTGTATGCGGCAGCGTGAAGGGCATCGACTTCCGCAGCGGCTACCGCCAGCCCAACTACTTCCCCGAAAACGGCTATGACCGGGTGGGCAGCGACGAAAACGACATCGTGGGCTATTGCCGCATTGGGGAATACCTGGGCATCATCAAGGAAAGTTCGGAGCAGGACAGTACCGTCTTTCTGCGCTGGCAGGAAAGCGACAAGGATGTGGAAGGCAACCTGCTGACCATGTTCCACAAAAAGCCCGGCATTGTGGGCATCGGGGCCCTTTCTTCGGCGGCCATCGGGGTGCTGGTGGATGAGCCGGTATTCCTTTCCCGCCGAGGGGTATACAGCATCACCTCCAACGCCATCACCAGCGAGCGCACCGTGCAGAACCGCAGCCTGTACTGCGACAACCGCCTGACCAACGAGCCGGGGCTGGAAAAGGCCTGCACCGTGGAGTGGGACGGGCGTTTTTTGGTGTGTGTGAACAGCCACTGCTATGTGCTGGAAAGCCGCCGAAAGAGCTACCCCAACGGCAGCTCCAACGGCTATGTCTGCGAGTGCTATTACTGGGAGAACATTCCCGCCGTCTGCTTTTTGGCGGTGGGGGACGCCCTGTACTTTGGCACCGGGGACGGGCGCATCTGCCGCTTCAACACCGACATTGAGACCCTGGACCGCTATAACGACGACGGAGAGGCCATCACCGCCGTGTGGAGCACCTGCATGGACGACGACGGCTATCCCCACCGGCTGAAGACCATGATCCGCCGGGGCTGCGCCGTTACCCTGAAGCCCTTTACCCGTTCGGGCGTGGCGGTAAGCATCCGCACCGAAAAGGACACCGCCCCGCGGGAAATTTGCCGCAGCACCCTGGATATTTTCAGTTGGGAGGACATCGACTTCAGCCGGTTTACCTTCAACGCCAACGACGCCGCCCGCGATGTGGTACTCCGGCACACCGAACGAAGATACAAACGACTGCAGTTTTTTGTAAAGAACGAGGCCGTGAACGAGGGCTTTGGCATCTACAAGATCGTCAAGAGCTACATCGTGCTGGGCCTTGCAAAGAAATGAGGGAAATAACATGGCTTTGAGAGATCAAAAAATTACCGCTGACAACATCGGCAGCAAGGGCATTGCCGCCGTTCCCGACAAGCTGGTGGGCACCCCTGCCGAAAACAAGGCGCTGTTTGACCGTCTGGTGCGGGAGGTGGTGGCCGAAAAGGTGAACGCCATCGTGGACGCCCTGACCGCCGCCTCGGGCGCGGGGGAGATCGGCGCCGAGGTGGCAGGCATCGAACGGAACACCGTGCAGGGGGTGCTTTCGGTGCTGAAGGCCCTGCGTGACGCCGACCATTCGGCCCAAACGGCCACCAATTCCGGCCTGCAGAGCGACATGGGCAACCGCTACACCAAGGCTCAGGTGGACGCCATGGTGGGCAGCAAATTCAACACCACCGACGCCAACCTGCTGGTGAAGAGCATCGCCTTCAACGCCGACAATGGGGTGTTTACCATCACCACCCAGGGCGGCAGCGTGACAACCATCGACACCATGCTGGGCAAGGTGCCGGCCAGCTTTGCCCTGGAAAACGACCAACTGGTGCTGACCCTGGAGGACGGCACCAAGCAGACCGCCGACCTTTCGGCCTTTGTGGATACCTACACCTTCTCCTCCAGCGAAACGGTGGAAGCGGTGCAGAGCGGCAAGGAGCTTTCCTTTATGGTGAAGGACCAGAGCGTGACCGCCGCCAAACTGGCCCCCGCCGTTACCCAAAGCCTTTCGGACAACGCGGTGCGGGCCGAAACCGCCCGGGAAGGGGCCGAGACCGCCCGCCTGCAGGCTGTGGCTGCCCGTGATACCGCCCAAACTGCCGCAGCCGAGGCCAACACCAGCAAACTGACGGCAGCCGACCATGCCGCCGCAGCCCAGGCCAGCCAGACCGCCGCCCAAAGAAGTGAAAGCTATGCCGCCGCCAGCGAAATTTATGCCGCCCAAAGTGCCAAAGCGGCCCAGCAGGCCCAGGCCGCGGCTGAAGCTGCTGCTCTTAGCTCCAAGCAGGCGGCAGGCGGCGACTTTGCCACCCCTGCCGAAGTGGAGTACGCAAAGACCCAGGCCATCCAGGAAGCAGCCGCCCTTGCAGCCGAATACACCGACACCAAGGCCGCCGAAGAGGCCGCCGGCGCACTGGACCTGGCCAAGCTGGACGCCACCGGCAAGGTGCATGCGGCCAAAACCGAAATATTGGCCCAGGTGGACACCAAGGCCGGAAAATCCACCCTGCTGACCATGACCCTGAAAAGGAGTGGCTGGGTGAACGGCTGCAACGATCTTTTTATCGAGGACCTTGCCGCCGACAGCAATGTGGAAATTCTGCCCGGACTGGACATTACAGCAGTGGAATTGGAGGCCCTGCAGGCGGCCAACCTGCAGGACGGGGGACAGCAGCTTGGACGGATCACCCTGAAGGCCTTTGGCACCGTGCCCGGCATGGATCTTCCCATCCGCGTGATCGTCAGGGGGGATAACTGATGGCCATTATCATTCGCGTGGGCAGTAAAAAGTAAGAGAAAATTTTTGGCACAGGAGGTGAGCCGAGGTGGAATGGCAGGTTGTTTTGGTTCTGGCAGAACTGATCGGGTTGTTCGTGCTGGTAGCCAAGCCGATTTTGAAGCTGAACAGCACCATGGTGGAATTTACCACCGAACTGAAGGCCCTGAGCAAACGGGTGGACCGGGTGGAACTGAGCAAGCACGAAGCCCATGAACGGTTGTGGGAGCACAACGACCAACAGGACGAGCGCATTGCCGACCACGAGACCCGCATCCGTGTGCTGGAACAAAACGAATAAAAACAGGCAGCGTTTGTGCTTTGGAAGGAGGAAAATATGAGATTTAACTGGATCGTACGACTGAAAAACCCCGCGGTGTGGCTGCAGATGGCAGCCGTTGCCGCCGCCCAGGTGCTGGCCTATTTTGGCATGACCGGCGCCGATTTTACCACCTGGGGTATGGTGGGGGAATATTTTGCAAAGGCGGTGCAGAACCCCTATCTGCTGGTGTGTGTTGCGGTGGCGGTGGCCGGCATCTTCAATGACCCCACCACCGCCGGGCTGGGGGATTCGGTCCGGGCCATGGGCTATGCAGCCCCCTATCAAGAAGAGGTGGAGTAAATGGAGCGAACCGCCATGTATGCCCCGGTGGGCAGCAACTGCCGCCCCGGCTATACCCTGATCCCCCAATACATCACCATACACAACACGGCCAACCGCGGCAGGGGCGCCGACGCCGCGGCCCACGGCAAATATCTGCAAAACGGGGGAAAGGACCTGTATGTCAGCTACCACTACGCGGTGGATGACCGCCGGGCGGTGGCCATCATCCCCGAAAACGAGGTGGCCTGGCACGCCGGGGACGGCGCCCAGGGGGTGGGCAACCGCCGTTCCTTTGCCATTGAAATTTGCGAAAACTGCGACGGCGACCTGGAAAAAGCCACCGAAAACGCCGTGGAACTGACCCGTGAGTTGATGCAGCGCTACAAAATACCCCTGGAAAATGTGGTAACGCATCAACATTGGAGCGGAAAAGCCTGCCCCAACCGCCTGCTGAAGGGAGAACCCTTTGACTGGCCGACCTTTTTGGCAAAGGTGGAGGGCAAAACCCCCGAAAAACAGGAAGACGAAAGCCGCCGCCTGGACCGTTACAGGCAGGAGCGGGAGCAGATTTTGCGGTGGGTGGAACAGATGAGACAATTGTTGAAGGAGGAAGAAGAATGAGCACCAAAAAAGGTACCATAAAGACCGTAAAGCCCAGCGGCTACACCAACAAGCTGAGCTCCGATAGCTGGAGCTATCCCGACAACCAGGTGGTAATTGACATTACGGGTGAACGCATCACCTACGGCGAGCTGAAGCAGCGCCGCGCCTCGGGCTATTATGACGACTGGCAGAGCGAAGCCGAAAAAGCCGCCAAAAGAAAATCTGCCGCCGAAAAGCGCGCCGAGGCCGAAGCTGCCGCCGCAGCCGCAGCCAAGGAACAGGCCAGGATCCAGGCCGAAAACGAAGCCTACCAGGAAATTGTGCGGGAAGCCTACCGCAACTACCGCCGCAACCTGCAGATGTTCCCCGAGTATGCTTCCACCCTGGCCAGCGGCAGCATCGAGGACCTGCTGACATAAAATTACCTTGTATTCCAGCAGGCTGTGGAGGAAGAGGCCAAGGAACGCAGCCGCAAATCGCAGAACCTGACCCGCCAGTTGGAGGCCATCACCGCCGCCAAACGAAGAAAATAAAAGCTGAGAGAACAAGAAAATCCCCCGCTGCACCGCAGCGGGGGATTTTTGGGGCTAAAATCAGTTGGAATCGGAAACCAGAGTGACGTTGATTTTGAAGGTGGAGGACTGCTGGCCTTCGATGGCCTGGCGGTAGATGGTCAGTTCCACCTGGTCGCCGCCCTTTTTGTCCTTAAGGATCTGGGCCACATCATCAAAGCTGGTGATGGGTTGGTCGTTTACATGGGTGATGATGTCGCCGTCCACCTCGCCGGCGCGCAGGCCCTTGGTGGCAATGTCGGAGCCTTCCTCAACAGTAAAGATGAGGATGCCCTGGGGCCAGCCGTAGTACCGGGAGAGGGTGGGGGTGATGGCCACACCGGTGATGCCGATGCGGGCGCGGTCGGTAACACGGCCATAAGCGATGAGCTGGTCGATGATGGGCTTGGCCTCGTTGATAGGGATGGCAAAGCCGATGCCCTCATACTGGGTATCAACCAGCTTGGCCGAGTTGATGCCAATGACCTGACCGAACTGGTTGACCAGGGGCCCGCCCGAGTTGCCGGGGTTGATGGCGGCGTCGGTTTGCAGGCAGTTGATGCTGTAGCCGTCGGTGGAAGTTTTGATTAGGCGGTTGAGACCGGAGATGATGCCCTGGCTTACACTGCTGGAAAGCTCGGTGCCGCCGGGATTGCCGATGGCGATGACCGTTTCACCAATTTCCATCTGGTCGCTGTCGCCAAAGGTGGCGTAGGGCAGGTCGGTGGCGTCGATCTTGATCACGGCAAGGTCACTGCGGGTGTCGGCGCCCACCAGGGTGGCCTCATAGCGGTCGCCGTTGTTGAGGATGACCTCCAAAGCCGAGGCAGCGGTGCCGTTGGTGGTGACAACATGGGCGTTGGTAACGATGTAGCCATCCTGCGACATGATGATGCCGGTGCCGGAACCGCTGATCATCCGGCCCTGGTAGGGGCTGTACTGGATGACGCTTACGGTGACAGGGGCCACCCGGTGATAGACCTCGGTGGTGGTCAGACGACCATCTTCCGAGATGGTGATGCCTTCCTCCTGGGGCTTATCCTGCAGTTCCAGCTGCAGGTCGGGGTTGGTGGGCAGTTCCGGGGTGGCGTCTTCGGGCAGAATTTCTTCGGGAGCGGGCTCTTCGGCGGCGCCAAGGTCAAATGCGCTGTTTGTTACCAGGGAATAGACCCCCACGCCTGCCAGGCAGAGCACGGCGATCAGCACCACGCTGCACAGCAGCACCAGGAACACCACCAGGCCGCGGTTGCGCTTGGGGCGTTTGGGGGACTGGTTGGGGTTGGTGTACTGGCTGTAGTTCCACTGGGGCTGTTGGCCGCCCTGCTGGAAGTGATCCGGCTGGGAAGGGGTGTAGTAGTTAGGGGTGTTGTTTTGCTGGGAACCGTTGTTTTCCGGCTCCTGATTGGGGGAATCATTCCAAAAATCGCTCATATCAAAACCTCCTTGAGGATCGGGAAAGATTTGCTTTTGATGGAAGTATAAAAGATAAATGTGACGGGAAAATAAACAAATTCCTCGAAAATATGAATAGAAAACGAATTATTCGCTGTTCTTTTTGGAGGAGGACTGCTTTTTGGGCAGGAAGCTGCGTTTGACCGAGTTGAGCAGCTTGGTGCCGGTCTCTTTGATGGAGGAGGATTCGGCCTTGGGGGGCTGTTCGGCGGGTGCGGCGGGCAGCGAGAAGGAGAAGGCGCAGTATTCGCCCACCACGCTGGAGACCAAGATCTCTCCGCCCAGAGCACCCAGAATGGTGCGTACGATGTAAAGTCCCAGGCCCACGCCGGTTTTGTCCAAACCGCGGGATTTATCCGATTTGTAGAACCGCTCGAACAGACGGGGCAGCTCGTCCTGGGGGATGCCCTCACCGGTATTTTTGACGGTGGTGACGACCATGCCGTTTTCGCGGCGGAAGGAGAACTGGATGGAGCCGCCGTCGTTTACAAACTTAACGGCGTTTTCCACCAGGTTGTATACCACCTGGTGCACCAGGTCGCTGTCGCCCCAAACCATGGTGCGCTCGGCATCCAAACCCAGTATTTCCAGGTTCTTTTCTTCAATGCGGGGTTCAAAGGTGAACAGGGTGCGGAAAACGATGTCGGTCAGATCCACCGCCTGGGGGGTATACTTCATCTCGCCGGCCTCGATGCGGGAAAGGCTGAGCATGGAGCGCACCAGGCGGGAAAGGCGCTTGGTCTCGTCCGAAACGATCTGCAAATAGTAGTTGTGCTTTTCTTCGGGGATGGTGCCGTCCAGGATGCCGTCCACAAAGCCGGAGATGCTGGTCATGGGGGTCTTCAGCTCGTGGGAAACGTTGGAAACGAAGGAACGGCGGCTGGATTCGGAGGCCGAAAGATAGCTGGCCATGGAGTTGAGAGAGTTGGCAAGGTGGCCGATCTCATCCTCCGAGTTGACAGGGATGCGCTGGGTAAAATCGCCGTGGGCAAACTGGTCGGTGACGGCGGCAATCTGCCGCAGGGGGCGCACCATCTTGTTTACCGTAATGCTGAGCAGGATGAAGGAGGCCAGAATGGCCAGCAGGGCGCTGACGGCATAGATCTTCAGAATATCCAGCAGGAACTCGTTGAGGCTTTCGGCCTCGGCCGAAACAAACACCGCCCCCACCAGGTTGTTGTTGGGGTCCAGAAGGGGCTGACCTACGGTAAAATACTGTTCCCGGTACATATTGCCCAGGTTGCCCGTTTCCTTGTATTCGCCGGTGGCCACCTTGCGCAGAATGGAGGAGGAGACCGAGTGTCCGGTGTGGGCACAATCTGTGCCCTCCGAGCAAAGCAGGGTTTCGCCGTTGTTGTTTACCAAAAAGATTTTGGAATCGAGGGTGGAGCCCAGCACCTCGTAAACCTGGGTGAGGGTGTTGGAGTTGACAAACAGGTAATTGTTCATCTTGTAGTTGGAAATGGTGACCCCCATGGCCTGGTTTGCGTTGTTGGAAAGCAGCTCGAACTTATCCTCTTTGAAATAGCGGGTGGAGAACACCAGCAGTGCCACACCCAAAAAGGTAAGGCTGATGAACAGCACCAGCACGGTGTAGCGGAAATATTTGCTGAATAGGTTTTGGCTTTTTGCCTGGGTGGTAGGTTCGCCCATCGGGATGGCTCCTTCCGTAAGTAAAGTGGAAAAAGCGCCTGCCCTCCGCGGGGGAAGACAGGCGCGGATTTTTAAGAAAAATCAGACTTCCTTGGACTCGAACTTGTAGCCGACACCCCAAACGGTCTTCAGCGACCATTTGTCCGAAACGCCCTCCAGCTTTTCGCGCAGGCGCTTGATGTGCACGTCAACGGTGCGGCTGTCGCCGTAGTATTCAAAGCCCCAAACCTCGTCCAGAAGCTGGTCGCGTGTGTAAACACGGTTGGGGTTGCTGGCCAGGTGGAAGAGCAGTTCCAGCTCCTTGGGCGGGGTGTCCACCACTTCGCCGTCCACCATCAGCTCATAGCGGGTCATGTTGACCACCAGCTTGTCAAAACGGACTTCCTTCACATCCTCGTGGGTGCCGCTTTTGCCGGTGCGGCGCATAACGGCCTTGATGCGTGCCACGATCTCTTTGGTGTCAAAGGGCTTGACCACATAGTCGTCGGCCCCCAGCTCCAGGCCCAGCACCTTGTCGAAGGTCTCGCTTTTGGCGGTAAGCATGATGATGGGGCATTCCGACCGGGCGCGGATCTGGCGGCAGACCTGCCAGCCGTCCAGCTTGGGCATCATAATGTCCAGCAGAACCAGGTCGGGGCTTTCGGCAGTAAATTTGGCGACGGCCTCTTCGCCGTCGTTGGCCAGCACCACGGTAAAGTTTTCTTTTTCAAGATACAGGCGGATCAGTTCGCAGATGTTCTGGTCATCGTCTGCAACCAGAATTTTACCCATGGACATGAACATCGTTCCTTTCTATTTATATACAGTAAAGCTGATGCAACAGTAAATTTTTTTTGTTAACGTTTTGTAGTAACCTTATTATACAGGAAAACTGGGCGAAAAGGTGAATTTTGTGCAAATTTTCTGCGAAAAGTTATGTCTGCGGGCCTGCGTGGTTTTCTTTTGCGGCTGTTCGTGCTATAATTACCCTATCTGCGAACCGGTTTGGTTCGGCGCTGCCCGCCGGGCGGCATCACTTGACAGGAGGACTGTTCCACAATGAAATTAGGTATCGTGGGTCTGCCCAATGTTGGCAAATCGACCCTGTTCAATGCTATCACCAACGCCGGCGCCCAGTCGGCCAACTATCCCTTCT
Organism: Oscillospiraceae bacterium; assembly: GCA_017847995.1. Taxonomy (GTDB): domain Bacteria; phylum Bacillota; class Clostridia; order Oscillospirales; family Ruminococcaceae; genus Heteroruminococcus. The sequence goes on from JAGAPB010000046.1 coordinate 9,925, forward strand.
GCACCATCGAGCCCAATGTGGGTGTGGTTGCCGTGCCCGACAGCCGTCTGGATGCTCTGGCCAAGATGTACGACCCTGAAAAGATCACCCCTGCCAGCATCGAGTTTGTGGACATCGCCGGTCTGGTAAAGGGTGCCAGCAAGGGCGAAGGCTTGGGCAACAAATTCCTTTCCCACATCCGCGAGGTGGACGCCATCATCCATGTGGTGCGCTGCTTTGAAAATGACGAGATCATCCACGTGGACGGCTCCATCGGCCCCGCCCGCGACATCGAAACCATCAACACCGAGCTGGTGCTGGCCGACCTGGATATGCTGGACCGCCGCATCGACAAGGCCATCAAGGCCGCCAAGGCCGACAAAAAGCTGCAGAGCCAGGTGGACCTGTTCAACCGCCTGAAGGATCACCTGAACCTGGGCAAATCGGCCCGTTCCTTTGACTGTGACGAGGAAGAATGGGCCATCATTGCCGAATCGGCCCTGCTTTCCAGCAAGCCCATCATCTATGCCGCCAACATGAGCGAGACCGACCTGACCGGCGACATCCACCAGAACGCCTTCTACAACGAGGTGGAGGCCATTGCCAACGAAGAAAACGCCCAGGTCATTCCCATCTGCGGCCGCATGGAAGAAGAAATTGCCGACCTGACCGCCGAAGAAAAGCTGATGTTCCTGGCCGACGTTGGCCTGCAGGAATCGGGCCTGGACCGTCTGATCAAGGCCAGCTACGCCCTGCTGGGGCTCATCTCCTACCTGACCGCCGGCAAGCCCGAGGTTCGCGCCTGGACCATCAAAAAGGGCACCAAGGCACCCCAGGCCGCAGGCAAGATCCACAGCGACTTTGAACGGGGCTTTATCCGTGCCGAGATCGTTTCCTTCGACGACCTGATGGCCTGCGGCAGCATTGCCGCCGCCAAGGAAAAGGGCCTCTACCGCAGCGAGGGCAAGGAATATGTCTTCCAGGATGGCGACGTGGTTCTATTCCGCTTCAACGTATAAATTGCATCTATCAGACCTCCGGGTATTGCCCGGGGGTCTTTCTTTTTTGCTTTTTTAGCACAATGACCATATATGGTCGTTGTCGGGAAAAGCTTCCTCTTAGACTGAAATATAAACCATATATGGTCTGGAGGAAGAAAAATGAATACCCGAGAAGCTGTTGCCGCGCGCATTATTGAGTTGTGTAAACAAAGGGGAATGACCCTGAACGCTTTGGCACGGGAATCGGCTGTGCCCCCTTCTACATTAAAGAATATGACCAACCCCAACGGTGGAAGCCGCAACCCCGGCATTGTCACCATCAAGATGCTGTGTGACGGGCTGGGCATCAGCCTGCAGGAGTTTTTCTCAACACCTGTGTTCCGTAACCTGGAACAGGAGATACAGTGATTCTGAGGTGAAGCTGTGAAACGTCCTCTGGTTTGGCTGGCGGCAGCGTTGGCCGCCGCCGCGGTGGTGCTTACCCTTCTGCCACCGGCAAAATGGTTTTTGGCAGCCGCCGCCCTGGTTGGGGTGGGGCTTGCTTTGGCGCGCCTTGTTCCGCCCGGGTGGCGGGGCAGGGTGCTTGTTGTTTGTGCCGGCCTGCTGCTGGCGGTGGGGTCGGTGATGGCCTTCCAGGCCCGTGCCGCCGCATTTGCTGAATTGGACGGCAAAGAAGCCCCGGTGCGCATGACCGTTTTGCAGGAGGAAGAAGGCCCCGGCTACAGCATGGTGACTCTTTACGGAAAGGTGAAAACCCACCGTGGATGGAAGACCACCACCCTGCGGGCCAGCAGCTACGGCATTGCCGGCTGGCAGCCCGGGGACAAGGTGGAAGGTGTCCTTAAATGTTCCATCCCCGATGATGCCGCCGATCTGCGCTATCTTTACAGCCGAGGGCGGTTTTTGAAGGGGCGCATCCAAAGCCTGGAACCGCTGCCCGAAAGCACCAAACTGCCCGGCGGCCCTGTGGTGTGGGGCGCCAGGCTCAACCATGCCCTTTCGGAAGGGCTGCTGCAGGCCCTGCCCGGAGAAAACGGCGCCTTTGTGCAGTCGGTACTGCTGGGGCGGCGGGAGGCACTTTCCGACCATGTGGACGAGGATATGCGCCGTTCGGGGGCTGCCCATGTGCTGGTGGTTTCGGGGCTGCACCTTTCGCTGCTGTGCGGCGCCGTGTTGATGCTGCTGCGCAGGGGCGGGGCGGGACGCCTTGTTCGCCTTGGGGTGGGGGTAGCCGTCTGCCTTGGGGTGATGACTGTGGCGGGATTTACCCCCTCGGTCAGCCGCGCGGGGATTATGATGATGCTGACCCTTGGGGCCGACGCCCTGCACCGCCAAAGCGACTCCTTCAGTTCTCTTTCAGTGGCAGGACTGCTGATGGGTCTTGCTAACCCCTATGTTTTTTATTCCTGGAGTTTTATCCTTTCGATCACTTCCATTCTGTCCATCCTCATTTTTGTGCCGCCCCTCCAGCGGCATCTGCTGGACTGGAGAAGGAACCGTTTTCCCACCGCCAACTGGGCCGACCGGGTTTTGGCGGTGGTTTCGGTCAGCCTTGGGGCGGCGGTTTACACCTACCCCGTCCTTTCGGTGATGTTCGGCGGCCTGCCCCTCTATGGCTTGCTGGGCAATCTGCTCATCACACCACTGGTGGGGGTGCTGCTGGTTTCGGCCGCTTTGGCTGCACTGTTTGGCGCGGCGGGCTTGGGCAGTGTGGCTGCGGTGGTGGCCCTGCCCGCCGCCGTAACTGCCGCAATTTGCCGTTGGGCAGCGGCCTTTGTGGCTGCATTGCCCGCACGCTGGCTGCCCATTGACCGCTCCTGGCAGATCGTATGGCTGGCGGCTGCGGCGGTGGTGCTCAGCCTGCTGGTGCTTTTCCCCGGAGGAAAAAAGGGCCGCAACCTTCTTGCCGGGGCATCCCTGACCGCCGTTTTGTTGGTGGGGATGGTCAACTCGGCCCTGGTGCAGGGCAATGTGGTGGAGCTGCGCACCTTTGAGGACAGCGCTTCGCTGCTGATCCTGCGGGATGACCAGGCCGTTTTGGTGGATGCCGACCGCGAGGGGGCCTATCAGGCAGCACTGCTGGCGCCAGAGCAGGTGCTGTACACCTTTGGGCAGCAAAACGCCCAGGAGGCCGCCATTCTGCTGCAGGATGCAAAACCCCAGGCGGCTCTGCTTTGGCAGGACACCGCCCGGGACATTTCGCCCTATCTTCCGGCAGAAATTACTTTGCTGGACGCCGCCCGGCCGGTGCGGCTGGCCGAGGGCATCAGCCTGCGGGCCGGGGAGGGCTACACCCTGTTGGAACTGGATGGCATCCGGGTGCTGAAAATTGCCGGCGGATATGTTATAATGGAATCCGGAACAGAATTCCCCGTGGCCGACCTGCTGGTGGACGGCGGGGGAATGATACATCATATGGCAGAGCCGGGCGGGGGAAGCCGTTCCCTGCGGCTGCGCCTGCCACGCTGAAAGGAGGAGCGGCAATGCGCTGTGAAAATGAAAACGCCTTCAAGGCCCATGTGGAAAGCGGCGAACTGCTGCCCCTTTATCTGCTGTATGGCGAAGAAAGCATGACGGTGGAACGCTGGGCCAACCGTTTGGTCAAGGCGGCGGTGGGCGACACCCAGGACCCATTCCTGCTGACCCGCATGGACGGGCGGGAAGGAGTGGACCCGGACGAACTTTCCGACGCGGCCGAGGCACTGCCCTTCATGGCCCCGCGCAAATGCGTCACCGTGGAGGACTTTGATCCCGACGCCCTGGGCTCCACCGAATTTTCCAAACTGGAACAACTGCTCAGCGACCCGCCCCCCACCTGCGTGCTGATTTTTACCATGAAAAGCCGCAGCCCCGAACCCAACCGCAAAAAAGGGGAAGAGGCAGGCGGCAAGGGCAAAAAGCTGCTGAAGCTGTGCGAAGCCAAGGGCTGCGCCGCCCACTTTGGGGTGGCCACCGCCGGCGATGCCGGGCGTCTGGCCCGGGATACCGCCAAAAAGCGGGGCTGTGTGATGCCCAGTGCGGTCTCTTCCGCCCTGGTGGCGGCCTGCGGCGGCAACCTGCACGCCGTTGTGTGCGAAACCGAAAAACTTTGCGCCTATGCCGGCGGCGGGGAACTGACCCTGCGGCAGTTGGAAGAGGTGGGGGTGCAGTCGGTGGAGGCCAGCGTGTTTGACCTTTCCCGGGCCATCCTGCGCATGGATTACACCAAAGCCATGGACATTGTTTCCAACCTGATGTTCCTGCGGGAATCCCCTGTGGGAATTTTGACCATACTTTCTTCGGCCTTTGTGGATCTCTACCGTGCCAAGGCGGCCCGTTCGGCCCACATTGCCGACAAACAGGCCATGAAGGAGCTGGGCTATGTGGGCGGGCGGTTCTTTTTGTACACCCGTGCCGCCGAAAGCGAAAGCCGCTTTTCCCACGAGTTTTTGGTCAAGGCGCTGGAGACCCTTTCCCAGGCCGACCAGAAGCTGAAAAGCAGCCAGGTGGACGGACGCATCCTGCTGGAGCAGACCGTGACACAGCTTTTTGTGCTGCTGAAAGAAGACCGATGAACCAAGGAGAACTGTTTTGATCAAGCTGAAGGAAACCATTGTGGTGGAGGGCCGCTATGACAAGGCCCGCCTTGCCAATTTGTTTGATGCCCCCATCCTGGAAACAGGCGGCTTTGGCATCTTTCGGGATAGGGAGCGGCTGGCTCTGCTGCGGCGGCTGGCCCAGGGCGGCGGCATCATCCTGCTGACCGATCCGGATATGGCCGGCTTCAAGATCCGCAGCTACATCGCCGGGGCCATCTCCACCGGGCGGGTGGTGCATGTTTATGTACCCGATGTTTACGGCAAAGAATCCCGCAAGGCCGCCCCCTCGGCCGAAGGCAAGCTTGGGGTGGAGGGCATCGAAGATAAGCTCATCCTGGAAGCCTTTGAAAAAGCCGGGCTGCTGGGGACCCCCTGCGAGGCTCCAGCCCGGCCCATCACCAAGCTGGACCTGTATGAAGATGGGCTTTCGGGCGGCGAGAACAGCGCCGAAAAGCGCCGCGCCCTATGCGCCGCCCTGCATCTGCCGGCCCGTTTGGGGGTCAATTCGCTGGTGAAGGTGCTGAACAGCATCGGAGATTACGAAATGTATAAAAATGTATTAGAATCACTTTAAGGATAAAAATGACAGGAAAGGAGGAGAGGTATGGAACTGGCAAGCTTTTCGTTTGTGTTTCTTTTTTTGCCGGCCTCGGTGCTGGTCTATTACCTGCTGCCAGGACGGCTGCGCAACCTTTGCCTGCTGACCCTTTCTCTGGCCTTTTTTGCCATGCTGGACTGGCAGGCAATGCTGATGATGGTGGGCCTGCTGGGGCTGCAGTATCTGGCCGTTTGCGCCATGCACCGCCTGGGCCGGGAACACAAAGCCACCCGATGGCTGTGCGCCGCCACGGCGGTGGTCACAGTGGGGTTGCTGATCCTTTGGGCCGGCGCGGTGCAGATCAAGCACATCCAGATGCCCCTTGGCCTGCTGGTCTATTCCCTTACCGGCCTGGGTTATGTCATAGATTTTTACCGGGGCGAGGCTGAGTTTGAAACTCCGGTGCGCTTTGGGGTGATGTGCTGCTTCTTTGGCAAGCTATACGCCGGCCCCCTGGTGGAATACCAGGAGATGGCCAACCAGCTCCACAGCCCGGATTTTTCCCTTTCCGAAGTGGGGGAGGGGATGCTCCAGTTTGTGCAGGGGCTGGCCAAAAAGGTCATCCTGGCCGACCGGGTAACGGTGGTGTGCACCGCCCTGCTGGAGATAAACGGCAGCGAGCTGCCGGTGCTGGGTGCCTGGATGATGGTTGTTTGCTCGGCCTTTTCCACCTATTTTACCTTGTCTGCCTATTGCGACATGGCCATGGGCCTGGGGCGCGTTTTTGGTCTCAGTCTGCCCCGCAATTTTGCCTATCCCTTCCAGTCCCGCACCGTCACCGACTTTTTTGCCCGGTTCAATATCACCGTCACCCGCTATATCCGCCGGTATGTTTACCGCTTTTTGGGTTACGACAGCGGCGGACATCTTTCCAACACCTTCAACCTGATGCTGACCGCCATGCTGGCCGGGTTGTGGTTTGGCCTGCGGCTCAGCACCCTGGCCTGGGGTATGTTCCTGGGCGCCTTTATGATCGTCGAGGTGCTGTGGGGCCACAGGCTGTTTGAACGCATCCCGCCCTTTTTCCTGCGCATCTATGCCTTTGCGGTGGTGGTGTTGTCCTTTGCTTTCCTTTCGGCCAACAATTTGGCCCAGGCCTTCAACACCCTTGCGGTCATGACCGGACTGGCGGGCCACAGCTTTACCAGCGAAACGGTGCAGTATCTGCTGGCCAGCCGCCTGGTGCTGCTGATCGCCTGCGTGCTGTTTTCCACCAGCCTTTATGACAAGGTGGCCCACTGGTACCAGAAGCGCCACCCCAATATGGCCAGGTTCTTTGCAATTTTGGGCAACACCTTTTTGCTGGTGCTGACCCTGGCGCTGATGATATGAGGGGAGGGAAAACCATGCTGAAACGAATTCTTTCCCTGTTTTTGCTGCTGATTTTGATCGCGGTTCCAGTGGCCACCTTTGTGGTCGCACCCCCCGAAGAGGGCCAGCTTTCCTCGCTGCAAAGCGTGGAAGAATACCTCAAGGATAACCTGCCCTTTGGCAGCGTGCTGAAAAGTATCGGCTCCGGGGTGCTGCTGCAAAGCGGCCAGAAGGAGCAGAAAAATGTGTTCTGCACCGAAGACGGCCTGGTGGCCAACTACTGGCCGCAGCAGGACCGGCAGATGCGTGACGCCAACACCCACGCCATCATCGATTTTGCCGAAGATCACGATGTTCCGGTCTGCTCGGTGGTGATCCCCACCGCCGCGGCGATCAAGCAGAAAACACTGCCCGACAACGCCCCCCTGTATAACCAGAAGGAGGCCATTGCCGAAATTGCCCGGGAGATGGAGGGCAAGGTCACGGCGGCCGATGTTTATTCCACCCTGTACCAGGGCTATGACGAAAGCGACGAGTATCTCTACTACCGCACCACCGACCGGTTGACCACCCTGGGCGGCTACCGCGTTTATGATGCCGTGGCCGAACGCCTGCGCCTTTCGCCCCTGCCGCTGCGCCGCTTCAGCAAAGAATACGCGGTGCACGGCTATTACGGCGACCTGACCGAAAGCTGGGGCGAAAACCGTGTGGAAGGGGATATTCTGACCCTTTTCCACGACACCGGCTCTGAAAACAGCTATCTGCTGGAGCTTGCCCGGGCGGATGGAAGCAGCGCCGACTATGACACCATGTACCCCACCGACCGGGTGGAGGAGGACCCCTTCAGCATCTTTTTGGGGGGCGAAAGCACCGGCTTTGAGCTGACCGTGATGGGCAGCGAAGAAGAGCGGGAGCTGCTGGTGTTTGGCGACAGCAGCGTGCAGAATGTGGTGCCCTTCCTCACCGGGCATTACAGCCGCATCACCTATTGCAACCTGGAGGCCGCCTGCCGCAGCCAGCTAAAAAAACTGGACCTTGCCGGCTATGATCAGGTGCTGTTTGTTTACAGCATCGAAACCTATTGCGGCAGCGAAGGCATCCAAAATATTGACGCGATTCCTTAAGGGTTTCGATTGACGAAACGAACTGATTTGTTGTATGATACTACCTGTGCTCCACCGCCTGCCGCTGTGGCGGAATTGGCAGACGCAAGGGACTTAAAATCCCTCGGTAGCAATACTGTACGGGTTCGATCCCCGTCAGCGGCACCAGAAAGTAAGGGTAATATAGCTATCGTGGGTGAAAACCCAGTAGTTATGCGGCCCGAGAGGCCCTCTCGAAGCAATGCGAGAGGGCCTCAAAATTTTGCTATCTGAGCGCCAAATTCACAA
>JAGAPB010000047.1 GCA_017847995.1 Oscillospiraceae bacterium
CAGCTCCAAAACCTTTTCGGGAAAGGCCTGGGGCCAGCAGCCGCACAGTGCCACCAGGGCCCCGGGGCGTTCCCGACGCAGGCGGCGCACCAGTTGGGCGGCCTTCTTTTCGCCCTGGGCGGTAACGGTGCAGGAGTTTATCACATACACTTGGGCAGGGGCCGACCAGGCCACCACCTCATACCCGGCGGCGGAAAAATGCTGGGCCAGCACCTGGCTTTCGTATTGGTTGACCTTGCAGCCAAGGGTGTAAAACGCAGCCTTCACCTTTCCGCCTCCTTCGTCTTTTTCTGGTTTCATTATACTTTATTTCGACCGTCAAAGGCAATTTGACAGTTGACTAAAAAGCAAGGAACGGTTATAGTATTCTTTAGCCATTTCGTGGCAAGAACCAAATTCAGCGAGGTAAACAATGAAATCTGTAAACATTCTTCTGCCCGACGTAGCCGCGGTAAAGCTCTTTGTAAATATCATAGAGCAGTGTGATTTTGACGCCGACCTGGTTTCCGGCCGCTACCGCATCAACGCCAAATCCATGATGGGCATTTTCAGCCTGGGTGCCGAGGGCCCCGTTACCCTGGAACTGCACACCAAGGATGAAGAAGCCGCCGATCAGCTTATCAAAAAAATCAGCCCTTTTCTTGCAGAATAAACTTCAAAATAAAAATAACAAAACGCTCCGAAGGGATCCCTTCGGGGCGTTTTTTGTCGGTTATTTTTTGTTTGCGTCGCGGTAGAAGTTGATCAGGCAGCCGGACAGAATGATGCGGCGTTCGTCATCGGTCAGTTCACCCAGGCTCAGCAGGATCTCCGCCATCTTGCCTTCCTTGAGAACATAGGCGGGGATGGCAGCGGCCTTGCGGGCCACGGCGGTGCGCAGTTCGGGCACAAAGATCCAGTCGCCGTTGGCGATCACTTCGGGTTTTTTGCACAGGAAGGGCAGCATGCCCTAGTTGATCAGGGTGCTGCGGTAACGCTTGGTGGCATATTCATTGGCGATGTTGGCCCAGCCGCCCAGAACCTTCTGGCAGCTTGCGGCCTGTTCGCGGGCCGAACCGTCGCCCGGCTTTTTGGCATATACCAGGCTGCCGATGCCGCAGTTTTCGGCCGAAACGGCGGCAAAGCGCTTGTTGGCGCGCACTGCCCCAATGGCCTTATCCAGTCCTTCGCCCAGGGTCTCCAGGGCGGCGCCCTTCAGGCGGGCCTTTTCCAGGGCGGCAACAGCCTTGGCCTTGCCCACATAGGCGGGATCCTTGCGGCTGAGGGCAAATTCGGCCAGCTTCATGGGGTTGGAGCGGTAGGACGAGGTCTCGCCCGAGGGGATGAGCTCGTCGGTGGTGGTAACCGCGTCGGTGATGTAGGAGCAGACCTTGAGCATCAGATGCTCGGGCAGGGGCTGCATGGCGGGCCAGTCGGCAATGTTGGGGCCAAAGCGCAGGGGCATTTCGGCCTTGGGCTGGCCTACGCCGTGGTAAACACGGTTCTGATATACGCTGCCGTCAAAGTAATATTTGGGCGTGGTAAAGCTGCCCTCCCAGGCGGTGGCAGGGGTCAGCACACCGCCGTTGGCGGCGGTGGCAGCAATGCTGCGGGCATCCATCAGGGCAACCGAGGCGATCTGACCGCCCGAGGGCTTGCTGCCTTCGCGGTTGGGGAAGTTGCGGGTGCTGTGGCGGATGGAAAGGCAGTTGTTGGCGGGCACATCCCCTGCGCCAAAGCAGGGGCCGCAGAAGGCGGTGCGAATGGTGGCGCCGGCTTCCATCAGCCAGGCCATGCGGCCGTTCTTCATCAGTTCCAAAAAGACGGGCTGGCTGGAGGGATAGACGCTGAGGGCAAAGGCCTCGGCGCCGATGCTGCCGCCCCGCAGCACGTCGGCGGCGGCGCAAATATTTTCGTAGGTGCCGCCGGCACAGCCGGCGATCACGCCCTGGTCAACATACAGCTTGCCGTTCTTCACCTTGTCGGTCAGGGTGAAGCCGGGGTTGCTCATCTGGTCGCGTCCGGCCATTTCCACCATGCGCAGGATGTCGCCGGGGTTCTGACACAGGTCCTCCACCTTGAAGACATTGCTGGGGTGGAAGGGCAGGGCGATCATGGGCACCACCTTGTCCAGGTCGATCTCCACCACCTTGTCGTACCAGGCCAGGGCGCCGGGGGCCATGGGCTTATAGTCGCCGGGGCGGCCGTGCATGGTCAGGTATTCCTCCACCTTGCTGTCGGTGGCCCAAATGGAGGAAAGGCAGGTGGTCTCGGTGGTCATTACATCAATGCCGCAGCGGTATTCCACGCTGAGGTTGCGGATGTCGGGGCCCACAAATTCCAGCACACAGTTCTTTACAAAACCGGTGGCAAAGGTGGCGCCGATGAGGGCCAGGGCAACGTCCTGGGGGCCAACTCCGGGGCGGGGGCTGCCGGAAAGGTACACGCCCACAACGGCGGGGCGGGCAATGTCATAGGCGCGGTTCAGCAGCTGCTTTACCAGTTCGGGGCCGCCTTCGCCAATGGCCATGGTGCCCAGGGCGCCATAGCGGGTGTGGCTGTCGCTGCCCAAAATCATTTTGCCGCAGCCGGCGTAGCATTCGCGCATATACTGGTGGATGACGGCCTGGTGGGCGGGCACATATTCGCCGCCATACTTCTGGGCGGCGCTGAGGCCAAACAGATGGTCGTCCTCGTTAATGGTGCCGCCTACGGCGCACAGGCTGTTGTGGCAGTTGGTCAGCACATAGGGCAGGGGGAATTTTTCCAGGCCGCTGGCACGGGCGGTCTGCACAATGCCCACATAGGTGATGTCGTGGGATGCCATTGCGTCAAATTTCAGCTGCAGGGCGTCGGTTTTGCCCGAATGGTTGTGGGCCGAAAGGATGCCCCAGGCCATGGTGGCGTCGGCGGCGGCAGCCTTCTGGTCGGCGGGCAGGGCCTCGGGGGCCACCAGGGTCAGGCCGTCCTTGAGGTATGCGCCGTTTTCGTGCAGTTTGATCATCTCTATCGCCTCGTTTTCTTGCAGAGTTTTCACTCGAAATCTTTTATTTACAGCTGAAATTTTACCATACTCCACCCGCCATTTCAACGGATGGGCCGGATTTTTCGTCCGGGCGGTTTATCCGGGCAAAAAGCAGTCAAACTAAAACCAGAAGAAAGGAGGCCGCCCCATGGATCACACCCGCCCCATCGGCCAGGGCCGAATGTTCATCCATTCCTTTGTGGTCACCTTTTTGGTGATGGGCTTTATGGTGGTGTTTTTGCTGCTGCGGCTGTATGTGCCCGCCGCTCAGCCCGCCCCGGTGCTGCCCCAGCAGCAGAATGCCGTCTATCTGCCCAGCGCCCAGGAGCGCCTTACCCTGCTGTTGGCGGTGGAGGGCCAAACCCCGGGCAGCGACACCTTTTTGCTGGCCGGGTTTTTCCCCGATATCGGCTATATGCCCCTGATGGCCCTGCCCCGGCAGCTTGCGGTGGGGGAAACCACCCTGCAGCAGCTTTACCGCACCGAGGGCATTTCCCAAACCGCCCAAAGCCTTGCCCGGCAGTACCAGATCGGCATCGACCGGGTGGCCGCCGCCCCGGGGGCAAGCTTTTCCGGGCTGTGGGACCGGATGGGCAGCGTGGATTTCCGCCTGCCCCTGCGGCTGGAGGACCAAAACGGCCAGCTTGTGATGGCGGCGGGGCTGCATCAGTTTGACGGCCAGAAGGCCCTTGGGGTGATGAACGCCCCCTTGTGGCCCGAAGGAGAATGCCAGCGCTGCGGCACCGTGGCGGCATTGATGGCCCAGGCGGTCAACCACCACCTGCCGCTGGTGCTGGGGGAACGGGCCGAGGGCATCTTCAAAACAGCGGTGAACGGCTGCACCTTCACCGACCTCAGCTCGCTGGATTATGAGCAGTATCTTCCGGCGGCGCGGTTTATGGCACGGCTGGAGGTCAGCCCCGCCCAGCCGCTGGAGCTGAGC
>JAGAPB010000048.1 GCA_017847995.1 Oscillospiraceae bacterium
GCAAGGCCACCGATGCCGATCTGGTTTCCTCTGTAACCATCAAGATCGGTGAATTCCAGGATCTGATCGCAAAGGCCATGCAGTAATGAAGCGGTTACTCTTTCTTTTTGTGGCAATGGTTATGCTGGCCGGATGCGCCGCACCTGCGGACCAACCGGAACAAAAACAGTATAACGCCACATTTTTGGATATCTTTGACACCGTAACCACCGTGGTGGGCCGTGCCGAAAGCGAAGAAGCTTTTGCCGAAAAGGCCAAACAGGTACACGATGATCTGCTGGAATATCATCAGCTGTTTGACATCTACCATGAGTATGATGGTATCACCAACCTAAAGACCGTCAATGACAAGGCCGGTACCGAGCCGGTCAAGGTAGACGGACGAATCATCGATCTGCTCAGAGACTGCAAACAGTACTATGAACTGACCGGCGGACGGGTAAATGCCGCCATGGGCAGTGTTCTGGCCCTGTGGCACAATGCCCGCAGCGACGGCATCAACGATCCTGCCAACGCTGTACTTCCCGATGCTTCGGCTTTGGAAGCCGCCGCACAGCACATGAACTTTGATGACGTTATCATCGATGTTCAGGCATCCACTGTATTCTTTGCCGACCCCGACCTGCGTTTGGATGTAGGCGCCATCGCCAAGGGATGGGCTACCCAAAGGGTGGCCGAAGCCGCCCCCGAAGGGCTGCTGATCAGCGTTGGCGGCAATGTGTGCGCCACCGGCCCCAAGGACAGCCAAGGCACCCCCTGGGTGGTTGGCATCCAAAACCCCGACGGCAGCGAAAACCACCTGCACACCCTATATCTTGACAAGGGAAGTGTTGTGACCAGCGGCGACTATCAGCGCACCTATCTGGTCGACGGCAAGCTTTACCACCACATCATCGACCCCGACACCCTGTATCCTTCGGAATACTGGCGCAGTGTTACGGTGGTCTGTCCCGACTCCGGCCTGGCCGACGCCCTTTCCACCGCCCTGTTCATCCTTCCCCTGGAAGAAGGACAGGCTCTGCTGAAGGAATGTGACGCCCAGGCCATGTGGGTCGATCGGGAAGCCAAACTGTATTACAGTGAGGGCTTCCAAGAACTGATACGAACTTAAATGAGGTGATTGATTTGAAACGCCTGTTTTTCGGAGGAGTTCATCCGAATTATAACAAGGAAATGTCCACCCAGGAGCCTTCCTTGCAGGTAATTACCCCCAAGCAGGTGATCATCCCCATGCAGCAGCACATCGGTGTGCCCTGTCTGCCCCTGGTAAAGGTGGGCGACAAGGTGCTCCGCGGCCAAAAGGTCGGTGACAACGAGGGTATGTGCGTTCCCGTGCACGCCTCGGTTTCCGGTACCGTTGTGGCGGTGGAAGAAAGACCCCACCCCACCCTGGGCAGCTGCATGGCTGTGGTCATTGAGAACGACTTCCAGGATTCGGCTGTTCCCACTCCTGCCCCCACCACCCGCGACGAAAAGCTGAATGCCCTGCGTGAGGGCGGCATCGTCGGCATGGGCGGCGCTGCCTTCCCCGGCAACGTCAAGGCCCTGACCGCCATGGGCAAAGTGGAAATTATGATTGCCAACGCCTGCGAATGCGAGCCCTACATCACCGCTGACGATACCCTGCTGCGCACCAGCGCCCAGCAGGTACTGGAAGGCATGATGATCCTGGGCGAGCTGGTGGAAGCCGAACGCCTTGTATTGGCTGTGGAAGACAACAAGGTCCAGGCCATTGAAACCATCCGCAGCCTGAACGAAAAATACCCCAAAATTGAGCTGAAGGTGCTGCCCACCCGTTACCCCCAGGGTGCGGAAAAACAGCTGGTACAGGCCATTACCGGCCGCCAGATCCCTCCCCGCCAGCTCCCCATCAGCGTAGGCTGCGCGGTGTTTAACGTCTCCACCTTCGCCACCATCTTCCGCATTCTCCACTACGGCTATCCCCTTACCCAGCGCATTGTGACCGTTTCGGGCGAGGCAATTGCCGAACCCCAGAACTTTGTGGTGCGCATCGGAACCCCCTTCCGTGATATCATCGAAGTGGCCGGCGGGCTGAACGACAAAACCGAACGCGTTATCAACGGCGGCCCCATGATGGGCGTTGCCCAGGATAATCTGGATGTTCCTGTGGTCAAGGCCACCAACTCCATCCTCTGCCTGCTGAAGGACCAGAACGGCGCAGCCGAAAACCCCGTTTGCCTGCGCTGCGGCAAATGTGTAAATGTCTGCCCCATGCATCTGCAGCCTCTGTACCTGTACCGCTTTGCCAATGCCGGGCGTTTGGAGGAGCTGGAACGCCTGAACCTGGTGGACTGTATGGAATGCGGCAGCTGCGCATTCACCTGCCCCGGTAAGCTTCCCCTGGTGGAAGTGTTCCGCAAGGGCAAAAAAATGATGAAGGAGGCAAGTGCAAAATGAAATTGACCGTTGCTTCCTCCCCCCATATTCGCGGCAACTTCTCCACCCGCCGCATCATGCTGGATGTGGTGCTGGCACTGATCCCCGCCCTGGTGGTGGGCATCGTGGTGCTGGGCCTGCGCGCCCTTTGGGTAGCGGCCCTTTCGGTGGTGTGCGCCGTGGCTGCCGAATGGCTCTACTGCAAGCTGACCCGCAGCCGCAACACCGTTGTGGATGGCTCTGCCATTGTAACCGGCCTGCTGCTGGCCATGACCCTGCCCGCCTCGGTCCCCTATTGGCTGGTGGTTGTCGGCAATGTTTTTGCCATCGTTTTTGTAAAAGCCCTTTGCGGCGGCCTGGGCCAAAATATCTTTAACCCCGCTCTTTCGGCCCGTGCCTTCATGCTGCTCATCTGCCCTGTTGGCATGGTGCGTTACCTGGCACTGGGTGTAGACGGCGTTTCGGCCGCCACCCCCCTGCACCACATGGTCATGCCCGCCCTGCCCGAAGAAAGCCTGATGGATATGTTCCTGGGCAACTGCCCCGGCTCCATCGGCGAAATCTCTTCCCTGGCATTGCTGGCCGGCGGCGCCTATCTGGTTTGGCGCAAGGTCATTTCGGTACGCATCCCCGCTGCCTACCTTGGCACCGTGGCTATGCTGACCCTGGTCTTTGCCAAAACCGATTCCCCCCTGCAGTGGATGCTCTATTCGCTGCTGAGCGGCGGCGTGATGCTGGGCGCCATCTTTATGGCCACCGACTACGCCACCTCTCCCGCCACCGCCAAGGGCCAGATCATCTATGGCATAGGCTGCGGTGTACTTACCGTTATTTTCCGTTACTATGGCCTGTTCCCCGAAGGCGTTACCTATTCCATCCTGCTGATGAACGCCCTGGTTTGGATCATTGACCGTCACACCGCACCCAAGCGGTTCGGCACTGTGGAAGGAGGGGCCAAATGATGAAAAAATCTATTTTGCTGCCCATCCTGACCCTGGCAATCGTTGCTGTAGTGCTGCTGGCTGCCACCTTTGGCCTGCATGCCATCACCGAGGCAAACGCCCAGAAGATCCACTTGGAGCTGATGAAGACCCTCATCCCCGGAAGCGAAACCATCACTCTGGAGCCCTATTCCGGCGACGATGCCAACATCCGCTCGGTGCACAAGGGCGAAACCGGTTTTGTCATTGAAACTGTGACCACGGGCTACGCCGGCGACATCACCATGTTCATCGGCGTTGCCAATGATGGCACCGTCACCGGCCTGCGGGTGTGGGATATGTCCGAGACTATGGGTCTGGGCTCCAACGCCCTGTTTGAGGAAACCTTCCTGGCCCAGTTCCTGAACACCAAGGGCAATGTGGCCATCGGCGTTCAGGCCGACACCTTCTCTTCCGCCACCGGCGAAACCGAAACCACCGGCGAAGAAACCTATGTGGACGGCATCACCGGCGCCACCGTTACCTCGAAAGCCATTGCCAAGGCGGTCAATTCTGCCGCGGCCTACGTTACCGGTGCGGATACATCCTCCGGTGCCACATCCTGGGGAGGTTAAGCTATGAAGAATAACAAATATGTTCTGAGCGCCGCTTTGGCTGTTGTACTGGGTGTGGTCATGCTGGTGCAGGTCATCAACCGTGCCCTCATTCCCGGAGCAGTCTTCCCCGAGCTGAATATCCCCAACATGGTTCTGGTTTCGGTGATCGCCCTGATCCTGGACCACTACATTGCCGGCAAGGCCGACCGCTGTTATCTCTGCATCCCCCTGTTTGCAGCTTTCAGCTTTGGTCTGCTGCCCTTTGTGGCAGGCGTTTCCACTGTGGCCGAGGCTGTTAAGATGGGAATTGCAGGAGCTGTGGTATTCACTGTCACCACCCTGCTTTACACCTCCATTCAGGATCGTCTTTCCACCGGGCCCGCCGCAAAGGCTGCCCCCATTCTCAGCGGATTTGGCCTTTATCTGGCCTTCCAGTGCTTTGCAGGCATGATTCTTTAATATTTCATCCCAAAGCGCCCACAAAGCAAATTTACCCCCTCCCCGTCGACATCCGCCGCGATGTCGGTGGGGAGGCTCTGTTTTTCAATTGTTTTTAGAATTGGACAAATTTTTTCAAAAATCCTATTGATTTTCTTGTTTAGTTGAGGTATAATATCTAAACGTTGGGACTGCCCCAACAAAAAGAATAGTTGGAGAAGTCGCGTAGTTGGTCGAGCGCGCACGACTGGAAATCGTGTAACCGTCAAAAGCGGTTCGAGGGTTCGAATCCCTCCTTCTCCGCCAAAAAACCGCATTCTGCTTATGCAGATTGCGGTTTTTCGTTTTTGGTGAATATACACCAAAATATCAAAATGCAATGATTCTTCTAATATTCTTCTAATAAATACAATATTAAAGCGGAAAGAGAGTATCTACAGCATCAATAGCAGAATCTTGCATTTCGGTCATGACATGAGAATATGTATCCATTGTTATACCTATTGAAGAATGTCCCAGCATGTTTGAAACAATTTTAGCAGGAATATGCTTTTTTAATAAGATTGTTGCATAAGTATGTCGCAAATCATGAAAGCGAACATTTGGCAATTCCGCATCTTTAAGTATTTGCTTAAAGATTTTATTAAGCATACCGCTTGTAATTGGTCTACCATCTGAACGACAACAAACCAACCTATTCGGATTTATATCAATATCAATCGGTATCTCTGAATAACAAATTAGAATAGAATA
>JAGAPB010000049.1 GCA_017847995.1 Oscillospiraceae bacterium
ACATTGTTGAGTACAAGGATGACGCCACGGCGTTCAATGGCCTGAAGAAGGGCACCATTGCTGGCAAGGGCGTTATCAATAATAAGATGTCCAACTTTTTGATGCAGAAGCTGGAAGAAGCCGGCGTTCCCACCCATTATGTTGAAGAGATCTCTGACCGTGAAACGGTTGTGAAGAAGGTCTCCATTGTTCCCCTGGAAGTGATTATCCGCAATATTTCCGCCGGTTCTTTTGCCAAGCGTTACGGCGTGGAAGAAGGCATCGTGTTTGAACAGCCCACCATCGAATTCTCCTATAAGAACGACGATCTGGGCGATCCCCTGATCAACGACTATCATGCAATCGCCCTTAAGGCTGCCACCCGGGAAGAGATCGACCTTATCACCAAGTATGCCTTTGCCGTAAACGACTTTTTGAAGTCCTATATGAAGACCCTTGGCATCGATCTGGTGGACTTTAAGCTGGAATTTGGCAGACTGGGCGACGGCACCATTGTTCTGGCTGACGAAATTTCTCCCGATACCTGCCGCTTCTGGGACGAAAAGACCCACGAAAAGCTGGATAAGGACCGCTTCCGCCGTGACCTGGGCGGCGTGGAAGACGCTTACAACGAAGTAATGCGCCGTTTGATGGGCAACTAAAAAAATTTGGCATAGCCATTACAGGGGATTGATCTATGAAGCATATTCATGAAGAATGTGGCGTGTTTGGCATCTGGAGCCCGGAGGAATATGACGTGGCTTCGGAAGCATACATGGCGCTTTATGCCTTGCAGCACCGCGGCCAGGAAAGCTGCGGCATTGCGGTGAACAAAAATGGCGTCATTACAGCGCATAAAGATGTTGGCCTTGTTCCGGATGTGTTCCACCGCGATGTTTTGAATAAACTGGGGGATGGCCAAATGGCCGTTGGCCACGTGCGTTATTCCACCAGTGGCAAGCCCACCCGCAGCGATGCGCAGCCTCTGGTCGTACGTCATATCAAGGGCAATATGGTGCTGGCACACAATGGTGCACTGACCAATGCCCGCGAACTGCGCGAGGAACTGGAACTGAGCGGCGCTATTTTCCACACCAATAATGACAGCGAAGTAATTTCCTACATTATCACCAGCGAACGTTTGCGCCGTTCCTCTATCGAACAGGCGATCGAAGGTGCTATGTACCGTTTGAAGGGTGCTTACTCTTTGGTCATTATGTCTCCCCGCAAGCTGATCGCGGTGCGCGATCCCAACGGCTTCCGCCCCCTGTGCATGGGCCGGATGGGGGACAAAATCATTTTTGCTTCCGAAAGCTGTGCGCTGGACAGCATCGGCGCATCCTTTGTCCGCGATATTGAACCCGGCGAGATCGTTGTATGCGACAGGGAGAGATCCGCAGCATCCGCAGCCATTGCAGCGGCAAGTGCAATATGTGTGTGTTCGAGTATGTTTATAATGCCCGTCCTGATTCGGTCATCGAAGGTGTCAGTGTACATGAGGCGCGTCTCAAGGCCGGTGCCATCCTTGCCCAGGAACATCCTGTAGAGGCCGATGTGGTCATCGGTGTGCCCGACTCCGGTCTGGACGCGGCCCTGGGCTATTCCCGTGAATCGGGCATCCCCTATGGTGTTGGGTTTATCAAAAACCGCTATATCGGCCGAACCTTCATTCAGCCCACCCAAAGCCAGCGTGAAAAATCGGTGCGCATCAAGCTGAATGCATTGGCCCACACCGTTGAGGGCAAGCGTGTTATCCTGGTGGACGACTCCATTGTCCGCGGCACCACCAGTGCCCGCATCGTCAGCCTGTTGCGGGAAGCCGGCGCCAAAGAGGTGCATATGCGCCTTTCGTCTCCTCCTTTTATTGATGTTTGCTATTTTGGCACCGATGTCAGCAGCAAAAAGAACCTGATCGCCTGCCAGATGTCGCAGGAAGAAATTCGGAAGCACATTGGAGCCGATAGTCTGGGTTACCTGAGTGTGGAAGGCATCAAAAAGGTTGCCGAAAGGCCCAATTGCGACTATTGCGTGGGCTGCTTTACCGGGGAATATCCTGTTCCCGTTCCCGGCGAACATGGCCCCAGCAAGTTTGACAAGGCAATCTCCAACGAAGAGAAAAACAATAAGTAAAAAAGACGGAGGACAAAATGGAAAAAAGCTTTAGTGACAGCTACAAAGCGGCGGGCGTTGACGTTACCGCCGGATATAAAGCGGTTGAACTGATGAAAGACCATGTTGCCCGTACCTCGGTGCCCGGTGTTATGTCGGCCATCGGCGGTTTTGGCGGCCTGTTTGCGCCCCCCATTGCCGGAATGAAAAAGCCTGTGTTGGTCTCCGGCACCGATGGTGTCGGCACCAAGCTCAAGCTGGCCTTTTTGCAGGATAAGCATGATACCGTCGGCATCGACTGCGTTGCCATGTGTGTCAACGATATTGTCTGCGCAGGCGCCCGTCCTTTGTTCTTTTTGGACTACGTTGCCGTGGGCAAGAATGTTCCCGAACGCGTTGCCCAGATCGTTTCGGGCGTGGCCGAAGGCTGCG
>JAGAPB010000050.1 GCA_017847995.1 Oscillospiraceae bacterium
AACTCTACAACAAGGAAACCAAGACTTCCGAATTCATCGAAGTGGAATACACCGTTGCCAACAATGTTTTTGAAGATATTGCTGGTGCAAAGAAGGCCAAGGATGCCGGCGATTACCCCATCACTCCCGATGAAAACACCATTTACATCATGGACGAAGACGGCGGCTACGTTTCCTTCCAGGAAGAACTGCTCAAGGGCGTAGTTAAGATGGACAAGGAAGAAAAGGTCTTCCTGAACATCTGGTACGGCAACGAAAATGACACCACCGAAGAAATCATCGACGCCATTGAAGCCGAACTGGGCGAAGACTACGTTGACGAAGCCATCATCGAATACTACACCTTCGAGACCCGCGCCTTCAAGAATGACGTTGACTTCTCCTACGAAGCCTACGAAGACGACCCCCATTTCTTCTACCTGTGGAATGACGGCAAGCTGACCAAGATCGACGCCACCTACGATGACGACGAAGACGTGGAAGCCTGGGTATGGAACGCCATTGCCGAAGGCACCATCATCGTCACCGACGTTGAAATCGTTCTGGCCGATGAAGAAACCAAGAACCCCGACACCGGCGCCAACGATGTTGTTGGTGTAGCCGCTGCTCTGGCCGTGGTTTCCCTGGTAGCTGCCGGCGCAATCTCCCTGAAGAAGTAAGCCCGGCCCGAAGAAATTCCCCATAACGCAAACCAAGCGCCCTATCCCACCACGGGACGGGGCGCTTTCCTTTTGGCGGCGTAACTTGGCTCCCCCTATGGGGGAGCTGTCTGCGAAGCAGACTGAGAGGGTCCCCGGATTATTGCCGCAAGGCAAAAGAAAAACGCCCCGAGGCCAAAGCCTCAAGGCGTTTTTGTTGGTTGCGGAGGAAGGACTTGAACCTTTCGTGGCCCCCTTGCGGTGCCCGAAAAACGGTTCGCGCTGCTCGCCTGCTCCAGTTTTTCGACCGCAGCGCCAAATTCTTCTCCCTGCATCCGCCACCGGCGGCGGTCGAAGAATTTGCCCCGGGTAACCCTCCGGCCGTAGGTTCAAGTGTCATCGGAATAAAGAAAAAACGCCCCGAGGCCAAAGCCTCAAGGCGTTTTTGTTGGTTGCGGAGGAAGGACTTGAACCTACGACCTCCGGGTTATGAGCCCGACGAGCTACCAACTGCTCTACTCCGCGATATATTCCCCTCACAAAGGGTGCTTAAGTATTATAGCACAACTGGTTTTGAAATGCAAGGGGAAAATGAAAAAACTTTTTGCCGCCCCGGGCCGCGGACCATTGTCCGTTTTATGGGACAGGTGGTATAATAAGATATAGACACCGGCCAGCCGCCGCAAATTCCCCCAAACCACACCAAAGGAGCTGAGGGTCATGGCCAAACAGTCCAACCAAAAACTCAAAATTCTGCATCTGGCGCGCATCCTGATGGAGCAGACCGACGAGGAGCACTCCCTTACCCTGCAGGAGATCATCCACCAGCTCAACCTGTGCGGGGTGGAGTGCGAGCGCAAAAGCCTCTACGATGACATTGAGACGCTGCGCAATTTCGGCATCGAGGTGGAGACCCGCCGTGGCCGCAGCTACAGCTACTATGTCTCCGACCGCCACTTCCAGCTTCCCGAGCTGAAGCTTCTGGCCGATGCGGTGGCCAGCTCCCGCTTTATCACCCACAAAAAGTCGGAGGAGCTGGTGGGCAAGCTGGCATCCCTTACCAGCAAGCCCCAGGCCAGCCGCCTGCGCCGCCAGGTGTTTGTGGCCAACCGTGTCAAAAGCCAGAACGAGCAGGTCTACTACAACATCGACGCCCTGCACGAGGCCGTGGCCGACCAGCGGCAGATCTCCTTCCGCTATTTCGACTACACGGTGGACAAGCAGAAGCATTACCGCCGCGAAGGGGCCGAATACATCGTTTCGCCCTGTGCCATGGTATGGAACGACGAAAAATACTACCTCATCGCCTACTACCCCAAATACAACAGCATCCTCCACTTCCGTGTGGATAAGATGGAGCGCATCTGCGTGCTGGAGGAGGCCGCCCAAAAGCCCCCCGCCGAGCTGAAGTTCGACCCCGCCCGCTATGTCCAAAAGGTCTTTGGCATGTATGGCGGCGAGGAGGAGACCGTCCGTCTGCGGCTGAAAAATGACCTCATCGGTGTGATTTTGGACCGCTTCGGCCAGTCCATCCTGGTGCGCAAGGACGGCCAGGACCATTTTGTGGTGGATGTTAAGGTGGCGGTCAGCCCCCAGTTCTACTCCTGGCTGTTCGGTTTTGGCACCGATGTGCAGGTGCTGCAGCCCCAGCGGGTGGCCGACCAACTGCGCGACATCGCCCAAAGCGTGGCCGGGCAGTACCCCACAGAATGATTACAAACGCATCGGACAGGTTGAGCCCGGTGCGTTTTTCTGCTATTCTTTTTACAGAAGATTACGTTGAAAGGAGAGGGTCAGAATGGGCATCAATACCCTCAGCATGGCCCACGACTTCATTGCCCGCCACGTGCCGGCGGGGGGATTGTGTATCGACGCCACCATGGGACGTGGCCGGGATACCGCCCTGCTGTGCCGTCTGGTGGGGGAAACAGGCAAGGTCATCGCCTTTGACCTGCAGCCCGACGCGGTGCAAAGCACCGCCGCCCTGCTGAAAGCCGAGGGCCTTTCGGCCCGGGCCGAGCTGCACTGCTGCAGCCACCACCTGATGGCAGACTACGCCGCCCCCGAAAGTGTGGACTGCATCGTTTTCAACTTCGGCTGGCTGCCCGGCGGCAGTCACGACCTTTTTACCCTGCCAGAAACCAGCATCCCCGCCATCCGGGCCGGGCTGGAGCTGCTGAAGCCCGGCGGCACCATGAGCCTGTGCATCTATTACGGCGGGCGCAGCGGCTACGGCGAGCGTGACGCCCTGCTGGAATTTCTGCCCACCCTGGATAACCGCAAATATACCGTGGTGGTCAGCCAATTTGTCAACCGTGACGGAGATGTGCCCATCCCCGTATTCATTCTGAAAGAAGGTTAACGCTATGAAATATGACATCTCGCGCCAGCAGGCCCTTGACCTGCTGCGGCAGTACAACAAGGAAGCCTTCCACCTCCAGCACGCCCTGACCGTGGAGGGTGTGATGAAGTGGTTTGCCGCTGACCAGGGCTTTGCCGAAGAGGCCGAAGCCTGGGCCATGGTGGGCCTGCTCCACGACATCGATTTTGAGCTTTATCCCGAACAGCACTGCCAGAAGGCCCCCGAGCTGCTGCAGGCAGGCGGCGTTGGCGAAGAGATGATCCACGCCATCTGCAGCCATGGCTACGGCCAGTGCAGTGATGTGGAACCGGTGCACCAGATGGAAAAGGTGCTGTTCACCGTGGATGAGCTGACCGGCCTTATCGGCGCCGCCGCCCTGATGCGCCCCAGCAAGAGCGTGCAGGACATGGAGGTGAGCAGCCTGAAAAAGAAATTCAAGGACAAAAAGTTTGCCGCCGGCTGCAGCCGAGAGGTCATCCGCCAGGGGGCCGAAATGCTGGGCTGGACCATGGAAGATTTGTTTGCCAAGAGCCTGGATGCCATGCGAAGCTGCGAAGAGGGCATCCGTGCCGAACTGGAGACCCTTGTGGGCTGAAAGGAGTTTTGAACATGCGTAAATTGCTCATCGTTGTAGATATGCAGAAGGACTTTATTGACGGCTCGCTGGGCACCGCCGAGGCCCAGGCCATTGTGGAACCCCTGGTGGAGCTGGTCAAGCAGTATGAGCCCGAGGACATTATTGCCACCCGCGACACCCACCCCGAACACTACCTGGAGACCCAGGAGGGCCACAATCTGCCGGTGGTGCACTGTGTAAAGGACACCGAGGGCTGGCAGCTTGACCCCCGTGTGCAGGCCGCCATCGGGGCGGCAAAAATCATCGATAAGCCCACCTTTGGCAGTTGGGAGCTGGCCGAAGAGGTGGCCGCCCTGGCCCAGCGGGAGGAACTGGAGATCACCCTCTGCGGGCTTTGCACCGACATCTGCGTGGTGTCCAATGCCCTGCTGCTCAAGGCCCGCCTGCCCGAAACCAAGGTGCGGGTCGCTGCCGCCTGCTGCGCGGGCGTTACCCCCGCCAGCCACGCCGCCGCCCTGGAAACCATGAAGATGTGCCAGGTGGAACTGGTGTAAAATAAAAAAACACCCCCGACACGTCGGGGGTGTTTTTATGTGCGGGGTTATTTCTTCCACTTTTCGGCCAGGGCGTTTACCTCTTCGGCAAACTTGGTGATGTCCTTGTTGGGGCGGCCCTTGCTTGCGTTGATGACCGAAAGCAGCTTGTTGCCGGCTTCCAGCAGCTTGGCAAACAGGTCGGAGACCTTCTTGGACTTTACATTTATGCCGCGCTGGGCCAGAACTTCCTCGCGGGGGATGCCGGCATCCAGGCACTGGCCGGAGATCAAGTCATAGCTGGCGGTCAGGTCGGGGCAGATGGCGTTGAAGCCCCGGTCCTCCAGCAGCTTGGCGTAGGTTTGGCAGGCTTCGGTTTCGCCGTGCACCACAAAGGCCTTTTTGGGCCGGGGGGTGATCTCGGTGATCCACTTGAGCAGGCCGTTCTGGTCGGCGTGGCCGCTCATGGCCCGGAAGTTGGCAATTTCGGCATTAACGGCGATGGAATCGCCCAGCATGTTGATCTTTTTGGCGCCGTCCAGCAGGTGGCGGCCCACCGAACCTTCGGCCTGGAAGCCCACGAACATGATGGTGCATTCCTTGCGCCACAGGTTGTGCTTCAGGTGGTGGCGGATGCGCCCGGCTTCGCACATGCCGCTGGAAGAGATGATGACCTTGGGGGTGGGGTCGGTGTTGAGGGCCATGGACTGGCTGGATTCACGGCTCAGGTTCAGGTTGGGGAAGATGAGGGGGTGAAACCCGCCCTTGAGCACCTCGATGGTCTCCTCATCGGCATAGCCGGTCAGGTCGCCGCTGTAGATCTGGGTGGCCTCCAGCGAAAGGGGGCTGTCCACCCAAACGGGGAAGTCGGGTACGCTTTTTACCATGCCCTGTTCCTTGATCTCGCGGATGCGGTACAGCAGCTCCTGGGTGCGGCCCACGGCAAAGCTGGGGATGATGACATTGCCGCCGCGGCCCAGGGTGCGGTCGATGATGTCGGCCATTTTGGCGTTGGTGTCATCCACCGTTTCGTGGAAGCGGTCGCCGTAGGTCGACTCGGTTACAACGTAATCGGATGCGGGAACGGGCTGGGGGTCACGGATAATGGGACGGTGGGGGCTGCCCAGGTCGCCCGAAAAGGCGATGGTGCGGGTCTCGTTCCCTTCGGTAAGGGTGAAGTGGATGGCGGCCGAGCCCAGCAGATGTCCGGCATCGTGGAAGGTCACTGTCACTTCGGGGAAGAGTTCGATCTTCTGGCCGTAGGCAACGGGCTCCAAATGCTGCAGGGCGGTTTCGGCGTCGGCTTCGGTGTACAGGGGTTCGGGCGCGGGCTCGCCCCGGCGCAGGGCCTTTTTGGTTTTATATTTGGCGTCGCTTTCCTGGATGCGGGCGCTGTCACGCAGCATGATGTTCAGCAGCTGGCAGGTGGCCCGGGTGGCATAGATGGGGCCGGTGTAGCCTTCTTTATACAGCAGGGGCAGGCGGCCGGAATGGTCGATGTGGGCGTGGGTGACAAATACGGCATCCACCTGGTTGGCCGCAAACAGCAGCGACTGGTCATCGGGGGCGTCGCTGCCCTGCTGCATGCCGCAGTCCACCAAAATGCGCTTGCCGGCAACCTCCAGGCAGTGGCAACTGCCGGTAACTTCCTTGGCGGCGCCATAGAATGTCAGTTTCATACACTACACAACCTTTCATTAAAACCGAATGGCCGGGGCAAAACAAAGGTTGCCCCCCGTTTATGAATCTATTATACTATAAAACAGACGATTGGAACTATTTTGTTTTTAAATTTTCTGAAAACAAGAGGGGAGAGCTTGACCCTTGGAACAAAAGGTGAATTACCAGAAAAAGCTGGAAGAAATTTTGAAAAAGGAAGAGGGACGCCGTCCCCGCCTGCTGCTGCAATGCTGCTGCGCCCCCTGCAGCAGTTATGTGCTGGAATACCTGTCCCAATATTTTGAGATAGACCTGTTTTTCTATAACCCCAACATCGACACCGCCGACGAGTTTGAGCTGCGCCGCCGGGAGCTTTGGCGGCTGGCCGACGAAATGGAGCTGAAGGTGGGGCACATCGTCCCCGAATACCGCCCCGAAGAATTTTTAGCAATTGCCGCGGGCTTGGAGGACGCCCCCGAAGGCGGCCCACGCTGCAAAAAGTGCTTTGAGCTGCGGTTGGAACGCACCGCCCGGGCTGCGGCCGAGGGGGGCTACGACTACTTTACCACCACCCTTTCCATCAGCCCGCTGAAAAACGCCGCCCTGCTCAACGCCATCGGCGGGGAACTGGCCGGACGGTACGGCGTGTCCTATCTCTTCTCCGATTTCAAAAAGAAGGAGGGCTACAAGCGGTCCATCGCCCTTTCGGCCCAGCACGGCCTTTACCGCCAGGATTACTGCGGCTGCCGCTTTTCCAAACAGCAGCGCCTGAGGGAGAAGGGGGAAGCCTGACCCTTGTTGCCCCAAAAAGCTTTTTGTGGTATCATAACTAAAATACGGCGAGCTTTCGCCCAACGCCAACCCATGATTCGGAGGGATTGTAATGGCAAAAAAGAAGAAACTTACCTTTGACCTGATCAACGGCCTGCTGCTGTTGTTTATCGTCACCATTCTGGCCTGCGTCAGCAACTTTTCCGCTGCGCTCAAGGAACCCTTTGGTTCGGCCATCGTCAGCATCAATATTGTTTCCACCGCCCTGTTTATTATCATTTGGGCTGCCCAGGCCTTTATGGGCGGCCGCGCCAGATCCAAGGGCATGCTCATCGCCATTCTGGTTTGGTGGGGCGGCGGCATCGGCCTGTTCAAACTGGTTGACATCGCCATGTCCACCGGCAGCGATATGCTGTACTACATCGGCTTCTATGGCCTGCTGATGATCGTTTGTCCCACCTATGCGCTGGTTCCCCTCAGCATGCACATCCTGCACATCGACTACTTTAGCTGCTATCCCGCGCTGCTGGTGCTGCTGCTGGGCATCTACTATTTGGGCCGCAAGCAGGGCGAAAAGGCCGAGGCCAAAAAGCAGGCCATGAAGGCTATGACCCAGAAGGTGGGCGAAAAGGTGGAGGACGCCCCAAAAATTGATGAAGGCGAAATTCCCGAAGCCGCCCGCGCCGCTGCCGAGGCAATGCGTGCCGCCGCGGCCGAAAAGGCTGCTAAAGAAGCAGCAGAAAAGGAACAGCCCGCCGATGGGGAATAATCCCCTTTGCACAGGGAACACATTCCTTTGCTGTAACGAATCATATTCCGGTGCGGGCCCTGCCGCCCGCACTGCTTTTTAGGAGAGATCGCCATGAAGAAAAAAATTGCTTTGCTGCTGGCTTTGCTGATGCTCTGCCTGGCAGTTACCGGCTGCTCCGGCAGCGAAGAAGCTGAAAATACCCAGCAGCCCGACACCCAGGAACCCACTTCGCAGCCCGCCGCAGAGATGGATGCCGAGCTGACCGCACTGGTGGACCAGATCGCCAACGCCGAAACCAAGTTTGAAGAACCCGAGCTGCTGCAGCTCCAGGATGCCCCCAAGGGCAACCCCACCGCCACCCTGCACACCACCATGGGCGATATCACCGTGGTGCTTTATCCCGAACAGGCCCCCAAGACGGTTGAAAACTTCCTCGGCCTGGCCGAAAAAGGCTACTACGACGGCGTTACCTTTCACCGTGTTATCAATGACTTTATGATCCAGGGCGGCGATCCCACCGCCACCGGCAGCGGCGGCGAAAGCCTTTGGGGCAAGGATTTTGAAGACGAATTCAACGACCAGCTGCACAACTTCCGCGGCGCCCTTTCCATGGCCAACGCCGGCCCCGGCACCAACGGCAGCCAGTTCTTTATCGTACAGCGTGATGACCTGGTGACCGAAGCCGACGCCCAGGTCTGCCAGCAGTATATATACGGCAACAGCCAGCTTTCGTTGGCCAACAGCCTGCTGATGGACTATGCCAAAACCAGCAGCGATCCCGTAGAACTGCAGACCCTGATCGATGCCATGAACGCCAAGCTGATGGAGATCAATGAGGGCAATATCCCCGAAAACCAGGCCAAGCGTTTCGAAAATGTGGTGGAAGCCTATAAGGAACTGGGCGGTACCCCCACCCTGGACTACAAACACACCGTTTTCGGTCAGGTGATTGAAGGCATGGACGTAGTGGATGCCATTGCTGCCGTGGAAACCAACGACAGCGACAAGCCCACCACCGATGTTGTCATCAACAGCATTACCCTGGGCACTGTTCAGTAATAAATTCCCCGACCCGCCTCACTTTGGGTGAAGCGGGTCCTGTTTTTACAAATTTGCAACAGGTTTTGACTTGAAAAGACGTCCCCCGGTTGCTACAATGACAGAAAGAAATGGGCAAGCCCCCCGGCTTTGCCCGGAGGTGACTTCTATGAAACTGGCTCTTTGCTGCGCTTTGGCAGCAATCATCGGATATTTGCTGGGCAGCATCAACTTTGCGGTGGTGGTTTCCCGCCTGCTGGACCACGACGATATCCGCAACTATGGCAGCGGCAACGCCGGCATGACCAACATTCTGCGGGTCTACGGCAAAAAACAGGCCGCCCTGGTGCTTGTCGGCGATTTTGGCAAGGCCGTCGCAGCCGTGCTGCTGGCCCGTGCCATCTTCAACTGGGCGGGCATCACCGTAATGGACGGCGGCTATGTGGGCGCCCTGGCGGTGCTGCTGGGCCACCTGTTCCCGGTGTTTTTCGGCTTCCGCGGGGGCAAGGGCATCCTTACCTCGGCGGGCATCATGCTGGTGCTCAACCCCACCGTGTTTGTTGTTTTGGTCCCGGTCGTGGTCATCATCATGCTGGTCAGCCGCATCGTTTCGCTGGGGTCGGTCATCGCCGCGGTGGTCTATCCCTTTGCCACCTATGCGGTGCGCACCATGCAGGGTCAGCCCCCGCTGCTGGATACCCTGTTTGCCGCCCTGATGGCCGTGCTGGTCATCTATATGCACCGGGCCAACATCCGGCGCCTGCTCAATGGTACCGAAAGCCGCTTTGGTCAAAAGAAAAAGGCCGAAGCTCCCAAGGAGGACTGACATGGCACATATTGCAATTTTGGGTTCGGGCGGCTTTGGCTGCTCGCTGGCGGTCATGTGCGCCGGCTGCGGTCACAGCGTCATGCTGTGGTCCCCTTTTGCGCCCGAAGTGGAACAACTGAAAACCACCCGCGAGCACACCAAGCTGCTGCCCGGCATCAAGCTGCCCGAAGCGGTGGAGATAACCGACGATATTGCAGGGGCCGCCCATGCCGATTTTGTCATCGTGGCCACCCCTTCCTTTGCGGTGCGTTCGGCCTGCCGTGCCCTTGCCGGTGTGGTAAAGGACGGCGTGCCGGTTTCCTGCGTGGCCAAGGGTTTTGAACCCGAAAGCTTTAAACTGCTGGCCGACGTAATGGCCGAAGAACTGCCCTATAACCCGGTGGTCATTCTTTCCGGGCCTTCCCATGCCGAAGAGGTGGGCCGGGGCGTACCCACCAGCATCGTGGCGGCCAGCACCGACCGTGCCGCCGCCGAATACGCCCAGGAGCTGCTGATGAACGAAACCCTGCGCATCTACATCAACGACGATGTGGTGGGGGTGGAACTGGGCGCCGCCCTGAAGAACGTCATCGCCCTGGCAGCCGGTGTGTGTGACGGCCTGGGCCTGGGGGATAACAGCAAGGCCGCCCTGATGACCCGCGGCATCACCGAAATTGCCCGCCTGGGCACCGCCATGGGCGCCCGCACCGAAACCTTTGCCGGACTTTCGGGCATCGGCGACCTGATCGTCACCTGCACCTCGATGCACAGCCGCAACCGCCGTGCCGGCATCCTGGTGGGGCAGGGCAAAACCGCCGCCCAGGCCATCGAAGAGGTAGGCATGACGGTGGAAGGCTACACAGCCGCCGCCTGCGCCTATCACCTTGCCAAACGCCACGGGGTGGAAATGCCCATCACCCGCGAAATTTACCAGGTGCTGTATGAGAACAAAAACGTGAAGGATGCGGTGCGCGACCTGATGGGCCGCCCCGGCCGCCACGAGTCGGAAACCATCTGGCTCAACAACTAAGCTCTTTTGCCCGCCCCAAAGCTTTGGGGCGGGTATTTTGCATTCTGCGGGGCATCCTCAAAGGGATTGTACAAACAAAAGCTTTTCGGAAGGGCCATTTTTGGGTAACAGACCCAACGTCAGGTACTTGAAAAAACCCCGG
>JAGAPB010000051.1 GCA_017847995.1 Oscillospiraceae bacterium
GACCTGTGCGCCCAGGCAGTTGAGGCCAACTCGGCCGAACTGCTGGCCCAGCGTGCCAACGAGCTGGGCGGCAGCGACAACATATCGGCCGTGCTGCTGTACGGCGTGGAATGACCCCCGCAAATACACCATTTCAGGACAATAGGTTCCTTTGATCCTTTGGAGGAAACAAAATGGAGAAAATGATCGGCAAAAAAATTGATGGACGCTATCAGGTACAGGAGCTGGTGGGCATTGGCGGCATGGCCAATGTTTACAAGGCCGTTGACCTGCTGGAAAACCGCTATGTGGCAGTAAAGGCCCTGCGGGAGGAATACATCGGCAACGAGGAATTCATGCGCCGCTTCCGCAACGAAAGCAAGGCCGTTGCCCTGCTTTCCCACCCCAATATTGTGCGGGTGTACGATGTCAGCCTTTCCGACCGTCAGCCCTGCATCGTCATGGAATACATCGACGGCATCACCCTGAAGGATTATATCCAGCAGCAGGGCCGCATCCGCTGGAAGGAGGCCGTCCACTTTACGGTGCAGACCCTCCGCGCCCTGCAGCACGCCCACGACAACGGCATCGTTCACCGGGACATCAAGCCCCAGAACATCATGCTGCTTTCCGACGGCACCATCAAGATCACCGACTTCGGCATCGCCCGCTTTGCCCGTGCCACCAGCCACACCATCACCGATAAGGCCATCGGCTCGGTGCACTACATCAGCCCCGAACAGGCCCAGGGGGCCGAAACCGACGCCAAAACCGACATCTATTCGGTGGGCGTTATCCTGTATGAAATGCTGACCGGCAAGGTTCCCTTTGAGGCCGACAGCCCCGTTTCGGTGGCCATCAAGCAGATCGAAAGCCAGGCCGTTGCCCCCAGTGCCCTCAATCCCGACATTCCCGCCGGGCTGGAGGAGATCACCCTGCGGGCCATGCAGAAGGACCCCACCGCCCGCTACCAGTCGGCTGCCGAAATGCTGCGGGATATTGACCGCTTCAAGCGGGTCCCCTCCATCAGTTTTGCCTATAAGTACATGACCGCCGAGGACGAACACGCCGCCTACACCCAGGCAGCCGCACCCAGCCGCACCGGGCGTTCCGCCCAGGGGGCTGCAGGCCAAAGCCGCCGTCCCGCCCGCCAGCAAAGCCAGGGCCGCGCCGCCCACCAGCCGGCCTCCCAGGCTGCCGCTTCCGCGGTGGCCTACCGCAAGGGTACCCCCATCCTGCCGGTGCTGGCAGGCATCACCCTGGCCTTTGTCATTGCCACCATCGTCTTTGTGGTCACCATGTTCAACATCCACAACCCCTTTGCCGATGTGGAAGAGGTCGACCTGCCCCAGCTTGTGGGCCTGGAATACAATTCCATCATCAAGGATAAGAATATCACCGATAACTTCGAGATCGTGCTGGAAGTGACCGAACCCAAGGAAGGCTATGCCAACGGCATCATCTTTGAGCAAAGCCCCAGCTCGGTGCCCAGCCTGAAGAAGGGCAGCACCATCAAGGTGAAGGTGAGCAGCGGCGCCCAGATGATCACCCTGCCCCCCCTGGCCGGACAGGAAGCCACCAGCGTGTTTGCCAAGCTGAAGAGCTATGACCTGGAATACGAGGAAGTTACCATCGACCACGACACCATCCAGGAAGGCTATGTGGTACGCACCGACCCGGATAAGAACACCCAGGTGCCCACCGGCACGGTGGTTACCGTCTATGTAAGCCGCGGCACCGACAAGGAAATGCTGGAAGTGCCCAATGTTGGCCACGACCAGGAAGAGGATGCCGTAGAACTTATCGAAGAAGCCGGCTTCAAGGCCGTTGTCACCTATCAGCAAAGCGACCGCTATGACGAGGGCGAGGTCATCCGCCAAAGCCCCGAAGGCGGCAACCTGCTGGAAGAAGGCGGCGAAGTGCAGCTTGTGGTAAGCAGCGGCGACCGGGAAGGCAGCAACAGCCTGGATGTTCTGGTCAAGCTGCCCACCAACATCACCGATGAGGTGGAAATGGTGGCCGAACTGGACGGCGACATTGTGAAGGAAACCACCCTGGTGCCCGCCGACCGCCGCGTATGGCGTGTTTCCTTTGAAGGGGACGGCTGGTGCGGCGCCTCCATCTATCTGGATGGCGTGCTGCTGGCCGAATACGAACTGGACTTTGACGACAATACCGTTGACCAAACAGAGGATAATTTGGATGAATTTGAAGACTGGTGAGCCCGGGGCCCTGCCCCAGGGACGGATCATGAAAGCCACCGGCGGCTTCTATTATGTGGATTGCGGCGGCGTGGTCTATTCCTGCCGCGCCCGCGGCCTGTTCCGCAAAACCGGGCTTACCCCCTATGTGGGGGATATGGCCCAGGTGGAACCCATTGATGCCGAAACCGGCTACATCACCGCCATTTTGCCCCGCAAAAACAGCCTGATCCGCCCGCCCCTGGCCAACATTGACCAGCTTGCCATTGTGGCAAGCAGTGTGCGCCCCCTGCCCAACCCCCTGGTCATCGACACCATGACCGCCATTGCCGCCCGCCGCGGCATCGGGGCGCTGCTCATCTTCACCAAGGCCGACCTGGCCCAGGTGGAGGAGCTGGAAGAAAGCTACCGCAAGGCGGGTTATCCCGTGGTCACGGTCAGCAGCATCCGGGGCGAAGGGGTGGAGGAGGTGCGCCGCCTGCTGGCAGGCAAAGTGACCGCCTTCACCGGCACCAGCGGTGTGGGCAAATCCACCCTGCTCAACGCCATCGACCCCCGGCTGAGCATCGATACCGCCGAGATCAGCGACAAGCTGGGCCGCGGCCGCCACACCACCCGCCATGTCGAGCTGTTCCCCCTGCCGGAAGGGGGCTATGTGGCCGATACCCCCGGTTTTTCGGCCCTGGAGATCGAGCAGTTTGAAAAAATGACCGCCGACCAACTTCAGCACTGCTTCCCCGAGTTTGAGCAGTACATCGAAAGCTGCCGTTTTACCGGCTGCAGCCACACCAAGGAAAAGGGCTGCGCCGTGCTGGAAGCCCTGAAAAACGGCGAAATTGCCCCCAGCCGCCACCAAAGCTACCTTGCCCTTTACGAAAAGCTGAAGGACATCCGCCAGTGGCAGTTGGACAAGGAACCCCACTGACCAAAGGAGAACCCCATGGAAACCAAACGCTGCGTCATCCTGTGTGCCGGGGCCACCGCTCCGGAGGACATCGCCTGGGCCAAGATCGGCGCCGGCGACTTTGTTATTGCCGCCGACGCAGGCTATCTGCACGCCCAAACCTACGGCATCCGGCCAAACCTGATCGTGGGGGACTTCGATTCCTCGGCCGACCCGGGTGCTTTGGATATTCCCATCGAGCGCTTTCCTACACACAAGGACGACACCGACTGCATGCTGGCGGTGCGCCGCGGCCTTGCCGAAGGCTGCCGCAGCTTTGTCATCCTGGGCGGCTTGGGTGGCCGGCTGGACCACACCCTGGCCAACCTGCAGACCCTTGCTTTTTTGGCCGACCACGGCGCCACAGGCTGGCTGAAAGGGGAGGGAGCCGCCGTCACCCTGCTGCGGAAGGACACCATCACCCTGCCGCGGCCCAGCGGTTATCTTTCGCTGTTTGCGTTGGGCGGCCCCTGCCGGGGCATCACCCTGCAGGGCACCGAATATCCCCTGGAAAACGCCGAGCTGACCCCCGGCTTTCCCCTTGGGGTAAGCAACCACATTGTGGAAGAGACCGCCGACGTCACAGTGACCGAGGGCGACCTGCTCATCGTCCTGACCGACAACTGAAAACAAACCGCTCAAAACAGTCCTTCGGGGCTGTTTTTTGTTTTTCCCTTTCTTGACTTTTCAAAAAAACGTATTATAATAAACATATGAACAATTATTCATATGAAAGGATGTTGCTTATGGCTGCCAATCCCGAAATTCAGTGCTGCGACTATATGCACGCCCACCCCGAGCTGGTGCAGCAGGTGCAGGCCCAAATGCCCCCCGAAGAGGAGCTTTACGACCTGGCCGACCTGTTCCGTGTGTTTGGCGACACCACCCGCATCAAAATTTTATATGTGCTGTTTGAGTCGGAGATGTGTGTCTGCGACATCGCCCAATTGCTGGGCATGACCCAGTCGGCCATCAGCCACCAGCTTCGCATCCTCAAGCAAAGCCGCCTCATCAAATTCCGCCGCGAGGGCAAAACCGTTTTCTATTCCCTTGCCGACGACCATGTACGCACCATCATCGGCCAGGGTGCCGACCATCTTGCTGAATAATCTGCCAAAGGAGAGCCAATTATGAAAAAGATCTTTTTGCTGGAAGACCTGGAATGCGCCCACTGCGCCGCCAAAATGGAGGCCGCTATCCAGAAGATCGAGGGCGTTGCCGCCGCCAACATCAACTTTTTTGCCCAGAAGCTGACCATCGAGGCCGAGGACGCCCGCTTCGATGAGATCATCCGTCAGGCCGCCGAAGCCTGCCGCAAGGTGGAACCCGACTGCACCATTGTGATGAAGTAAATTTCCGGGGGAACGCTATGACCAAAAAACAACGCAAAAACCTGAACCGCATTTTAAACGCCTCCATTCTGTTTTCTCTGGCTTTGATGCTGGATTTCACCGGGATACTGCGCCCCCTTGGCCTTGGGCTGCTGCTGGCCGCCTACCTGGTGGTGGGCCACGATGTGCTCAAAAAGGCCTTTCTGGGCGTCATCCACGGGCAGGTGTTTGACGAAAACTTTTTGATGGCGCTGGCCACCCTGGGGGCGGTATTTACCGGGGAATATCCCGAGGCCGTGGCGGTCATGCTGTTCTATCAGATAGGGGAATGGTTCCAAAGTTACGCCGTGGGCCGCAGCCGCCGCTCCATTGCCGCTTTGATGGACATCCGTCCCGACTATGCCAACCTGCTGCGGGATGGCGCGGAAAGCCGCGTGGACCCCGAAGAGGTGGCCCCCGGCGACCTCATTCTGATCAAGCCCGGCGAGCGTGTACCCCTGGATGGCCAGGTTGTGGAGGGCAGCTCCAGCCTGGACACCGCCGCCCTGACCGGCGAAAGCCAGCCCCGCAGCGTGGGGGCGGGGGATGCTGTTATCAGCGGCTGTGTCAACGGCAGCGGCCTGCTTACCGTCCGTGTCACCAGCCATTACAGCCAGTCCACCGTGACCCGCATCCTCGACCTGGTGGAAAACGCCTCCTCCAAAAAATCCTCCAGCGAGGCATTCATCACCCGCTTTGCCCGCTGGTACACCCCGGTGGTGGTCTGCGCCGCCCTGGCTTTGGCCATCCTGCCCCCTCTGTTTGGCCTTGGGGCCTGGAAGGTGTGGGTCTACCGGGCCATGACCTTCCTGGTCATCAGCTGTCCATGCGCTTTGGTCATCTCGGTTCCCCTCAGCTTTTTTGGGGGACTGGGCGGCGCCAGCCGCAGCGGCATTCTCATCAAGGGTTCCAACTATCTCGAGGCCCTTGCCAAAACCAAAATTGCCGTATTCGATAAAACCGGCACCCTCACCAGGGGCAGCTTTGCCGTGGCCGAGGTGGGACCTGCCCAAGATGTTTCGCCCCAGGAACTGCTGAATTTTGCCGCCGCAGCCGAACGCCACAGCAGCCACCCCATCGCCCAAAGCCTGCGCCGGGCCGCAGGGGAAGAAGCCCAAGCCCTTGGGGTGGAAGCCGTCACCGACCTGCCCGGGCGGGGCATTTCCGCCGTGGTGGAAGGAACTACCGTATTGGTGGGCAACGCCCGCCTGATAGAGGAGGAGAACATCCCCTTTGTTCCCTGCACCGCCCCCGGCACCGCCGTCTATGTTGCCCGTGGGGGCAGCTATCTGGGCTGGGTGCTCATCGCCGACCAGCTAAAGCCCGAAGCCGCCGAGGCCCTGGCAGGGCTGAAGCAGGCCGGGGTGGCCCAAACGGTCATGCTGACCGGCGACCGGGCCGAGGTGGCCCGCGCCGTGGCCGCCCAGGTGGGGGTGGATACCGTCTGCGCCGACCTGCTGCCCGCCGACAAGGTGGAACAGGTGGAAAACCTGCTGGA
>JAGAPB010000052.1 GCA_017847995.1 Oscillospiraceae bacterium
GGTGGAGGGCAAATGCCAGTTTTCGCTGCGGGGCGGCATCCTGGACTTTTTTGCCCCCGAAAGCGAATATCCCTGCCGTGTGGAGCTGTGGGGGGATGAGATCGACACCATTTCCACCTTCCGGGTGGAGACCCAGCGCCGCGAGGATACCCTGAAGCAGGTGACGGTTTCGCCCGCCCGGGAGGTGTTGTTCCCGGTGAACACCGCCGGGGAGATCGCCCAGCTTCTGGAGGACAAGGCCGAAAGCCTGACCGGCAAGCTGCAGCAGAAGTGCAGACAGCAGATGCTGGCCGACGCCCGGCGCCTGCGGGACGGCCTGGAACTGGAATGCTGCGACCGCTATCTGCCCCTGGCCTATGCCCAGCCCGCCGTGCTCACCGACTATTTGGGCGGCCGCCTGCTGTGCTGCGATGACGCCATGGCGGTGCGGGAAGTGATGCGCCAGCTCGATTGGCAGCAGAACGAGGATATTTCCGCCCTGTTGGAGGAGGGGCTGCTCTTCCCCAACTGCGGCAGCTTTTACGAAAACTTTGACCGCCTTGTGCGGGATTGCGAAAAGCACAACGCCTTTTTGATGGACAGCTTTGCCCGTTCCTACAGCGAGCTGAAGCTGGCCGCCCTGGTGGATGTTACCGCCACCCAGCTTTCGCTGTGGGGGGGCGACATGGACCTGCTGCGGGAGGATCTGAACCATTACCTGGAGGCCGGCTACCGTGTGGCCGTGCTGGCCGGCACCGACAAGGGCGCCGAGGTCCTTGCCCGTGACCTGCGGGAGGACGGCCTGAATGTGCTGCGGGGCGAAGACCCCGACCTGATGGAAAAGGGCCGGGTGCTGATCGCCACCGGCGGCCTGCCCGCCGGGCTGGAATACCCCGCCGACGGCATTGCCATCATCAGCAGCGGACGCACCTCCGGCCCCAAAAAGAAGCCCCGTGCCCTGCGCAAGGGCATCCGCGGCGATAAGCTGCGCTCCATTGCCGACCTCACCCCCGGTGACTATGTGGTACATATCTCCCACGGCATCGGCATCTTTGGCGGCATTGTCAAAAAAGAAGTGCAGGGTGTGGTCAAGGACTACATCCAGATCAAATACGGCGCCGGGGATATGCTTTTTGTTCCCGTGACCCAGTTGGACCTGGTGACCAAGTATGTGGGCGGCCGGGAAGAGGGCAGCATCAAGCTTAACCGCCTGAACTCGGTGGAATGGCACAAGACCCGCCAGCGGGTAAAGCAGGCTGTTTCGGATATGGCCGAGGAGCTGATCCAGCTTTACGCCAAGCGCCAGCAGGCCAAGGGGCACGCCTTTGCCCCCGATGACGACTGGCAGCGTGACTTTGAGGAGCGCTTTGAATACACCGAGACCGACGACCAGCTCCGCTGCATCCGCGAGATAAAGCAGGACATGGAAAGCGAATCCCCCATGGACCGCCTGCTGTGCGGCGACGTGGGCTTTGGCAAAACCGAGGTGGCCCTGCGTGCCGCCTTCAAATGTGTGCTGGAAGGCAAACAGTGCGCCGTGCTGGTGCCCACCACAATTCTGGCCTGGCAGCACTTTCAAACCTTCAAACGGCGCATGGAGGGCTACCCCATCAACATCGAGCTGATGAACCGCTTCCGCTCGGCCAAACAGCAGGCCGAAACGGTGCGTGGGCTGAAGGCCGGCACCGTTGACCTGGTGGTGGGTACCCACCGCCTGCTGCAGAAGGATATTCAGTTCAAGGACCTGGGCCTGTGCATCATCGACGAGGAACAGCGCTTTGGCGTGGCCCACAAGGAACGATTCAAAGAAATGCGCGGCAATGTGGATGTACTGACCCTTTCGGCCACCCCCATTCCCCGCACCCTGAATATGGCCATGAGCGGCATCCGCGATATGTCCACCATCGAGGAGGCTCCCCAGGACCGCCATCCGGTGCAGACCTATGTGCTGGAGCACGACGACCGTGTAATCGCCGACGCCATCCGCAAGGAGCTGCGCCGTGGGGGACAGGTGTTCTACCTCCACAACCGGGTGGATTCCATCAACACCTGCGCCGCCCATTTGCAGAATGCCCTGCCCGAGGCCCGTATCCGGGTGGCCCACGGCCGCATGGACGAAGACCAGATGTCCGACATCTGGCGGGAGCTGCTGGACCATGAGATCGACATTCTGGTCTGCACCACCATCATCGAATCGGGGGTGGACGTGCCCAACTGCAACACCCTGATTGTCGAGGACGCCGACCGCATGGGGCTGGCACAGCTTTATCAGCTCCGTGGGCGTGTGGGCCGCAGCGGCCGCCGCGCCTATGCCTACTTCACCTTCCGGCGGGGCAAGGTGCTGACCGAAGTGGCCGAAAAACGCCTGACCGCCATCCGGGAATTCACCTCCTTCGGCTCGGGGTTCCGCATTGCCATGCGCGACCTGGAGATCCGCGGGGCGGGGGACATCCTGGGCCGGGCCCAGCACGGCCACA
Organism: Oscillospiraceae bacterium; assembly: GCA_017847995.1. GTDB lineage: Bacteria > Bacillota > Clostridia > Oscillospirales > Ruminococcaceae > Heteroruminococcus. Next base: position 2,457 of record JAGAPB010000052.1, read on the forward strand.
TGGAGGCGGTGGGTTACGACCTCTACCTCCGCCTGTTGAGCGAAGCGGTGAACGAGCAGCAGGGCAAACCGGTGCAGAAGGCCGCCGAATGCACCGTTGACCTGCAAATTGCCGCCCACATTCCCGAAAATTACATCTCCAACACCGCCCAGCGCATCGATATTTATAAAAAGATCGCCGCCATCCAAACCGAAGAGGACAGCTACGATATGATCGACGAGCTGATCGACCGCTTTGGCGACCCACCGGCGGCGGTGCAGGGCCTGGTGGATGTGGCGCTGCTGCGCGGGCAGGCCTCGGCCATGGGCTTCAACGAGATCACCCAGAAGGGCAGCAGCCTGCTGTTCTTCCCGGAACGGCTGGATATGGCTATGGTGGCCACATTGGCCGAACGGCTGAAGGGCCGCGTGATGGTCAGCGCCGGGGCACGCCCCTACATCACGGTGCGTATGGCCAAGGGCCAGAAGCCGGTGGAAGCCATGCGTGAGGTGCTTAAGCAGCCTGCTGAAATTTCGGCCGAAAATTGACAGAACCGGGCCGAAAATGCTATATTTTTGATAGAAAAGCAAAGGAAAGGAGGCGGTCATTTTGAAATTCCAGGAAAGCTTCAAGGCGCTTTCGGACCCCACCCGCCGGGCCATACTGGACCTGCTGAAGGGCGGGGCCATGACAGCCGGCGACATCGCATCCAAATTTGATATGACCGCCGCCACCGTTTCCCACCATTTGTCGGTGCTGCGGGACGCCAAGTTCATCAGCGACGACCGCCGCGGAAAATACATCTATTACGAACTGAACATGTCGGTTCTGGACGAAATTTTGGGATGGATCACCGCGCTGAGAGGAGGGAAGGAAGGATGACCAAACGCAGCCGCAAAACCTTGATGATATGGGCGCTTTCGGTGCTGTCCCTGGTCGTTACCGCCATCGCCTATTCCTTTTTGCCCGAAGAGATCCCCATGTGGTGGAACTTCCACGGAACGGTGCTGCGCTATGCCGAAAAGAACAACATCTGGCTGATCGCCAGCCTGGCGGCGGTTTTTGCGGTGCTGTTCACCGTGCTGCCCCTCATCGACCCCCGCAACAAAAACTACCAGCGCTTTATGGAATATTACGAGACCTTCACCCTTGTCATGGTGGTGGCGGGTGATATTCTTACCGGTGTGGTCATTTCCGAAAGCTTCCGCCCCGGCAAAATTGAGGTGGGCCAGCTTGTGGTGCTGATCGCCGGCCTGATCTGCATGGTGATGGGCAACCTGATGCCCAAAATCAAAAGCAACTACTTCATCGGCATCCGCAACCCCTGGACCCTTTCCGACCCCGATATCTGGAACCGCACCCATCGCATTGGCGGGCGCATCTTCTTCATCTTTGGCCTGTGCGTCACCGTTTGGGCGCTGATGCCTGTTTGGCCGCTGCTCATCTACCTTGTGTCGGGCGTCGCCCTGGTGGCCATCACCGTCGTGCCCTACCTTTATTCCTACTGGTGCTTCCGCCAGAACCAGAAGAAGGGCAAATTGGCCGACCAGCAGGAAGAAGAAAGCTGGAGCCCCGTGATGAAAAACCTTCTGGAGCGCCGCAGCGTGCGTGCCTACACCGACCAAATGCCCAGCCATGAACTGCTGGAGCAGATCGTGCTGGCGGGGCAGTTTGCCCCCAGCGGCAAAAACCTGCAGGAATGGCACTTTGTTGTGGTGGAAAACCCCGAGGTGCTGCATCGGCTGGAAGAACTGCTGGGCGAAGAATTGGGCCGTCCCGGCTATCACTTCTATGGCGCCCCGGTCATCATCCTGTGCGCCAACAAAAAGGGCGCCCGCAATGCCATGGCGGATTGTTCGGCGGCGCTGCAGAACATGATGCTGGCCGCCCACGACCTTGGTCTGGGCACCTGCTGGATCAACCAGTTCCGGGATGTGTGGGGCAACGCCAAGGTGGAGGCCTATCTGGCCCAGCTTGGCCTGCCCGAGGGATACGAGGTGCAGTGTTCCACCATTGTGGGCTATCCCGCCCAAAGCCCCGCCGCCCCGGCCCGCAAGCCCGGCACGGTAACTTATGTGAAATAAAGCGAACCACCCACCCCCGTCTGCAAAGGCGGGGGTTTTGGCCCCCTATCAGTCTCGCATATGCTTGACAGCTTCCCCCCAAGGGGAAGCTTTTTTGCATTTAAAGCCTCCCTATGACATATTGAAAGGCCCCCTTTACACAAGGGGCCTTTTGACATCCCAATGGACATTTACTCTGTAGGGGAGGGGCTCTGCTCCTCCCGCAAATTACGGGCAGGCCAACGGGCGGAGTAGACGTCTGAGACCCCAAATCTGTGATTTGGTTGGTCGAAGTGTGCCTTGGCTACCCCGCCCCTACAAAAGGCTCCCTCTGACGAGGGGGCTCCGCCGTAGGCGGTGGGGGAGAGATTTTGCAGAAATATGCAACTCCCGTTTTCTCTCCCTCCGCTTCGCTGTCGCTCAGCACCTCCCTGAAGGTGAATTGCCCTAAGGGCAAGAGAGGCCGGCCTGGGCCGCGTCAGAGGGAGGTTTTTTGTTTTCAACAACGGCAAGTTTTCAACAAAGGCAACAAAATGTAAAAATTGGGCCAAAAGGCGGGAAAACCGCATTGTTACGCCCAAAAATGAACTTTTTGAAGGGCAAAAACTGCCTTTAAATTATTACAAAATGTTAACAAAAAAAAAAAAAGTGTTGCAATGATTACAAAATGATGATAAAGTCGACTCAGAGGAACAGGGAAAACACCCCAGATCCTCCATCTTCCGGCAGGAGAAAGAGACTCCGGCGGGGGGATGAAAACATTGGTTTCCTCCGGCAAAAAGTAAATATCACTTTTTCCCGGAAACTGCCGGGCGGCTATTCTCTGTACGCCGCCCGGTTCTCCAAAAACCAAAAACAAAACAGGTTCTACGGGTGGTCAGAGACACCCATGAACGATATATATTTTTATGGAGGAAAA
>JAGAPB010000053.1 GCA_017847995.1 Oscillospiraceae bacterium
CTCTGGTTGCTGCTGGTGCTGTTTCCCTGAAGAAGTAAGTTAAACTTACCCTTTATAAACACAATCTAGCTTAAAAAGCTCTGTATCCCCCGCCGTATTCTCTGATGCGGCGGGGTTCTTTTTGCTTTTGGCGGCGGTGCTTGGCTCCCCCTCTGGGGTGATGGTTGCCAGTGGCAACCGTCCATCACCGACCGAGCCGACAGGCGAGAAAGCTGTCACCGTAGGTGACTGAGAGGGCTTGAAGCCTCCCTTGTGTAAAGGGAGGTGCTGAGCGTAAGCGAAGCGGAGGGATTGAAGAATTTTCAGCAATCGCCCGAATTGCCCTAATCGTTGCTAGTCTCTGCCGACAATCCCCCAGTCTGCTCCGCAGACAGCCCCCTTTACACAAAGGGGCCTTTTGACATCCCAATGGACATTTACTCCGTAGGGGAGGGGCTTTGCTCCTCCCGCAAATTACGGGCAGGCCAACGGGCGGAGTAAAACCCCGCCCCTACAAACACAGGGGGATTTTGCTTGTGTCCCTTTTATCCACACCATCACCTTACAAAAAAAGAAGGAGCCCACACAGGTGAACTCCTTCTCGAAAAACTTTGGTTTTATGCGGTTTTGGCTTACTTGAAGTAACGTTCCAGCAGACCCTTGAAGCCGCAGCCGTGACGGGCTTCGTCCTTGGCCATTTCGTGTACGGTGTCGTGGATGGCGTCCAGACCCAGTTCCTTGGCGCGGCTGGCCAGCTTCATCTTGCCTTCGCAGGCGCCGTGTTCGGCGGCAACGCGCATTTCCAGGTTGGTCTTGGTGCTGGAAGAAACGACCTCGCCCAGCAGCTCGGCAAACTTGGCGGCGTGTTCGGCTTCTTCCCAGGCAGCCTTTTCATAGTAAAGGCCAACTTCGGGATAGCCTTCGCGGTGGGCCTGGCGGGCCATGGCCAGATACATGCCAACTTCGGTGCATTCGCCCATAAAGTTGCTGCGCAGGTCTTCGATAACAACAGCGTCAATGCCTTCGGCAATGCCGATGCGGTGTTCGTCGGCCCAGATCATTTCGGCGCTGTCCTGTTCGATGAACTTTTCGGCAGGAGCCTTGCACTGGGGGCAGGCAGAGGGAGCGGCTTCGCCTTCATATACATAACCACAAATGCTGCATACATATTTGCTCATAACAATGAAATCCTTTCTGTAATTCGATTAAAAATTTTTGGCCCGCAGGTGGGCCAGACCATGCTGATTGCCTATAGTTTAACATAGTAAATGCGGCCAATTCAAGAGAATTGTGTGAACAAACGGGCAAAAAGTGGCAATTTTTGGGCTGTTTTGAACCTTTTGGATGCCCCCAAACCCAGGAAGAAAAGCGAAAAGTATATTGCCCCAAAGGCTTGACATAATAGAAGCGTAACGGCTTTGCCGCTGCAAAAAAACAATGAGGTGAAACGATTATGTCTACCAACCAGAAAAATAACGCCAACCAGGGCATGAACAGCACCAAGAACGAAACCAGCAACAAGAAGAACAACTCCGGCTCCAACAAGGCCGAAAACAACACCCAGAACCGCAAGAACACCGACGACTGCCGCTGAGCGCTGCAAAACCGATGCCGCCTGTCCCTTCCTGGGCCGGGCGGTTTCTTTTTGGTTGATGTTGCAGTTAACAGGCGTCTTTGCTACAATATTTCTTATAAAGAGTTTTGTGGAGGAACAAAAGATGAAGGAATATCAGAATTTGATTGGAAAGATCATTGTTGCCGTTGCCATCATTATTGGCGCGGTGGTGATCGGAAACGCAATTCTGGAAGCAGGCGGCAATATCGGCAGCCAGATAGCTTCCGCCTTGAATACCATTGCAGCAGGACTTTAAAGAACGAATTTGTGAAGGAAGGGACCACCCATGTACAGCTTTGCCAACGATTACAGCGAAGGCGCCCACGAAAGCATTTTGGAAGAAATGACCCGTACCGCCCGCCGGCAGACCGGCTGCTACGGCATTGACGAATATTGCGACGCTGCCCGCCAGGCCATCCAGAAGGATCTGCAGAACCCCGAAAGTGCCATCCACTTTTTGGTGGGCGGCAGCCAGACCAACATGATCGTGGCCACCTTGGTGCTGCGCCCCCACCAGGGCATGGTAAGCGCCGCCAGCGGCCACGTGAATGTGCACGAGTCGGGCGCCATTGAGGGCACCGGCCACAAGGTGCTGGCCCTGCCTTGCGACGAACAGGGCAAGCTGACCGCCGCTCAGGTGGATGAATACATCCAGGGCCATTATGATGATTCCACCGCCGAGCACATGGTGCAGCCCGGCATGGTTTACATCTCCAACCCCACCGAAAACGGCACCATCTACACCAAGCAGGAGCTGACCGAGCTGAAGGCTGTTTGCGAAAAGTGGAACATCCCCCTGTACATGGACGGGGCCCGTTTGGGCTGCGCCCTCACCAGCCACGCCAACGACCTGACCATGGCCGACCTGGGCAAACTCACCGATATTTTCTACATAGGCGGCACCAAGATGGGTGCCCTGTTTGGCGAGGCGCTGGTCATCAACAACCCTGCCTATCAGGCCGACTTCCGCAGCATCATGAAGCAGCGGGGCGGCATGCTGGCCAAGGGCAAGCTGCTGGGCATCCAGTTCCACCAGTTGTTTAAGGATGGTTTGTACTACGAACTTGCCAAATACGCCAACGACCAGGCCCGCCGCCTGGAACAGGGCATCAAGGCACTGGGCTACGGTTTCCTGGTGGAAACCCCCACCAACCAGATCTTCCCTATCCTGCCCAAAAAGGTGCTGGAACGCCTCAGCGGCCGCTATTCCTGGAGCTTCTGGTGCGGCATTGACGCCGAACATGACGCCATTCGTCTTTGCACCAGTTGGGCCACCCCCGCCGAAATGGTGGAAGCCTTCCTGGCCGACCTTGCCGAAGCAGGCAAATAAGGATAAAACGAACGCCCCGTTCTCGGAAAAGAGGACGGGGCGTTTTTTCGTTTATTGTTTGGTCAGGGTCGCAAGACCTTTGACCAGCACGGTGGCCAGCATAACCTTGAAGAAGTCAGGCAGCAGGAAGGGGAGCACCCCCACCGCCAGGGCATGGCCAAAGCCCCACCGGGTGGAAAGGGCCAGCCAGCCCGTGCCCAGCAGATAGCAGACCAAAAGGCCGGGCAAAAAAGCCAACCACTTTGGCAAGGCGGAAAAGCGGGCCAGCAGCAGGGCGATGACCAGGGCCATCAGCGGATAGGAAAGCAGGTAGCCGCCGGTGGGACCAAGCAGCCACCCCGGTCCGCCGCCAAAGCTGCTGAAAACCGGTGCGCCAACAAGCCCCAGCATCAGATAGCAAAGCTGGGTGGTGAAGGCCCGGCGAGGGGGCAGCAGCCCGCCGCAGAGCATCACCCCAAGGGTGGAAAGGCTGATGGGCACCCCACCGGGCAGGGGAATGATGATTTGGGAAAGCAGAGCCATCAACGCGGTGAAGAGGGCAATGCGGGTCAGTTCTTTGGTTTGCATGGAGGTCTCCTTTGCGGGGTCAAACGGTTCGGATGCTTACCTCGCCGCTTTGCAGGGTAAGGGTGCCGCCGTCGGGGGTGCGTACCAGCAGCCCGGCATTCTCATCCACACCCAGCACCAGATGGGGGCGTTTTGCCGGGTCGGTGGAAAGGGTGACTTCCTTTCCGGTCAGGAACATCCGGCGGCGGTATTCTTCCAGCATGGCGGGGTGGTTTTGCTCCATGTCGGCATAATAGTGGTCAAATTCCCAAAGGATGGCGGCAATAAGTTCACTGCGGTCAACGGTGCGGCCCAGTTCTTCCTCCAGGCTGGTGACGATGGCGGCCAGTTCGGCGTCACCGCCGCAATCCAGACGACCCACATTCAGCCCAATGCCCACCACCACAAAATCGGCCATGTCTTTTTGGCCCAGGGTGCCTTCGGTCAAAATGCCGCAGAGTTTTTTGCCGCCCACATACAGGTCATTGACCCATTTGATGTCGGCCTGCAGGCCGCAAAGCTTTCCCAGGGCGCGGGCAACGCAGACGGCGGCGGCAACGGTAAGGTCGGTGCAGCGGGCCATGGGCAGGGCGGGGCGGAGCAGCAGGCTCATGTAAATGCCGCTGCCGGCGGGGGAAAGAAAGCTGCGGCCCAGCCGTCCCCGCCCGGCGGTTTGGTGGTCGGCCACCAGCACAATATCCTGCCCGGCGCCGGCCTTGGCGGCTTGTTTCAGCCGGGTGTTGGTGCTGTCGGTCTCCTCCACCACCTGCAGTTTCCAGGGGCGTGTGGTGGCGCCCAGGTGCTGGGCAATGGCCTGCGGGGTTAACAGATCCATGCTGACGTTCCCTCCTTTCACACAAGAAAAACGGACGGTGGGCAACACCGTCCGGTCAGATCAGTCCAGAAGTTCAAAATGTGGCTTGCGGTCGATGTAGTAGGTGAAGTACTTGTAGCCGGCTTGCTTCATCATATCCATGCACTCGGCTACGCCTGCCCCCACGTGTTCCAAAAAGTGGGCGTCGCTGCCAATGGTGATGATTTCGCCCCCCAGCTCGCGGTAGCGCTTGACCCAGGGCAGGTGGGGCATGGGAAAGCCCACCCCCTGGCGCAGGCCGGAGGTGTTGATCTCGATGCCGTGGCCGGTTTCGATCAGCAGGCGCAGCACCTGGTCGATCAGGTCGCTGTAACGGGCAAAGTCCAGGGGGATCTTGTGGTAGGCGGTGATGTAGCGGATGGGGTAGGTGAGGTGGCCCAGCACGTCAAATTTGCCCCAGCGGGTCATTTCCATGATCTGATCGAAATAATCCTCGATCTTTCGGTCGATGTCCACCGGTTCGGTGCTGTTCCAATATTCAAAAGTTTCTTTGGTGCGGCCGATGCCGTGCAGCGAGCCGATGACAAAATCGAAGGTGTTGCTGTCGCTGATCAGGTTGGCAAGGTCATAATCCTGCAGCACCTGGGCGATCTCGAACCCACAGATGACCTGCAGGCGGCCCTCAAACTCTTCCTTGGCCCGGCGGGTATCCTTCAGCGAATTGGCGATGTTTGCGGCGTAGTCGCAGCCCAGATAGCCCTGGCATTCGGCGTGGTCGGTGATGGCCAGCCCGCGGAAGCCCAGCTTTTCGGCCTGTAGGCAGATGTCCTTTACCGAAATTTTGGAGTCGTGGGAATTTTCGGAATGAATGTGGCAGTCGAACAGGTTTTTATACATCAAAAAAGGCCTCTTTTCCGGTTTAGGCAAGCTCGAGCATGCGGGGCTGGCGTCCCTTGAAGAACGAGAAGTACTTAAAGCCGGCTTCGCGCAGCATATCCATGGTGTATTCCACGCCGTTGCCGATGTGTTCCACATAGTGGGCATCGCTGCCAATGGTGATGATCTCGCCCCCCAGCTCGCGGTAGCGCTTGATCAGGGGGAAGTCGGGCAGGGTGGTGCCCAGTTCCTGGCGCAGGCCGGAGGTATTCACCTCAATGCCGCGGCCCTTTTCGATCAGGGTGCGCAGCAGCTCATCGATCAGATCCATATAGCGGTTGAGGTCAACGGGGATGCGGTTTTTGCCCCAGATGTAACGGATGGGGTAGGTGATGTGGCCCATTACGTCAAAATGGCCCCATTTGGCAAGGTCGATCTGCTGCTGGTAATAGTCCACCATGCTGTCGTGGATGATGATGCTGGGGTCGCTGTAATCCCAGTAGTAGAAGTCCAGCTTGCCCTCCAGGGCGTGCAGCGAACCCAGGATAAAGTCGAAATCGTAGGTGTTCAGAATCTCCAGGGCGGCGTCTTTATCCTGCAGGGCCTGGCCCAGCTCGATGCCGCAGCTGATGAGAAGCTTGTCGCCCATAAGCTGCTGGGCACGGCGAATATCAAATACCGACTGCTGAATACGGGCGCGGTAGTTGTCTTTGATAAAATCGTTGCATTCCAGATGGTCGGTGATGGCAATGCCCGAAAGGCCGATGTCGGCGGCATGTTCGCACATATACAAAACCGAATGGTTGCCGTCGGGGGAATTTTCGGAATGGGTGTGGCTGTCAAAAAGATTGGTATACATAAATGTTGTCACTCCTTTTGGCAAAGAAATATGGCGGCTTTTACCACCTTCATGATACCACAAGGCAACCCTTTTGTATATGGCGAAAAACACGGTTTCGGCGTTGAAAAGGGTGGTTGGATATGGTATGATTGGCAGTGATAAAATGAAAAAGAATCCCAAAATGTACCGTATATCCCACAGGGGAACAGGAGGAATCGGAATGAGAGCGATTATTACCGTTGTTGGACGCGACATGGTGGGCATTCTGGCCAGGGTTGCCGGAGAATGTGCCAAGATCAACGCCAATGTCATTGAAGTAAACCAGTCGGTTTTGCAGGATATGTTCGCCATGATCATGCTCATCGACATCTCCAAGATCACCTGCAAGCTGGGCGACTTTGGCGAAGCGATGGACGCCATTGGGCAGGAAATGGGGCTGAAGATCCACGTGATGCACGAGGATCTGTTCAACTCGATGCACCGTGTATGATGGTTGCGCCAAATCCGAAAAAGTGAGGTAGCCTGTTGTGCTGAACACCAACGATATTCTTGAAACAATCACAATGATCCAGGACGAAAACCTGGATATTCGTACCATAACCATGGGCATTTCGCTGCTGGACTGCGCCGACAGCGACATCCATGTATCCTGCCGCAAAATTTACGAAAAGATCACCCGCTGTGCCAAAGATCTGGTTTCCACCGGCTGCGAGATCGAGCGTGAATACGGCATCCCCATCATCAACAAGCGCATTTCGGTCACCCCCATTTCCATGTTGTGCGGCGTTTCGGGCGGAGACCAGGTGGAATACGCCAAGGTGCTGGATAAGGCCAGCAAGGCCGTTGGGGTAAACTTTATCGGCGGCTTTTCCGCCCTGGTGCAGAAGGGCTTTGCCGCCGGCGACCGGGAGCTTATCCGGGCCATCCCCGAGGCCCTGGCCATCACCGACCAGGTCTGCTCTTCGGTCAACATCGGTTCCACCAAGGCTGGCATCAACATGGATGCCGTTGCCATGATGGGCAACGTCATCAAGCAGTCGGCCCAACTGACCGCCGACCGCGACTGCATTGGTGCCGCCAAGCTGGTGGTTTTCTGCAATGCCGTTGAGGACAACCCCTTTATGGCCGGCGCCTTCCACGGCGTGGGCGAACCCGACACTGTCATCCATGTGGGTGTTTCGGGTCCCGGTGTTGTGCGTGCCGCCCTTTCCAAGGCAGGGGATATCCCCCTGAACGAGGTGGCCGACCTGATCAAGCGCACCGCCTTCAAAATTACCCGCATGGGCCAGTTGGTTGGCGCCGAGGCCAGCCGCCGTTTGGGCGTGCCTTTCGGCATCGTTGATCTTTCGCTGGCTCCCACCCCCGCCATCGGCGACTCGGTGGCTCATATTTTGGAAGAGATCGGCCTGGAACAGTGCGGCGCCCCCGGCACCACCGCCGCTTTGGCCATGCTCAATGACGCCGTGAAAAAGGGTGGTGTTATGGCATCTTCCACCGTTGGCGGCCTTTCGGGCGCCTTTATCCCCGTGACCGAAGACGCCGGCATGATCGACGCCGCACGGGCAGGCACCCTGAGCATCGAAAAGCTGGAGGCCATGACCGCCGTTTGCTCGGTAGGCCTGGATATGATCGTCATTCCCGGCGACACCAGCGCCGAGACCATTGCGGCCATCATTGCCGACGAAGCCGCCATCGGCATGGTCAACCAGAAGACCACCGCCGTTCGTCTTATCCCCGCTGTGGGCAAGGCCATGGGCGAGGAACTGAACTTTGGCGGCCTGCTGGGCAGCGGTCCTGTGATGAAGGTGGGCACCAAGAGCCCCGCCCGCATGATCGGCCGCGGCGGGCACATCCCCGCACCCATGCATTCCCTCAAGAACTGACAATCCAATGGGCCTGTCGCACGGCAGGCCCACCGCTATGTTAAACGGTTTCCTTTTGGGGCAAACTGAAATATAATAGTTTTTAGAACTGTTTTGCGAATGATTCCTTTGACAAACAGGAAGGGGAGAGCGCAGCAAATGAAAAAAACCGCAACCCAGATCCCCGCGGGGGTTCGCCATATCCACTTTATCGGCATTGGCGGTTCCGGCATGTTCCCCATCGTGCAGATTTTGCACGCCCAGGGCTACCACATCACCGGGTCGGACAATAACCCCAGCGACATTGTTGAAATGGAACGGGCCATGGGCATTCAGGTCATTATGGGCCAGAAGGCCGAAAATATTGAAGGCGCCGACATGATCGTCCACACAGCCGCCATTATGGCGGATAACCCCGAGCTGATCGCCGCCAAGGCCAGCGGCCTGCCGGTGTGGGAACGCAGCAAAATGCTGGGGGCCGTTTCGGCCTGCTATGACGACTGCATCTGCGTGGCCGGCACCCACGGCAAAACCACCACCACCGCTCTGCTGACCCAGGTTCTTTTGGGGGCAGGGCTGGACCCCACCGCCGTCATTGGCGGCAAGCTGCCCGCCATCGGCGGCTATGGCCGCTGCGGCGAAACCGAGCTGATGACCTGCGAGGCCTGCGAATTTTCCAACACCTTTTTGGAACTGCATCCCGCCGTTGCCGTCATCCTCAATGTGGATAACGACCATCTGGAGTTCTTTGGCTCCATGGAAAACCTCATCGCCGCCTTCCGCAAGTTTGCGGCCCTGGCCACCAAGCACATCCTGGTCAACGGCGATGACCCCGACAGCCTGAAGGCGGTGGAAGGACTGACCAATGCCCCCATCACCACCTTTGGCCTGACCGAAAAAAATGATTATTACGCCGCAAACATTGTGCTGCACACCGGCGTGCGCTGCAGCTTTGACCTGATGCACCGGGGCAAAAAGCTGTGTGCCATGGACCTGCAGATCCCCGGGCGGCACAACATCTGCAACGCCGTTGCCGCCGCCGCTGCCGCCATCATGGCAGGCGCCCAGCCGGAAGCCATCGCCCGCGAGGCGGTGAAGTTCGGCGGGGCAGGCCGCCGCTTTGAGGTCTACGGCGAATTTTCGGGCGTGACCATCGCCGATGACTACGCCCACCATCCCACCGAGATCGGCGCCACTCTTACCGCCGCAAAAAGTATGGGATTTAAAAATGTTTGGGCGGTGTTCCAGCCCTTCACCTATTCCCGCACCGCCATGCTGCTGGATGATTTTGCCAAAGTTCTTTCCATTGCCGACCGGGTGGTCATGTCCGAAATTATGGGCAGCCGCGAAAAGAACACCTACAACATCTATACCGCCGACCTTGCCGCAAAAATTCCCGGCAGCGTGTGGTACCCCGGCTTTGAAGAAATGGCCGACTATGTGGCCGCCAATGCACAGCCCAGCGACCTGGTTATCACCCTGGGTTGCGGCGATGTTTACAAGTGCGCCCGCATGATTCGTGACCGGCTGCGGTAATATTTTGCCTTTGTGGGGCAATAATGATAACAACTTGCCGGGAGCAGAATTCATAAAGAATTCAAATTTGGCAGTGCAATAATTTTGAAAAGTTTTGATACTGTTATTGCGTAGCCGAACCACTCCCGGCTGAAATAAAGCAAAAATTAAAGGAGAACAAGAAAAATGAAAAAACTGCTTGCAATGCTTCTGGCACTGATGATGGTGCTGTCTTTGGCTGCCTGCGGCAACAAAAATACCGAGGAACCCGCCGCTCCCGAAGAACCCTCTTCTTCGGTAGAAGAAACCCCCGAAGAAACCCCTGAGGAAACTCCCGAAGAAACCCCTGCCGTCGAGGCTGACCCCAAGCTGGTGGAACTGCATACCGCCCTGAAGGAAGCCTATGGCGAAAACTATCTGCCCAGCATGCCCCTGGACGAAACCATGATGAGCGAAGTTGTTGGCGTAAACATGGATAATGTGGAAAGCTTTATTGCCGAAATGCCCATGATGAGCGCCCATGTGGACACCTTCATCGGCATCAAGGCCAAGGAAGGCAAGGCCGACCAGGTGGAAGAAGAACTGAAGGCCTACCACACCAACATTGTGGAAAATTCCATGCAGTACCCCATGAATGAAGAAAAGGTAAAGGCCAGCCAGGTCATCCGCAAGGGCGACTATGTATTCATGATGATGCTGGGCCAGATCCCCGACGAAACCATCACCGATACCGCCAAGTTTGCCCAGGAACAGATGCAGATCGGCCTGGATAAACTGGAAGAAATTTTTAAGTAAAAATAAGTTGCCTAAAGAGCGGAAGCAGCAATGCTTTCGCTCTTTTTTTGATTAGGAAACATATTTTTGATTGCTATAAACATATTTTTGCTTGCTATGGCAAGCGATTTGATTGACTTGGCATGTAAAATATGCCATAATACATACAATACAATGGGTAGAAGGAGGGGGTTTAACAACAAACTGCACAAAATATAGCGTTAGGAGGTGTGCATACAGCACCGGATAAAAAACATAAGCGCCAGGAACCGCCAAACAAGGGCGGGCGACGAGGCGGGAGGAGTATCGAAATTGTCGGCGGATGCCTCCCCGTTCCTCCTCAGGACGTTACAATGGGGTCAAAGAACACGGGCAACTGTGCAACAACATCGCCATTGGATGAGGAATGACATCTGAATTTATTTTTTGAGATAAACCGCCCGGGGGGCAGCGGAAACCTGCCCGGGCCAGTGCCGCCATACCGGTACACTCAGACTCAGCGCCAAATTGGGGCGCCGGGCCTGTTTTGTTGTATCCGGGGGGCAAAAAAATATGTTTTATAAGGAGATTTTTGAGATATGTGCGGAATCGTTGGTTATACCGGCATGAAGAATGCCGCCCAAGTGCTGCTGGAGGGCCTTTCCAATCTGGAATACCGCGGCTATGACTCGGCCGGCATCTCGGTTTTTGAAAACAATGCTCTTTACACCGTTAAGGCAAAGGGCCGTCTGGCCGACCTGGGCAAAAAGCTGGAAAGCCATGTGCTGACCTCGGGCTGCGGCATCGGCCACACCCGCTGGGCCACCCACGGTGAACCCTCCGACACCAATGCCCACCCCCACATCACCACCAAACTGAGCCTGGTGCACAACGGCATCATTGAAAACTACAACCAGGTCAAGGAGTTTTTGCAGGGCAAGGGCTACGTATTTGAATCCCAGACCGACACCGAAACTGCCGCAAAGCTCATTGACTATTGCTACCAGGGCGACCCCGAGGCCGCCATCCGCGAGGCCACCAAGATTTTGGAAGGTGCCTACGCCTTCTGCATCCTGTTTGCCGACCACCCCGGCACCATCTACTGCCTGCGCAAGGATAGCCCCCTGATCGTGGCTTTGGGCGAGGGCGAAAACTTTGTCGCCTCCGATATGCCCGCCATCCTGCGCTTTACCCGCAACTATTACCTGCTGGAAGAGGGCGAGATCGCCTGTGTTACCCCCGAAAAAGTGACCGTTACCGGCCCCGACGGCAGCCCCATCGAAAAGAAGGTGCAGGTGGCCAGCTGGAATGTGGAGCAGGCCCAGAAGGGCGGCTTTGACCACTTTATGATCAAGGAGATCTACGAGCAGCCCACCGCCATCCACTCCACCATGCATCCACGCCTGGGCCACGACGGCCTGCCCGATTTTTCGGCCAGCGACATCCCCGGCGACCTGTTCCAGAATGTGACTAAGCTGAACATCATTGCCTGCGGCACCGCCATGCACGCCGGTATGCTGGGCAAGGCCCTGATGGAAAAGCTGGCCCGTCTGCCCGTCGAGGTGGATATGGCCTCCGAGTTCCGTTACCGTGACCCCATTCTGACCCAGGGGCAGATGGCACTGGTCATCAGCCAGTCGGGCGAAACTGCCGACAGCCTGGCCGCCCTGCGCCTGTGCAAGCAGGCAGGGGTTCCCGTTATCGCTATTGTCAATGTGGCCGGTTCCTCCATCGCCCGCGAGGCCGACTACTGCATCTATACCTACGCCGGGCCGGAAATCGCCGTGGCTTCCACCAAGGCCTATTCGGTGCAGATCAACCTGATGTATATGCTGGCTGTTTCCTGCGCGCTGCAGCGTGGCACCATGACCGAAGAGGCCGCCCGCGCCTATCTGGCCGAGCTGTACGCCACCATCGACCGTGTGCGCCAGACCCTTGATCTGGCCGATACCATCAAGGAATACGCCCAGGGGCTGAAGGAGGTCTCCGACCTGTTCTTTATCGGCCGCGGCATCGACTACGCCCTGGCCCTGGAAGGCAGCCTGAAGCTGAAGGAGGTTTCCTACATCCACAGCGAGGCCTACGCCGCCGGCGAACTGAAGCACGGCCCCATCGCCCTCATCTCCAACAATGTTCCGGTCATTGCCATGGCCACCCAGCGCGACCTGCTGCCCAAGATGATAAGCAACATCAAGGAAGTGAAGGCCCGCGGCGGCCATGTGCTGCTGATCACCGGTGAGGATTACGAGGTGGATCTGAGCTGCTGCGACCAGATCATGCGGCTGCCCATCGGCGATGACGCCTTTGGCCCCATGCTGGGGGTCATCGTGCTGCAGATGCTGGCCTATTTTGCCAGCATTGCCCGCGGCTGCGATGTGGATAAACCCCGCAACCTGGCCAAATCGGTCACGGTGGAATAAGAAAATTTTTCGACAGGGTCGGCCTTTGGGGCCGGCCCTGCTTTACAGTTTTATGGGAATGGGGTATAATATTACCTCAACGATCATTACGGCCCTGTGCCGATTTCTTAAAGAAACAGGAGGTCACAACCATGAAAGAGCTGCTGCTGAACATTTTGGCAAAGAATGCCCGCCTGACCAACCAACAGATCGCATCCATGCTGAACACCACCCCCGAACAGGTGGCGGCACTGATCGACGAAATGGAAGCCGATGGCACCATCATGGGTTACAAGGCCATCATCGACTGGGATAAAACCGACAAGGACGTCTGCATCGCCCGCATCGAGGTACAGGTCACTCCCCAGGGCGGCGTAGGCTTTGAAGAAGTTGCTGCACGCATCTGCCAGTTTGAAGAGGTGGAGACCGTTTATTTGATGAGCGGCGGCTACGACATCGCCGTTACCATCACCGGCAAAACCTTCAAGGATGTTGCCCTGTTTGTGGCACACCGCCTTTCCACCATCGAAGAGGTCCGTTCCACCGCCACCAGCTTTGTGCTGCGCAAGTATAAGGAACGCGGCTGCAGCCTGATGGAAACCGAAGGCGACGGAAGGGAGGCTAATCTGTGATCGATTACAGCAAAGTCCTTTCCAAAACCGTGGTGGAGATGAAGCCCTCGGGCATCCGCAAGTTCTTTGACCTGGCTGCCACCATGGATCATGTTATTTCTTTGGGCGTGGGGGAACCCGACTTCAAAACCCCCTATGTCATCCGCCGCGCCGGCATTGAATCGCTGGAAAAAGGCCGCACCTGGTACACTGCCAATGCCGGTCTTGCCCCCCTGCGTCAGGCCATTGCCGCCTATCTCAAGCGCCGCTTTGCCCTGGAATATGACGGCATGAAGGAAGTGATCGTCACCGTTGGCGGCAGCGAGGCCATTGACCTTTGCGTCCGTGCGCTGGTTTCTCCCGGCGATGAGGTTCTCATCCCCGAACCCTCCTTTGTCTGCTACGACCCCATCACCCGTCTGGCTGGTGGTGTTCCAGTGGCACTGCCCACCCGTGCCGAGGACAAATTCCGCCTGACCGCCGAAGCTTTGAAGGCCGCCATCAC
>JAGAPB010000054.1 GCA_017847995.1 Oscillospiraceae bacterium
CACCTTGACCACCTCGCTGGGGTGGCGGATAAAACGGTCGGCCAGGCGGCTGATGTGCACCAGCCCATCCTGGTGCACGCCGATGTCCACAAAGGCGCCAAAGTCGGTGACATTGCGCACCGTGCCGTCCAGCACCATATCGGGCTTCAGGTCCTTCAGCTCCATTACGTCGGTGCGCAGCAAGGGGGGAGGAAGCTGGTCGCGGGGGTCGCGGCCCGGCTTCTGCAGTTCGGTGATAATATCCCGCAGGGTGGGCTCGCCCACGCCGGTTTGGTCGCACAGCAGCCCAAAGCCCACCGCTTCGGCCTTGTCCATCAGGCCGGCCAGGCGGTTTTCCCGCACATCGGCGGTGGTGCAGCCGCATACTTCCAGCAGCTTGCGGGCGGCGGCGTAGCTTTCGGGGTGAACAGCCGTGCAGTCCAGAATTTCCTCCCCGTCATAGACACGGAGGAAGCCGGAACACTGCTGGGCGGCCTTGGGCCCCAGCTTTTCCACCTTCAGAAGCTGCTTGCGGTTGCGGAAGGCGCCGTTTTGCTCCCGCCAGGCCACAATGTTTTTGGCCACGGTGGGGCTGATGCCCGCCACATGCTCCAGCAGCGAAAAGCTGGCGGTGTTCAGGTCAACACCCACCGAGTTGACGCAGTTTTCCACCACACCGCCCAGAGCCTGATCCAAACGGGCGGGGGGCATGTCGTGCTGGTACTGGCCGATGCCGATGGCCTTGGGGTCGATTTTGACCAGCTCGGCCAGGGGGTCCTGCAGACGGCGGGCGATGGACACCGCCGAACGGAGGGAAACGTCATATTCGGGGAATTCGTTGGCGGCAAGCTTGCTGGCCGAGTAGACCGAGGCCCCCGCCTCGCTGACCACCATGTAGGAAAGGGGCATGCCCAGTTCCCGGATGAGTTCGGCCACAAAGGTCTCACTTTCCCGGCTGGCGGTGCCGTTGCCGATGGAGATGACGGTGACGCCGTGCTTTTTGATGAGCTGGGTCAGCTTGGCCTTGGCTTCGGCGATCTTCTTCTGGGGAGGGGTGGGGTAAACCACGGCGGTATCCAGTACCCGGCCGGTGGCGTCCACCACGGCAATTTTGCAGCCGGTGCGGTAGGCGGGGTCAAGGCCCAGCACCACCTGGTCCTTAACAGGGGGCTGCATCAGCAGGTGGCCCAGGTTGAGGGCAAAGACCTTGATGGCCTGCTCGCTGGCCACCTCAAACAGGCCGTTCATCTGTTCGTTTTCCAGCGAGGGGAAGATCAGCCGCTTCCAGCTATCGGCGGCGGCTTCGGCCACCTGGGCGGCGCAGGGGCTGTCGTTTTTCTTTACATCGTGGAGCATCAGGCCCAGGGCACGCTCGGCGTCCAACTGAACGCCCACCTTGAGGGCCTTTTCCTTTTCGCCCCGGTTGAGGGCCAGCACCCGGTGGGGGGCCAGCTTTTTCACCGGTTCGGCAAAGTCGCGGTACATTTCAAAGACGCCGTTGGGGTCGGTTTTTTCATCTCCCGCCGAGGTCACAACACCCTCGGCAGCCATAAAGCTGCGCAGCCTGCCCCGCAGGTCGGCATTGTCGGAAAAATCTTCGGCCAAAATATCGCGGGCGCCTGCCAGGGCGGCAGCGGCGTCGGGTACTTCCTTTTCCTCGTCCACATAGGCGGCGGCCAATTCCACAGGGTCGGCTTTGGGGTCCTGGGCCAGCAGGGCGGCGGCCAGGGGTTCCAGGCCACGTTCCCGGGCGATGCCGGCACGGGTGCGGCGCTTTTTCTTATAGGGCAGATACAGGTCCTCGATGCGGGCCAGGGTTTCGGCGGCAGCCAGGGCGGCGGCCAGTTCGTCGGTCAGCTTGCCCTGCTCTTCAATGGAGGAACGCACCTCTTCCCGGCGCTTTTCCAGGTTGCGCAGATAGGTCAGGCGGTCAAACAGGTCGCGCAGCACGCTGTCGTCCAGCGAACCGGTGGCCTCCTTGCGGTAGCGGGCGATAAAGGGGATGGTGTTACCCTCGTCGATCAGTTCTACGGCGGCCTTTGCCTGGCTGACCTTGATGTTCAGCTCGGCGGCCAAAGTTTTCAAAATATCCATAGCGTTTTCGTCCTTTCCGGGCGGGAATATACCGCTATTTTACCACGAAAGGCCCCCTGCCGCAACCAAAAAGCCCCCATCCATGGCGGATGAGGGCCTGGTGTTTTGGTCACTTGATCAGGTCATTGGGGTCGCCGATCTCGAAGCCTTTTTCGAGAAAACCGTCGATAACATCACCGATGATGATCGAATTGGTTTCGGAAACGGTGTGGAGCAGATAGATGCCGCCGGGGTGGGCGGAATTCAAAATTTTGTTCAAAGCCTCGGTGGGGTCGGGCTGGTTGTCCACCTCCCAATCCTTGTAGGCAAAGCTCCAGAAAACCGAACGGTAGCCCGCATCCTGGATGAGGGCCAGGGTCTGCTCGTTGAAGGCGCCGGCCGGGAAGCGGTAAAGCTTGGGCTCATAGTGGAACTGCTCCACCAGCATGTTGTGCAGGCTGGCGGTGTCTTCCCAAACCTCCTCCAGCGGCAAAGTGGGCATATCGGGGTGGGCGTCGCTGTGGCTGCCCAGCACATGGCCTTCGTCGATCATGCGCTGCACCAGCTCGGGCTGGCGGCGCAGATAGTCGCCGGTCAGAAAGAATACCCCCTTGACCCCCTTCTCCTTCAAAGCGTCCAAAAAGGCGGGGGTGTAGCCGTTTTCGTACCCCTGGTCAAAGGTGAGGTAGATCTTTTCGCTGTCTTCTTCCAAAAAGGTGGCGTTGTATTTGCCGTAAAGCTTGTTGTAGGCCAGGCTGCCCTGGCTGCGGTTCTTTTCGTCCACCGGGCCGCCGGGGCCCCAGTCCTTGCGCTGGCTATCCAGTTCGGCGTACTTGGCGTATTCGCCGGTGGCGGCCATGGCGGTGGGCTCCTCTTCGGGTTCGGACTCAGGCTCCGGTTCGGGTCGGCTTTCTTCCGGCTGGGGTTCTTCCGGTTGGGCAACCGAAGAAGAGGGCTGCTGGGGCGCGGGTTGCTGCTCCTGCGAGCCGGGGGGTGTTCTGCCCTCGCTGCTGCAGGCGGTAAAGGCTGCAAGCATCATAACAACTGCGGCCAGCAGGGCCAAAATTCGATGGTGTTTTTTCAACATAAAAGTGTCCCTCCATTCGGGAAATAGACCGTTCGTCCCTTATTATGTGTCCTGAAAACCAACTTTACACTGCATATTTTAAACGCCAATTTCTTCCCTGTCAATTTTTTTGGAATATTAGGAGGAAATGGCGATGAAAAAAGGCTCTGGTTGGAACAGAGCCTTTGGTTTTTATTGCTTTTTGGGGATGTGCAGGGCCCGCATGGCGTTGAGCACCGCCAGAACCATGACCCCCACATCGGCGAACACCGCCCACCACATGCTGGCATAGCCCATGGCAGCCAGAACAAGGGTGACACCCTTGACACCCAGGGCAAAAACGATGTTTTGACCAACGATATTCATGACCCGGCGGGCATGGCGGATGGCCACCGGCAGGCGGGAAAGATCGTCGTCCATCAGCACCACGTCGGCGGCCTCGATGGCGGCATCGCTGCCCATGGCGCCCATGGCAACCCCCAGGTCGGCGCGGGCCAGCACAGGGGCGTCGTTTACCCCGTCCCCCACAAACAGCAGGGTCGAATTTTGAGGTTTGGTTTCCAGCAGGTTTTCCACCTGTTC
>JAGAPB010000055.1 GCA_017847995.1 Oscillospiraceae bacterium
CCCACCAGTCCCTGATCGCCACCCGCATGACCATGGACGAAATGCGTCCCATGCTCAAGGCCATCGATGACGTTGGCTTCTATTCCGCCGAAGTTTGGGGCGGCGCCACCTTTGACGCCTGTCTGCGCTTCCTGGATGAAGACCCCTGGGAACGCCTGCGCATCATCCGCAAGGAAATGCCCAACACCAAGCTGCAGATGCTGTTCCGCGGCCAGAATATGCTGGGCTACCGCCACTATGCCGACGACGTTCTGGAATACTTTGTTCAGAAGTCGGTGGACAACGGCATCGACATCCTGCGTATTTTTGACGCCCTCAACGACATCCGCAACCTGGAAAGCGCCATCAACGCTGCCAAGAAGATGGGAGCCCACGTACAGGGCGCCATCAGCTACACCACCGGCCCCGTATTCACCACCGAATACTATGTAAACTACGCCAAGCAGTTGGAAAATGCCGGTGCAGACTCCATCTGCATCAAGGATATGGCTGCCCTGATCACCCCTTACTACGCCGAAGAGCTGGTAAAGGCCCTGAAGGAGAACGTAAAGGTTCCCATTCAGCTGCACAGCCACTACACCTCCGGTCTGGCCTCTATGGCCCACCTGAAGGCCATCGAAGCCGGCGTGGACATCATCGACACCGCCATGTCTCCTCTGGGTCTGGGTACTTCTCACCCCGCCACCGAATCGATGGTGGCCGCCCTGCAGGGCACCCAGTACGACACCGGCCTGGATCTGCAGAAGCTGAACGTTGTGCGCGAACACTGCGCCAAGCTGCGTGACAAGTATCTGGCCAGCGGCCAGCTTGTTCCCAAGCTGATGGGCGTTGACGCCAACACCCTGCTCTACCAGGTGCCCGGCGGCATGCTTTCCAACCTGGTAAGCCAGCTTGCCCAGGCCGGCAAGAGCGACCTGCTGGATGAGGTTCTGGCCGAAGTGCCCCGTGTACGTGAAGATGCCGGCTATCCTCCCCTGGTAACCCCCACCAGCCAGATCGTTGGCACCCAGGCTGTGTTCAACGTCATCAACGGCGAACGCTACAAGATGGTAACCAAGGAATTCAAGGGCATGGTGCGCGGCGAATATGGCCGTACCCCCATCGCCATCGATCCCGAATTCCGCAAGAAGATCATCGGCGACGCAGAGCCCATCGACTGCCGCCCCGCCGACCTGATCGCCCCCGAACTGGAAAAGCTGCGTGCCGAACTGCCTGCCGAATACAACGAACAGGAAGAAGACGTACTGAGCTACGCCATGTTCGACAAGGTTGCCACCAAGTTCTTTGAAAAGCGTCTGGCCAAAAAGAACGCTCCCGCCCCCGGTGCCAAGCTGGAAGGTCCCGTAAACTTTAACCTGAACGTTAACGGCAAGAGCTATCAGATCAAGGTGGAAGAACTGGAACTGGATGCAGCCGCCCCCGTTGCAGCTCCCGCTCCTGCTGCCGCACCTGCCCCCGCTGCTGCCCCTGCAGCTGCCCCCGCTGCTCCGGCCCCCGCAGGCGGCACCCAGGTCACCAGCCCCATGCCCGGCTCCATTCTGGACGTTAAGGTAAACGTTGGCGATACCGTTGCCAACGGCCAGGTGCTGGTACTGCTGGAAGCCATGAAGATGGAAAACGAAATTTGTGCCCCTGCCGACGGCAAGGTCGTTTCTGTCTCTGTGAAGAAGGGCGACACCGTTGACACCGGCAGTCTGCTGGTCGTTATCGGCTAACACGAAATTAAAAAACCTCTGTGGAAACACAGAGGTTTTTCTTTGGCATAAAAAAGAAGCGGTACCTCCTGCGAGGCACCGCCTTTTTTATTTTGTGTTACTGGTCGCTGTTGAGCTTCATTTCGTACCAGCGTTCTTTGGTGATAAGCACCTGGCGGGGCTTGCTGCCCTCGAAGGGGCCGACGATGCCACGGGCTTCCAGTTCATCCACGATGCGGGCGGCACGGGCATAGCCCAGCTTCAGCTTGCGCTGCAGATAGCTGGTGGAGGCCTGTCCGGCTTCCACAACCGCCTCGATGGCGGCCTGCACCAGTTCTTCGTCCTCTTCGCTGCCGCCTTCGGCACCGCCGCCACCGCCGCCCTTTTTCCCGGTGTTGGCAGCCTGGCGGTCAATTTCTTCAATGATGCTGGCGTCGTAGCTGGCATTTTGGGCGTCATTCTTTACAAATTCCACTACGGCCTCCACTTCCTGGTCGGTAACAAAGCAGCCCTGCACACGGGTGGGCTTGGCGCTGCCCACGGGGTAGTAGAGCATATCGCCGCGGCCCAGCAGTTTTTCGGCACCGCTCAGGTCCAGGATGGTGCGGCTGTCCACCTGGCTGGAAACCGCAAAGGCGATCCGGCTGGGGATGTTGGCCTTGATGATGCCGGTGATAACATCCACCGAGGGGCGCTGGGTGGCAATGACCAGATGCATGCCGGCGGCTCGGGCCATCTGGGCCAGACGGCAGATGTAGTCTTCCACCTCGTTGGGGCAAACCATCATCAGGTCGGAAAGTTCGTCGATGATGATGACGATGTGGGGCATGGTGTTCAGAGTATCGCTGCTTTCGGCCAAACGGTTGTAGCCGGTGATGTCACGCACATTGTTGGCGCTGAATACCTTGTAGCGGGTCATCATTTCGTTGACAGCCCAGCACAGGGCACCGGCGGCCTTGCGGGGGTCGGTAACAACGGGTACCAGCAGATGGGGGATGCCGTTGTAGGCACCCAGTTCCACCACCTTGGGGTCGATCATCATCAGCTTGACCTGGTCTGGGTTGGCCTTATAGAGCAGGCTGACGATAAAGCTGTTGATGCAGACCGACTTGCCCGAACCGGTGGAGCCGGCGATGAGCAGGTGGGGCATACGGGAAAGGTCGGCCACAGCCAGGTTGCCGGCAATATCTTTGCCCAGGGCCACGCTGAGGCGGCTTTGGGCTTCCTCAAAGGCGGGGGAATCGATGACCTCACGCAGCAGAACGGGGGAGATGACCTTGTTGGGAACTTCGATGCCAACGGCGGATTTGTTGGGGATGGGGGCCTCGATGCGCACCCCGGAGGAGGCCAGGCTGAGGGCGATGTCATCGGCCAGGCCGGTGATGCGGCTGATCTTTACGCCTGCGTTGGGCTGCAGCTCATAGCGGGTGATGGCAGGCCCACGGGCAATGTCGATAACCCGTGTTTGCACCCCAAAGCTCTTCAGGGTCTCCACCAGGCGTTCGGCGTTCTCTTTCAGTTCCTGGGTGACATTGCCGCTGTCGGCGGCGCTGGGCTTGTTCAGCAGCTCCACAGGGGGAAAACGATAGGCCGGAACGACAGGTTCCACCTCAGCAACGGGTTCAGGTACAGCTTCGGGGAGGGGTTCCTCGGCCGGTTTGGGCTGGGGCTTGGGACGAACAGCCGCAGCGGGCTTGATGGCCGGTGTGGGAGTTTCCTCCACGGTAGGGATGGGATCGGGGTCAACGGGGGGCACCACAAAGGTTTCGCCGTCGGGCTTTTTCAGGGTGTCGCCGGTGACGCGGAAGTTGAGGCCGCTGCCTTCCTGAACAGTGGGGCGGGGTTCAGCAGCGGTTTCAGCGGTCAGTTCGGGGTCGTCGATGACGGCCTCGCCGCCGATGGCACGGCTGATCAGGTCGTCGATGCCGCCGGGAACGGGGGCAGGTGTGGGGGCCACAACAGGTTCAGCGGGCTTTTCCAGGGGTTTGCCGGTGTTTACCATGTGGGCGGCGCCCAGCAGGCGGTCGCGTGCCTGGCTTACGGCATCATTTTTGGCAGGAGCGGCGGTAACGGGATGAACGTCGCCGTCCATGGAAATATCAAAATCGAAGCGGTTTTTGGCGGTAGGCCGGGCGGCAGGCTCTTCCTTCAGCTTGGTCTGGGCAGGGATCTGGGTGGTCTGCTGTGCGGCGTTTTCTTTATGTATGGTGTAGGCCTCGCCCAGCTTGCGGGCAGGGGCGGCGGCCTTTTTCATCAAACCGGAGATGGTGCTGCCGGTGATGATCATAACCAGAACGAAGATGATGAGACAGATGACGATGGCGGCTCCGGTAAAATCCAGCAGCTTGAGCAGAGGGATGCCGGTGAGCATGGAAAATACGCCGCCGCCGCGGAGCTGCCGGCCGTTGGCATACAGCTCCTTGACCATATCCAGGATA
Source organism: Oscillospiraceae bacterium (assembly GCA_017847995.1). GTDB lineage: Bacteria > Bacillota > Clostridia > Oscillospirales > Ruminococcaceae > Heteroruminococcus. The sequence continues at coordinate 4,133 of JAGAPB010000055.1, forward strand.
CCGCCCTCGGGCTGGGGTTTGCTGAAAATTTGGGCAGCACCCGAGATCAGCAGAACCAGGATGGCCGATTCCCAGGCCTTTGCGTTGGTGGAAAGGTCATCGCGGTCCAGCGAGATGAGCACCGCAAGGAAGATGAGCAGCGGCCCGATGAAGAAGGCGGGCCAGCTGAACAGGCCCAAAAAGACGCCCCGGAAGGCGGCCCAGCCTCCTTCGCCCTTCAGCAGGCAAAGCAGAAAGAGCAGCAGGCCCACCGCAAACAGTACGATGGCCTGAAGCTGTTTTTTGGCGGCCTTCTTTTTGGCGTTGGCGGCCCGGGTTTGGGCGGCCTTGGTGGCCGCGGCCGATTTTTTCGATTTGGTTGCCATGGCGGTTCCTCCTCGGTGCTGCGCCAGGATGCAGCAAAAATTGTCGTATGGATCACATGCCGCCGGGGCGTGGGTGGTTCCACCGGGCGCCCGGGGCAAAATGCGGGTCAAGATAAAGGGTGGGGTCGGTGCTGATGAGCCGGCAGAGGCTGCCGTCCTGCCAAAACTCGGCATAGCCGCTCCGCAGGGGCCGGAAGCTGCGCGTGGGAAGGCTTTTTTGCTCCTCCAGCAGTTCCATGGGAACGATGGTGTGCATCATTCTTCCTCGCCCTCCTCCTGCTCTTCAATCAGGCGGTAGAGCTCTTCCACAGCATCGCCCAGGCTGCCCAAGCGGTCGATAAGCCCCACTTCTACGGCCCGTTCGCCATCCAGGATGGTACCCACATCGGTAACAAGCTCGCCGGTGTTGGTCATCAGGCTGCGGAAGGTCTGCTCGCTGATGTGGGAATTTTGGGTGACAAAGCGGATGATGCGGTCCTGCATCCGGTCGATGTAGGAAAGGGACTGGGGAACGCAGAGCACCAGGCCGTTCATCCGCACGGGATGGATGGTCATCGTGGCGGTGGGACAGATCAGCGAGGATTTGGCGCTGCAGGCCAAGGGCACACCGATGGAATGGCCGCCCCCCAGCACCAGCGAAACGGTGGGCTTTTTCATGCCGGAAATCAGCTCGGCAATGGCCAGGCCGGCCTCCACATCGCCCCCCACCGTGTTCAGGATGATGAGCAGTCCCTCGATGCGGGGGTCCTGTTCAATGGCCACAAGCTGGGGGATGACATGTTCGTACTTGGTGGTTTTGTTCTGGGGCGGCAGGGTGTAGTGTCCTTCGATTTGGCCCACAATGGTCAGACAGTGGATGATGTGCTTTCCGCCTTCGGGGGTGACAGAACCGGTCTCGAGGATCTGTTCGGTCAGTTCCTTCTGGCTGCTTTGTTCCTCCTGGGGGTCGTCCTCGTTTTGGGGCAGGATGGTTCCGGGAATATACATATTTGAACAGCTCCTTTGGGGCTTTTTCAAATAGTGTGGCCGCTTTGGCGCGGCTTATTCCCGGGTACATACCAATACACATTAAGTATAGCATATTCGGCCCGGGTTGAAAAGCAAAAAGAACAATTGTTTTTGTCGAAGCCAAGAAAAAAGGAGCCATGAAACCATGACTCCTTGGAATGATTAGCGGAACTTGCGTCCACCGCCGCCAAAGCTGCGCCCGCCGCTGTGGTGTACACGGCTGCCGCCGCCACCGCCGCTGCTTCCGCTGAACCCACCGCCGCCGTTGTTGTTGGAGCGGGGGATGCGCCGGGTGGATACAAATTTGTTTTGGAATACGTCGTTTTTGTTCAGCAGCGCAATGTTGCTCTTGCTTGCAAAGGGATAGACGTAAGAATTGCCCTTGATGCTGTAGCCGCGGGTGACGCCAAAGCGGAAAATGAGGGCAATGACGGCCGAAACAACGGCAAACAGCACCACCGAGAAGGGGCTGAGTCCGCCGCGGTACTGGGTAACTTCGCCGGTTTCCTCATCCACATAATAGTGGTCCTGGGGCACACCGGCTTCCACATAGGCTTCGCCTTCCTCCAAAAAGGTGAGGGCGGCCGAAATGTAGTTGCCATCCACCACCTCGTCAAAGCACTGGTCAAAAATGGCCTCGCGCCGGCTGTCGGTGATGTAGTCGATGCCCTTGCCGCAGGTGGAAATGTAAATTTCCCCGTTGTCAAAGTCGATGAGGAACAAAGCACCGGAATAATCGGAACCTACGCCGAAGCCGTTTTCCAGATAGAATTGGTCGGCCACCTGGCGGGAGGAACGTCCCCCGGCGTCATCCACCGTAAGGATGACCCAGTCCAGCTTGGTTTCTTCCCGCAGGGCTTCAATGGTAGCTTCCAGCAGGGCCTCGTCCGGAGCCGAAATGACGTCGGAATAGTCAAACACACGCTGGTCGGCTGCCAGGGCCGTGACCGAACACAGCCCCACCAGGGTCAGCAGACAAAACAGGATGGAAAGAAGTCGTTTTTTCATCGCAGCCACCATCCTATCAGCAGCATCAGCAGGAAGGAAACAAGCCCAACGCCAAGGGTAGCCAAATTCAGCTTGCCCTTGTCGATGGGGGCCTGGCCGCAGACCTTGCCGGTCTGTCCGTTCACTGCGTAATGATAAAGTTTATCCTTGGCCTTGTCGCGGTAGGTCAGCACCCAAACCGGCAGCAGCGCATAGCTCCAATTGGCTTTTTTGATGGTGCATTGGTCGTTGAGGGAGACCGAATCGTAGCCCGAAACCTGCTGGCGTGCCAGCGAAGAGGCGTACAGCTTGATCTCCTGCTCTACGGCAAGGTCCAGGTCTTCTTTTTCCATATCCCGCTTTTCGGCCTGGAAGCCGGAAAGGAAGCTCATATCGAAGTCCTTGAGTCCCTCGGCATTGTAGGGCTGTACCCCCTCCACCAACTCGGCGTCAGCCTTCTTCAGGGCGTTTTTGGTCAGATCCTCAAAGTGGATATCGCTTTCCCGGCTGATGCCGAATACGCTGGTTTCGGTGTATTCAATATCCCCCATGCGCCACAGGCGCAGGTTGCGTCCGGTGCCCTCCACCCGGGTGTTTACATCGCAGTCCACCATCCAGTGGGGGAAGTAGACCCCGGTCAGCTTTTCCACCTGGTCATCCGAAAAGAAACCCTTGGGCACAAAGCTTTTGCTTTTCAGCCAGCGGCGCAGGTCTTCGGTCACTTTCTCCTTTGGCACAGCAAAAGGGATGATCTTGTCGGGCAGGTATTTGCCCTCCAGCCGTCCGGCCAGCACCACAGGGTTGTGGCAATAAAAACAATAGGTGGCGGCGGTGGTTTCGCAGGTGACGATCTGGGCGCCGCAGCTGGGGCAGTTGTAAACAACAGCCTCTTCGGCGGCTGCTCCGGATTTTTCTTCGGTTTGGGGTTGGGCAGGAGCTTCTTCCAGGGGGAATTTGTCCTTCAGGGCCTCTTCCTCAAATTTGGAAAGGCAGTATTCGCAGGCAAACTTTTGGCTGGCGGGGTCAAACTTCAGCCCGCCGCCGCAGTTTGGGCATTTGTATGTAACAACAGCCAATTTACATCAGCTCCCATGCTTCAGAATCAGTTGGCGGGCTTGGCCTTGCCGCAGGTGGGGCAGAAGTTGCCGGTGCATTTGGTGCCGCAGGGGCAGGTCCATTCGTTGCTGGCAGGCTTGGGCTGGCCGCAAACAGGGCAGAAGTTGCCGCTGCACTTGGCGCCGCAGGCGCAGGTCCAGGTGTTTTCCTGGGGTTTGGCCTTGCCGCAGACGGGGCAGAAATTGCCGGTGCATTTGGCGCCGCAGGCACAGGTCCAGCCTTCGGCGGCGGGCTGCTGGGCGGCCATCTGCTGCTGGTTGGCGTTGGAGGCGGCTGCCACAACACCACCGGCGGCATTCATGCCTACGCCCATGCCCATAAAGCCGGCCATGGAACCACCCTCGTTGCTGCCGGCGGCTTCCAGGCCGCGGGCGATGGCGCCCTGCATATAGCCTTCGCGCACGCTGGGGTCGCCCAGCATGGCGCCCTGGTTGCGCATGTTGATCAGCTTCTGGCTTTCTTCGTCATAGCTGATGCTGGCAATGCCCACCGACTGAATTTCAAAGCCGCGGTTCTTCTTCCATTCTTCATCCAGAATGTCGTTCATGTACTTGCTCAGTTCACGGCCCTTGGAGGCAAGGAAGGAGATGCGCTGGCCGTCGGCCGAATACTGGTTTACTGCGGCCTGCAGGGCTTCCAGGAATTCGGAGAGGTACTGTTCGTTGATATCGTTGATGTCAACACGGCTGGCGCTGCGGGGAATGGCCTCGGCATAGAACAGCAGGGGATCGGTGATCTTGATGGAGTAGGTGCCGTGGGTGCGCAGGAACAGCTCGCTGTTGTAGAAGTTGTCGAAATAGTTGATGGCGTTGGGGGTGCCGAACTTGATGCCCTTGATCTCCTGCAGGTTGATGAAGAATACCTGCTGGGCCTTGGGGGAAACGCCGCCAAACTTTACACGCTCGAAGGTCTCCTTCAAGGCTTCGCCAAACTGGCCGTTGAACAGCGAGGGGGCCGATTCGTTCTTTACGGTATAATAACCCTCTTCGGCGGTGTAGTCGATGACCTTGCCGCCATCCACCAGCAGCATAAACTGGTTGGGATAGACATGGATGACCGAGCCGTCGGTCACCAGGTTTTCGGTGCCCTTGGTGTTGCTGCTGCGCTTGTCATTTTTGCGCACGGCAACGCCCTTGGCAAACACCGTGGTGTCGCTCATCTGGTCGGATTCAATGACTTCAAGCCACTGGTCGGCAAGGGTGCCGCCCACTGCGCCAACTACTGCTTTGATAATACCCATAATAAATACCTCCTAAGAGTGTTTAATGGTTGTTTGTTATTTTCATTTTATCAAAAACAGGGGGAGTTTACAACGAAAACCGCCAGATGCGGCTGCCAAAGTATGCCCTGCGGAAGTGTGTAATTTTACGGAAAACAAGAAAGATCCCCCTCGAAAAACCGAGGAGGATGCAAATGGATTGGCTTAAATTCTTATTTACCTGTCGTTCTCGTTTTTGTGTTTGCCAAAAATCATTACAAGCCCAAGAGCCCCTGAAATGACACCCAGCAGCGAAAAGGGAATGTAACTGAACCCAATGAGAACAACATTATTCAGTTCGCCGCTGCTCAGACAGAGGAGTATTCCAAATAATATTAAAGCAATACCTTTCAAGTTATCGTTTTTCATACGAGTTCACCTTTCATTACTTTGTCAGCAGGTCGGCCAGGGTGTATTCCTTCAGCAAAGAATCCAGGCGGGTTTGGATCTCGCAAAGCTTGCAGTGGATGGAACAACCGTCCTCCATTTCCTTGCGGCGGTCACATTCATATTCGCAGTCGGTGCAGGCGTTGACAAGGTGTTCCTCCCCGGTGGCACACAGCACCTGGAAGAGGGAAACTTCGGCAGGTTCGATGATAAGCTTGCAGCCGCCGGTGGTGCCGCGTGTTACCTGCACAAAGCCGCTGGTGGAAAGCTTTTTGAGAATTTTATAGGCAAATTGCTTGGGAATTTGCTCTTCCTGACAAATTTGGGGAATGCTGCGCAGCTGGCCGCTGCTTAGGGCGCGCAGGATGCGCAGGGCGTAGTCGGTTTCTCGCGTAATAAGCAGAACGGTCGCCTCCTTTCCTCTTTATGCGACTATCATACCAAATCTATCTTATATTTGTCAAGTATGAAGAAGGAAGAAGTTTTGGGTCGACAAAAAGGAGCGGATGTGCTATAATTTTGCCATAAAAATACCCGCGCCCTGCGTGGAGTTACAGGAGGAAATCATATGGCTTTTTGTACCAAATGTGGTTCTCATATCGAGAACGATGTAAAGTTCTGCCCCCAGTGTGGAGCTCCTGTTGAGGGCCCCGCACCCTCTTCCACCGCAGAAGAGCTGGAACGCGCCCTTGAGACCCAGGACACCACCGGCGGCTACAGCGCCCAGGATATTGCCGACAACAAGCTGCTGTGCATCCTGTGCTACTTTGGCCTGCTGCTGCTCATCCCCCTGCTGGTGAAGAAGGACTCTCCCTTTGTCCGCTTCCACTGCAACCAGGGTCTGGTGCTGTTCCTGTTTAACATTCTGGCATCCATCGTTTCGGTCATTCCCTTTATCGGTTGGCTGGTGGGCATCGTGGCTTCGGTGGCCGGTGTCATCTTCTGGGTGCTGGGCATTGTGAATGCCATCAACGGCCGGGCCAAGACCCTGCCCCTCATTGGCAAGATCACCCTGCTCAAGTAAAAAGTAAAAAAATACCCCGGGTCGGCAGAGCGCTGATCCGGGATTTTTTATTAAAACTTGTCGGCGCGGCGGCATTTGCGCAGGGCGTCGCGGATTTCGCCTGCTTCCCATTCGGCACGGTCTTCGTCGGTTTCCAGGATAAGGCCGGGAACGGTGGTGGGCTTTTCGTTTTCATCCAGGGCCACCATCACCAGATAGGCGCGGTTCACCTTGGTGCGGCTGCCGTCCAGGTGCTCCACAAAGCTGTCGACCCGCACCTCCATGCTGGTGTTGCCCACATAGGTGACACGGCCGTGCAGCACAATGGTGTTGTTGACATGGGCGGCACCCTCAAACTGCAGGTTGTCGATGGCGGCGGTGGTGACGTTGCAGCCCGAATGGCGGCGGGCAACCACCCCGGCCACGATGTCGATCCACTCCATCAGGCGGCCGCCGAAAAGGCGCTTGTAGCCGTTGATGTGTTCGGGCATCAGGATCTGTACCTGTTCGGTGCAGCTTTCGGCCGCGCGTTTGCAAATTCGTTCAGACATAGGGAAAGCTCCTTTCGAAAAAAGGTCAACTTGATTGTAGCATTGATTGGCGGCCAATACAAGGGCGGGCCACTTGTTTGGCGGCAGCAAAAGGTGTAAAATAGAGCGGTAATTTTGCGGAGGATGGGCCATGAAGCGTACACTGCAGCGGGGGAACCTTACCCTGGAATATGAGTTTACCCCCAAGCGGGTAAAAAACATCAACCTGCGGGTGCGCGGCGACGGCAGCGTGGCCGTTTCGGCCCCACGGTGGGTGGGCAAGGCCCAGGTGGAGGCCTTCCTGCTGGAGCGTTGGGACTGGCTGCAGGCCGCCCAAAACCGCACCAAACAGCGTCAGCAGACCGATTTTGGCTGGCGGCAGGGGGAAGTGTTCCACCTGCTGGGGCAGCCGGTGGTTGTGGAACACCAAACCGGGGCCAAGGCCACAGTTTTGTTGCAAAATGATGTGCTGACCATGACCTTGCCAAATCCGGACAAAGCGGCGGCGGTGGGGGAACGGTGGTACGACGCCTTCTGCCGGGGGGAACTGGCCCGGCTGGAAGAGTGTGCCTGGGCAAAATTTGCGGCCAAGGGGACGGCAAAACCCACCCTGCGCCTGCGGTGGATGACCTCCCGCTGGGGAAGCTGCATCAGCAAACAGGGCAAAATCACCCTGAACAAGCGGCTGTTCAGCCTGCCGACCGAACTGGCCGAGTATGTGCTGCTGCACGAATACTGCCACCTGCTGCATGCCGACCACCAGGCGGGGTTTTACGCCCTGCTGGAGGAATTTGCCCCCAACCGCAAACAACTGGACCAAGAGCTGAAAAGCGGCAAATACCGTTTTGTTAGATAGAGAGGAGAAATCCACTTGAGAATTCGCACCAAACCCTGGGCCAAGCCGGAACTGGCTGTCTGCCCCCATTTTACAGAAGACCCGGCCTCCCTGAAGGGCAAATGGGCCGAAAAATATGCCCGCAAACAGCCTTTCCACATCGAGGTGGGATGCGGCAAGGGCGGCTTTATTGCCCAAATTGCCCCCGCCCACCCCGAGATCAACTATCTGGCGCTGGACATCAAGCGTGAGATGGTGGCCTTTGCCCGGCGCAAATCGGAAAAAAGCTATGCCGAGGCGGGCCTGCCCATCGACAACCTGATGCTGGCCCTGAGCAACGCCGCCAATATCGCCGATTTTTTTGCCCCGGAGGATAAAGTGGAGCGCATTTACCTCAATTTTTCCAACCCGTGGCCCAAGGCGGGCCACCACAAACGCCGCCTGACCCATCCCCGGTTTTTGGAGCAGTACAAGAGTTTTCTTGCCCCCGGCGGCGAGATCCACTTCAAAACCGACGATGACGAGCTGTTTGACGCCACCCTTGGCTATCTGGCCGAAAGCGGCTTCGAGGTGCTGCGCATGACCCGCGATCTGCACGCCAACCTGCCGGAAGATAATGTTATCACCGAGCACGAAGCCATGTTCACCGCCCAGGGCATCCCCATCAAGATGCTTGTTGCGGCGGTAAAAACCGAAGAATGAAAAACGCCCCTGTCTGCAAGGATATGGGGTAATTTTTTTGCTTTTGGGGCAAAAGGCTCCCCTGTGTAAGGGGGGCCTTTTGACATCTCAACGGACATTTATTCCGTAGGGGAGGGGCTTTGCTCCTCCCGCAAATTACGGGCAGGCCAACGGGCGGAGTAGACGTCTGAGACCCCAAATCTGTGATTTGGTTGGTCGAAGTGTGCCTTGGCTACCCCGCCC
>JAGAPB010000056.1 GCA_017847995.1 Oscillospiraceae bacterium
GGGGTCGTCCCACTGGAAGTTAATGAACAACTACCAACCATGACCGTATGGAATGGCCTATGTGCCATTCCGATAAAATGCCTATAAGACACCAATAGGGGCGGCACACATGCATTGCGGTTTGGTTGCCCCCGGCAACCATATATTAAAAGATCCGCTGCGCTCTGCAACACCGCCCCCTACGGTAAAAATTGGATAAGCATTCTTTTTGGGGCTGTCTCATTCATTTGAAGACAGCCCCTTTTTGCGGTTTATTTAGTGATGGTCGGCGTTGTTTGGGCCCAGGGGCTTTTGAAAATGGGCGTTGATCAGCTTCAGCACCACCGGGGCAAGCAGGAATACGGCGATCAGGTTGGGCACGGTCATAAAGCCGTTGAAGGTATCGCTGATGGCCCAGATCAGCCCCAGGTCGGTAGTAGCGCCTACAATGGCTACCAGGCAGTAGGCAATGTTGAAGGGCAGGAGGATCTTGCTGCCCAGCAGAAATTCCGCGCACCGGGCACCGTACAATCCCCAGCCGATGATGGTGGAGAAAGCGAAGCAGCACATAGCCACGGCGGTAAAGATGGATACCCAGTTGCCGTAAACGGAGGTAAAGCCGCCGATGGTCAGCTCTGCGCCGGCGGTCTGGCCGTAGGGGACGGAGATGCCGCTGAGCAGGATTACCAGGGCGGTCATGGTGCAGATGATGATGGTGTCCATAAATACTTCGAATACGCCGAACAGGCCCTGCTTGGCGGGGTCGTCGGTGTCGGCGCAGGCGTGGGCAATGGAGCCGGTACCCAGGCCCGCTTCGTTGGAGAAAATGCCCCGGGAGAAGCCTTTTTGCATACTGACAAAGAAGCTGCCCACGATGCCGCCGGTAACGGCCTGGGGCTGGAAAGCGCCCCGGAAGATGGAGCTAAACACAGCGGGCACTTGCTCAAAACGCATGGCGATCAAGCCCAGGCCCAAAGCAATGTACACCGCTGCCATGAAAGGCACCAGGGTTTCGGACACCTTGCCGATGCGCTTAACGCCCCCGATGAGGATCAGCGCCACGGCAATGCAGATGATAATGCCGATGATCAGGTTGCTGCCGGATACCAGGTCGGCGCTGATCAGGTTATAGTTGAGCAGGGCGGTGTTGACAGCGGCGGTAATGGTGTTTACCTGGGTGGCGTTGCCGGTGCCGAATACGGCGCAGACCCCGAAGAAGGCGTACAGGTACGCCAGCCACATCCACTTTTTCCCCAGGCCGTGTTTGATATAGTACATAGGGCCGCCTACATAGTCGCCCTTTTGGTTGCGCTCCCGGAAATGCACCGCAAGAGTAACTTCCGCAAACTTGGTGCCCATGCCCAGCAGGGCGGAGATCCACATCCAGAACACCGCGCCCGGGCCGCCGATGGCGATGGCGCCTGCCACGCCGGCGATGTTGCCGGTGCCCACGGTGGCGGCCAGAGCGGTGCAAACGGCCTGGAAAGAGGAGACGCCGTCGGCGGGGTTTCGCAGGCTTTTTCCAACCTGACGGATGGATTGGCCCAGTTCTCGGAATTGGACGCCTTTTGTCACGATGGTCATACAAACGCCCACGGTCAAAAACAGCACCATGGTTGGAACGCCCCAGGCGAGATCGGATAATTGGGATAGGAACTGTGTCATATAAC
>JAGAPB010000057.1 GCA_017847995.1 Oscillospiraceae bacterium
CGAGATCGAGGAAGCCACCATCAAGGTCATGGTCGGCCCCGAAAAGAAGTCCCATGTCGTCACCGAAAATGCCCGCAAGCTGACCGCCTATCACGAGGCCGGTCATGCCGTTGCCACCTACTATTGTCCCACCCAGGATAAGGTACACCAGATCTCCATCATCCCCCGCGGCTGGGCCGGCGGCTACACCCTTTCGCTTCCCGAAGGGGAACGCACCTACCGCACCAAGGGCGAAATGCAGGAGGACATCGTGGTGCTGCTGGGCGGCCGTGTTGCCGAACAGCTTACCCTGGACGATATCTCCACCGGCGCCTCCAACGACATCCAGCGTGCCAGCGAAACCGCCCGCAAGATGGTCACCCGCTTTGGCTTCAGCGAAAAGCTGGGCCCCATCGTTTACGGTTCCGACCAGGAAGAGGTATTCCTTGGCATGGAAATGGGCCATAGCCGCAACTATTCCGAGGATGTAGCTTCCCAGATCGACCAGGAAGTTCGCGGTATCATCGAAGCCGGTTACAGCAAGTGCACCGCCATTTTGGAAGAGCATATGGACCAGCTTAAGATGATCGCCGAATATCTGCTGGAACACGAGAAAATGGACGGCGAAACCTTCGAAAAGATGATGAAGGGCGAAGAAGTGGAGCCTCCCAAGCCTGTGGAGCCCCTGGCTGCCCCCGTTGCCGAACAGCCTGCTGCAGAAGCTCCTTCCACCGAAGAAACCCCTGCTCAGGATGCTGTTCCCGAAGAACCCCAGCCCTAAACTCAGTGGATTCAAAACACCGTCTTCCACCCCGGAAGGCGGTGTTTTTGCATGGGGGATTTTTGCGGCAAAAAACCACGGTTTTTGGCAGGAAAATGCCCCTTTTTGGGGGCGAAAAATCTTTTGAAAAAACCCCTGAAAATCCCTTGACAGGGGACTATCCATTTAGTATAATACCTAAGGATCAAATGTAAAGCGATTTGCTTTACACAAAGCGAGGAAAGGGGTGAGCTTATGGCCAAAGATCTGGGTATTTCGGTCCTGCTGGACTTCTATGGCGATATGCTTACCGAAAAGCAGAAGGACGTTGTAGAGCTTTATTACAACGAGGACCTTTCCCTTGCCGAAATTGCCGAACACAGCGGCATCACCCGCCAGGGCGTGCGCGATTCCATCAAGCGGGCCGAAGCCCAGTTGAAGGAATATGAAGAGCGCCTGGGCCTGGCAAAGCGCTTCAACGCCATGGGCGAAGGGCTGGAAGAGATCCAGCGCCTGGCCCGCGAGGCTTCGGCCGCCAACCGCCGCCGTGGCAACGACCATGAGATCGAGCGCAACCTGACTGAAATTGGAACCATCGCCGCCCGCTTGGGCGATCTGTAATGCTCCACATCACTTTTTCATCGTAAGGAGAATGCAAGCGTGGCTTTTGAAGGACTTTCCGATAAGCTTTCCGGCGTTTTCAAAAAACTGAAAAGCCGCGGCAAGCTCAGCGAGGCTGATGTAAAAGCAGCCATGCGTGAAGTGCGCATGGCCCTGCTGGAAGCCGACGTAAACTACAAGGTGGCCAAAGACTTTGTTGCCGCCGTAACCGAAAAGGCCGTGGGTGCCCAGGTTCTGGAAAGCCTCACCCCTGCCCAGCAGGTCATCAAAATCGTCAACGAACAGCTCACCGAGCTGATGGGCGGGGTAAACTCCCGCATCAACTTCTCTTCCAAAATCCCCACCATCATCATGATGTGCGGCCTGCAGGGTTCGGGTAAAACCACCCATTCCGGCAAGCTGGCACACTACTTCAAAAAGCAGGGCAAACGTCCCTTGCTGGTTGCCTGCGACGTCTACCGTCCCGCAGCCATCGACCAGTTGAAGGTGGTGGGCGAGAAGGCCGGTGTTCCTGTTTTTGAAATGGGCCAGATCGACCCTGTTACCATTGCCAAAAAGGCGCTGGCACATGCCCGCGACCACGGCAACGACTTCATGATCATCGACACCGCCGGCCGCCTGCACGTGGACGAGGTGCTGATGGACGAGCTGAAGGGTCTGAAGGCCGAGATCAAGCCCCACGAAATTTTGCTGGTCATCGACTCCATGACCGGTCAGGACGCGGTAAACGTAGCCGGCAGCTTCAACGAGGCTTTGGGCATCGACGGCGTCATTCTGACCAAGCTGGACGGCGACACCCGCGGCGGCGCAGCCCTTTCGGTACGCGCTGTAACCGGCAAGCCCATCAAGTTTGCCGGCATGGGCGAAAAGCTGGAAGACCTGGAACCCTTCCATCCCGACCGCATGGCCTCCCGTATTCTGGGCATGGGCGACGTGCTTACCCTCATCGACAAGGTGCAGACCGAGATCGATGAAAAAGAAGCCCTGAAGATGGCCGAAAAGCTGAAAAGCAGCAAGATGGATTTCAACGATCTGAAGGACCAGATCCTGCAGATGCGCAAAATGGGGTCGCTTTCTTCGGTGCTGAATATGCTGCCCGGCGCCGCCGGAAAGATCGGCGATGCCGAAGCTGAAGAAGGGGAAAAGGCCCTGAAGGTCACCATGGCCATCATCGACAGCATGACCCCCGAAGAACGTGCCAAGCCCTCGATGATCTCGCCCAGCCGCAAACGGCGCATTGCAGCCGGCAGCGGCACCCGGGTGGAGGACGTAAACCGCCAGCTCCGCCAGCTTGAACAGATGCAGAAGATGATGAAGCAGATGGGCAAGATGAACAAAAAAGGCCGCCGCATGAACTTTGGCGGCATGGGCGGCATGGGCCTGCCCTTTTAACCCAAACCGTATTCACCGGCCAACGGCCGTGGAATAATAAATGTTTTTAATTTTAGTTTCTCTTTAAGGAGGTGACAACATGGCCGTTAAGATCAGACTTCGCCGCATGGGCGCCAAGAAGGCTCCTTTCTACCGCATCGTCGTTGCCGATTCCCGCTATCCCCGTGATGGTCGTTTTATCGAGGAAGTAGGTACCTACGATCCCACTAAGGAACCCTCCGCAATCAGCGTTGATACCGAAAAGGTAAAGAAGTGGCTCTCCACCGGTGCTCAGCCTACCGACACCGTTAAGACCATTCTGAAGAAAGAAGGCATCCTCTAAGGATCACCTTTTCCGTGAGGAACGCCGGGGTTCCGGCGTTCCTCCGCAACTGCGAACATTATCGATGCTGCGGGCTGCCGCAGCGGAATTGGAGATATAGAACATGGAAGCATTGATCGTAGCCATTGCCCGTGGCCTGGTGGACGACAAGGAAGCCGTTTCGGTCCTTCGTGATGAAGAACCCATGGAAGACGGCACTGTGGTTTACCACCTGCACGTTGCCCAGGAAGACATGGGCCGTGTGATCGGCAAGCAGGGCCGCATCGCCAAGGCCATCCGCACCGTAGTGCGTGCTGCTGCCAACAAAAGCGGCGAAAAGGTCGCCGTTGAAATCGACTGAGAAAACCCACGGGGAGGGGGCAGCGTGCCCTCTCTCTTTTTACGTTAAGGGAGGAACCGCCATGCAAAAGCATTATCTGGATTGCGGAAAAATAGTGTCGACCCACGGCATCCGTGGCGAAGTGAAGGTGGAGCCCTGGTGCGACTCGCCCGATTTTCTGCTGGATTTCGATACCTTCTATCTGGGCAAAGACCGCCGCCCCGTACAGGTGGAAAAGGGCCGTGTACACGGTGCCATGGTGCTGCTGAAGCTGAAGGGCTGGGATACCCCCGAAGAAGCCACCAAGCTGCGGGGCACCGTGTTGTACATCGACCGTGACGATGTGGAACTGGAAGAAGGGGAGTACTTTATCCAGGATATCATCGGCTTGGAGGTGATGGACGCCGACGACGGACGCGCCTACGGCAAGCTGGTGGATGTGACCGAAACCGGCGCCAACCAGGTCTATCACATCAAGTTTGAGGACGGCCAGGTCCACCTCATTCCCGCCATCCCCCAGGTGGTCATTTCCATCGACCTGGAGGCAGGCCGCATGACCATTCGTCCCCTGCCCGGCCTGTTTGATGACCGAGAGGCGGTGGAGGCATGAGAATAGACATTGCCACCCTGTTTGTGGAGATGTGCGAGGCTGTGATGGGCGAAAGCATCATCGGCCGTGCCCGTGCGGCGGGCCACATCCAGGTGCAGTGCCACAACATCCGTGACTACAGCCCCGACCCCAAGCACCACCGTGTGGATGATTCCCCCTATGGCGGCGGCAAGGGCATGCTGATGCAGCCCGAACCCATCTACGCCTGCTATGAAGATATTTGCCGCCAAAGCGGCAGCAAGCCCTATGTCATCTACCTTTCCCCCCAGGGCAAGGTGTTCAACCAGCACAAGGCCAAGGAAATGGCCAAAATGGACCACATCCTGCTGCTGTGCGGGCATTACGAGGGCATCGACCAGCGTGTCATCGACGAGATCGTGGACGAGGAGCTTTCCATCGGCGATTATGTGCTGACCGGTGGGGAGCTGGGCGCCCTGGTGGTGGCCGACGCGGTCTGCCGTCTCTGCCCCGGCGTTCTGCCCGAAGAGGAGTGCTTTACCCAGGACAGCCACTGGAATGGCCTGCTGGAATATCCCCAGTACACCCGGCCCCCTGTGTGGCACGACCGGGAAGTGCCCGAAATTTTGCAAAGCGGCCACCACGGCAACATTGAAGCCTGGCGGCACCAACGTTCCTTGGAAAATACCCTGCGCAAACGCCCTGACCTGATCAAAAAGGCCCGACTGGATGCAAAGGATAAAAAATATGTGGAACAGCTGCGGGCGCAGATCAAGGCCGAAAAGGAGGCCGAAGAAGCTGCCCAACAGCCGGAACCCGCATCGGATCGGGAGGAATAAAATATGTTTGGTACCATTGTTAATGTAGTTGCCATAGTGGCCGGCGCTCTGCTGGGCCTTTTGCTGAAAAAAGGTCTGCCCCAACGGGTGGAAGATACCCTGATGAAGATCATGGGCATCTCGGTTGTGGTCATTGGCATCAACGGAATCATCAGCTCTATGTTCACTGTGGATGCTGACGGCGGCCTTTCCTCCTCGGGCGAGCTGCTGATGCTCTGCAGTCTGGTCATCGGTGCCATCATCGGCGAACTGCTGAATATCGACGACCACCTCAACCGTTTTGGAAATTACATCGAATCAAAAACCAAGGCCGAGGGTTTTTCCCGTGGTTTCATCAGCGCCTCCCTCATCTACTGCGTGGGCGCAATGGCCATCATCGGTTCCCTCAACGACGGTCTTACCGGCGACAGCAGCGTGCTGCTGATCAAAAGCACCCTGGA
The DNA here is from genome assembly GCA_017847995.1 of Oscillospiraceae bacterium. Classification (GTDB taxonomy): domain Bacteria; phylum Bacillota; class Clostridia; order Oscillospirales; family Ruminococcaceae; genus Heteroruminococcus. Next base: position 5,241 of record JAGAPB010000057.1, read on the forward strand.
CGGCGTCAATTCCATCATCCTTGGGGCATCGCTGGGCATCGGCGTTGCTTTTTCGGCCATCCCTGTTCTGATTTATCAGGGCAGTATTTCGCTGCTGGCAGGGGTCATCGCCCCCCTTATCTCGGATGTGCTGCTGAATAATATCTGTGCTGTGGGATATGTTATGGTTGGCTGCATTGGCCTGAATATTTCGGGTATTGCCAAAGTGCGTGTGGCAAATCTTCTGCCAGCTCTGCTTGTTCCGGTGCTTTATCAGATTGCACAAAGTTTTATCCACTAAATCTTGTGTACTGCATATCATACAGAATGGTATAAGTTGCTTATATTGTTGAAAACTTTGTAGTTAAAATTAACAAGGAAAGGTGAAAAAAAGCCTTTTAATTGGAAAACAGATAGAAAAATCCAAAAAGCTAGCCAAAGGGGCAAAATGTCCATTGACGGTTTTTGGGTGTATGCTATAATGTAGCATGTATTCAAGTGAAAGACACCAACCATTGAATGAATAGGGAGAGTATCGAATATGTACGTAAAAGAAGTAACCGTTCAGAATCACGTAGGTCTGCACGCCCGTCCCGCTACCTTCTTTATCCAGAAGGCCAACGAATTCAAGTCTTCCATCTGGGTTGAAAAGGAAGAACGCCGTGTAAACGCCAAGAGCCTGCTGGGCGTTCTGTCCCTGGGCATTGTAGGCGGCACCTTCATCAAGATCATTGCCGACGGCGCTGATGAACAGCAGGCTGTTGACTCTCTGATCAAGCTGATCGAATCCGGTTTCGCTGAATAAGAAAATTAATACCAAAGAAACAAATGGGTGCGTAGCCTCTATTGGCCACGCACCTTTTGTGTTATACTGTATTTAGCGAAAGGAGGCTGTGCAAAATGAACAATCCCAATCTGCCCGCACTGCGGGATAAGGCCGCACGGCTTCCCCTCGAGCCGGGCGTCTACATCATGAAGGATAAGTCCGGCCAGATCATCTATGTGGGCAAGGCCAAGGCCCTGCGCAACCGTGTTTCCAGCTACTTCCGCACGGTGGAAAAGCACCTGCCCAAGGTCTACCGCATGGTGGAGCATGTGCAGGATTTTGAATTCATCGTCACCGACAGCGAGTTTGAAGCCCTCATCCTGGAGTGCAGCCTGATCAAACAGCATGCTCCCAAATACAATATCCTGCTGAAGGATGACAAGGGTTACAGCTACATCAAGGTGTGGCCCCAGCGCTACAGCCGCCTGACCGCCGCCCTGCAAAAGGGGGAGGAAGGGGAGTACCTTGGCCCCTATATCTCCTCCTACGTGGTCAAGCAGACGGTGGACGAGGCCAACAAGGTTTTCAAACTGCCCACCTGCGGCCGCAAATTCCCCGAGGAGATCGGCAAGGGCCGCCCCTGCCTCAATTTTCACATCAAACAGTGCATGGGGGTCTGCCGGGGCAATATCAGCGAGGAAGAGTACAACACCATCTTTTCCGAAGCGTTGGACTTCATCCGGGGCGGCGGGGCCAAATCGGTCAAGCTGCTGACCGAAAAAATGGAGGAGGCCGCCGAAAACCTGGAGTTCGAAAAGGCCGCCCGCTACCGTGACCGCATCCGTGCCATCGGCCGCATTGCCGATCAGCAGAAGGTGGTTTCCATCAAGCAGGACAGCCTGGATGTCATTGCCACGGTGCAAAGCGGAGATGACCTGTGGGCCGGCATCCTCTGTTTCCGCGGGGGACGGCTGGTGGATAAAAAAGATTTGAAGCTGGGGGGCGTCGGCAGCCAGGATGAGCTGCTGTCCGGCCTGCTTTCCGGCTATTACTACAAGCGGGGAGATATCCCCAAAAAGATATACATTGACACCGCCTGTGCCGACCAGTCCCTGCTGGAAAGCTGGCTGAGCGGCGAGGCAGGGCATCGGGTGGAACTGACCGTTCCCCAGCGCGGCGAGGGTGTGCGCCTGGTGGAAATGGCCCGCAACAACGCCGCCCAAACAGCCGCATTGGCCCTGCGCCGCGGCGGCAGGGAACTGGCCGCCCTGGATGAACTGGGCCGCCTGTTGGGGCTGGAATCCCCTCCGGCCTACATCGAGGCCTACGACATTTCCAACATCGGCAGCGACACCATCGTGGGCGGTATGGTGGTCTTCTGCGACGGCAAACCCCTCAAGGCCGCCTATCGCAAGTTCTCCATCCGCGAAACGGTGGGCGCCCCCGATGACTACGCCTCCATGTGCGAGATGCTGCGCCGCCGCTTTGAGGAATACGCCAAAGCTGCCGAAAAGGGCATCTCCGTGGGCTTTGGACGCATGCCCGACCTCATCCTGCTGGATGGCGGCAAAGGCCATGTGGCGGCTGTTACGCCCCTGCTGCGGGGGATGGGGGTCACTGCCCCGGTTTTCGGTATGGTCAAGGATGACCGCCACCGCACCCGTGCTATCGCGGCTGATGGCGGCGAGCTTTCCATGACCTCGCTGCGGGCAGCCTTCAACCTGGTAACGGCTATCCAGGACGAAGTTCACCGCTATTCCATCGCCTTTTCCCGCGCCAAACACCAAAGCAGCTCGCTGGAGCTGCGGCTGGAAGCAGCCCCCGGCATCGGCCCCACCCGTGCCCGTGCCCTCTATCTGCGCTTCCGCAGCATGAAGGCCATTGCCGCCGCCACGGTGGAGGAGCTGGCCGCCACCCCCGGTATGAACCAATCGGCTGCCCAAAAGCTCTATACCTATCTTCACGACGATGATGAGTAAAAAATCCCCCCATCTTTCGATGGGGGGATTTTTATGTGATTTCCATTATTTGCGGTAGGCTTCCTTGAAGCATATCACAAAGCCTGCGATCATGGCTGCCATTCCGATTAGGAAGGGCAGCAGCGTATGGGTACCGAGGAAGGAGCCCAAAAGTCCGTCGATCCCGTTCCAGTTCCAGGGATTCAGCGCAGCGTAGATGAAACTGAAGGCGGAAAATACCAGGCCGATCACGGTGACCATAACACCAAATATCATTTTGTTGTTCATCACAGTCCTCCTCATAGGGTTTTTGTTTATTCTTCGGCGATGCCTGCCAGCAGTTCGGCGGCGTTGTGCAGGCCCTTCAGGGCAGCGGCAGTGGGAACACCGGTGGTCTTATCCCAGCCCAGGCTGTTGTAAAGACCCTGCAGCGCGGCGGCAACCGCATCTTCGGTGATGCCGTTGTGGGCGGTCACCCATTGGTTCACCCCATCCAGCTTGGCGGCGGGGTCGGTGGTTTTGGCATGGGCGCAGCGCAGCACACGGGCGGCGGCCAGCCCGGCCAGGGCTTCCTGCTCCAGGGTGGTTTGGTCCACACCGCCGCCGCAGACAACGGCGGCCATATTGGCAGTCAGCAGGGGAGGGGCAACATAGCCATCTTCCTTTGAGGCCGAGGCCGAAAGGGGCCACAGACGGCCGCACAGGCCCAGCAGCGAG
>JAGAPB010000005.1 GCA_017847995.1 Oscillospiraceae bacterium
CTCTGACGAGGGGGCTGTCGAGCTTATGCGAGACTGGGGGAGAGAGAACGAGAATGGCGAATTTGCACGGGTTCTCTCCCTCCGTCACGACTTCTGTCGTGCCACCTCCCTCGTCAGAGGGAGGCCAAAAGCCTTCTCCTGGGAGAAGGTGGATTTGCCGTCAGGCAAAGACGGATGAGGGGCCCAAAGTCTCCCTTTACACAAGGGAGGCTTTAAAATCCCCCGAAAAGGTGGTATCATAAATAAGATAACGGCCCCAGATCCACCAATCAAGTTTTGGCACAAATTGTGGGTAGGATAGACAGGGCGTTTGTGGGAGGAAAAGGGAATGAAACATCTGATCGGAGTATACGATTACACCGTTGTTTTGACCTATCTGAGCCTGTTTTCGGCCGTCATCGGCCAAATTCAGGCAGGGAAGGGGCACCTGGGCTTTGCGGTGGCCTGCGTTGCCTTTTCGGGCCTGTGTGACGCCTTTGACGGCGCCGTTGCCCGCACCAAAAAAGACCGCACCGAGGACGAAAAGTCCTTCGGCATCCAGCTCGATTCCCTCTGCGATGTCATCTGCTTTGGCGTGCTGCCCGCCTACATCTGCTGCGCCATGGGCGTGCGGGGGGTTCTGGGCGTGGCGCTGATGTTCTTCTATACTGCCTGTGCCGTTGCCCGTCTGGCCTTCTTTAATGTGCTGGAAACCAAACGCCAGCAGGCCGAGGGTGGAAAAAACAAGTTCTACCGCGGCCTTCCGGTCACTTCCATCTCCATCATCCTGCCCGTTTTTTACCTGCTGGGGGAACTCATCCCCCAGAGCAAGTTTGTTGTTGTGCTGTACATAATGCTGGCCGTGGTGGGCTTCCTGTTCGTTCTGGATTTCCGTGTGCGCAAGCCCGACTGGGACCGGGTGCTTAAGCTCAGCCACCAATAATTTTTTCGGCAGGGAAGAGGAGAATACCGTGAACAAAGGATTGCTGAAAAGTCTATTATACGCCGTACAGGGCGCCATCGTTGGCGTGGGGGCCATTTTGCCCGGGGTCAGCGGCGGTGTGCTGTGTGTTGCCTTTGGCATCTACGAGCCCATGATGGCTGTGCTCACCCACCCCAAAAAGGCCCTGCCCAAGTATGGCAGGATGTTTGTTCCCTTTGTCATCGGCTGGGTGGTGGGCTTTGTCTTTTTGGCCAAAGGGGTGGAGCTGCTGTTTCGCTTTTCGCCCACCGTTGCACTGATGCTGTTCTTCGGCCTGATTTGCGGCACCATCCCGGAGCTGATCAAAACCTCGGAAAAAAGCGGTCCCGAAAAAAGCTGGACCCCTTTTGTCCTTTCCCTTTCCTTGGCCTATCTGTTCTTCCACCTGCTGGAAAACGCCAGCATGGCCACCGTTGCCCCTTCCTTCGGCGGATTTTTGTTCAGCGGGTTCCTTTGGGGGCTCAGCCTTATCATTCCGGGCCTCAGCTCCTCCACAATTCTCATCTTCCTCGGCCTTTACGAGCCCCTGACCGCCGGCATCGGCAGCCTGGAGTTCGGCGTGCTGCTGCCCTTCGGCATTGGCATTGCGGCAACAGCGCTGTTGTTTGCGCGGCTGGTCACCATGCTGTTTGAACGCTGCTACGCCGTGGTTTCCCGTGTCATTTTGGGCTTTGTCATCGCTTCGTCCCTCAAGATTTTGCCCTCCTCCTTTGAATGCTTCGGCGTCCTGGCGGTTTCCCTGGTTTGTTTTGCAGGCGGATTTGCGGTTGCCCGCGCCATGGACCGCACCGCTTCCCATACGGAAAAAGAATAATAAAGGGAACCGCTTGGAACCTTAAAAAGGGCCTGACTTGCGGCGCTTGGGGGATAGAAAAAACCGGTTATGTGCAACTTGCTCGAATTGTGTCGAAATAACGCATTTTAATCAATCAAAAACGCAATTGACTTTTTGTGTTTTGGCTGATAATCTTTATATGTACCAAAAAATAATAAATGAAAAACCGCATTACCGCTCGATATATAGCAAATGATATGGATTTGAAGTCTCTACCCGGACGCCGTAAATGACCGGACTATCGACAGCGATTTTCCCTTACTACTGGGACTGTTAAAACCGCGCACCGATAGGGTCATATTGTACCTCGATCGGTGTTTTTATTTTTGTGTATATTTTCGGCGGATGTTGTAATTGTATTTTATATTTGTATCTTACCCCGCTGGGGTTTTGATAAAAAGAATGAGTAATGAGTTAGGAGAGAATTAGAATGAAAAAGATTATCGCACTGATGCTCGCCCTGGTCATGGTGCTTTCCATGGCTGCCTGTGGTGCCAAGGCTCCCGAAGCTGCTCCCGAAGTCGAAGCTCCCGAAGCTGAAGCTCCCGAAGCTGAACCCACCTTTGAGTTCGACAATGACTCTACCCCCTTTGATACTACTACTCTGACTGCTGATGAACTGGCCAATGTCAAGGTTGGCTTCATCTTCCTGCATGACGAAAACTCCACCTACGACCTTAACTTCCTGACCGCTGCCAAGAGCGTATGCGAAAAGCTGAATGTTGAACATCTCATCAAGGTTAATATTCCCGAATCTGAAGCCTGCTACGACGCCGCTGCTGAACTGGTTGACGAAGGCTGCAACATCATCTTCGCTGACTCCTTTGGCCAGGAACCCTACA
>JAGAPB010000058.1 GCA_017847995.1 Oscillospiraceae bacterium
ACCATACGTTCGCCATCCTTGCCAAAGCCGACCACCGAGGGGGTGGTGCGGGCGCCTTCGGGGTTGGGAATTACAACAGCTTCGCCGCCTTCCATAACAGCGACGCAGGAATTGGTAGTACCAAGGTCAATACCGATGATTTTAGACATATTCGTGTTCCTCCTTAGGTTGGTTATCTGTATATTAATTATTGTTTTATACGATTAGTAATTAGTTGGCGGTTTTCACCATGGCGTAGCGCAAAATCTTTTCGCCGCGCTTCCAGCCCTTCTGCAGCACCATGGAAACCACATTTTCGCCCAGGTCGGGGTTTTCTTCGTGCATCACGGCGTTGTGCAGGTTGGGGTCAAAGAGCTCGCCCTCTTCTCCAATGGGTTCCACACCCATCGAGGCGAATATTTCGGTAAAGGACTGGTAGATCATTTCCATGCCCTTTTGGAAGTCGGAGTCGGCGCAGGGGGCCTGCATGGCACGCTCAAAGTTATCCATAAAGGGCAGGAACTTTGCCAAAACTCCGGCTTCGGCTTCGGGATAAAGGGCTTCCCGTTCCTTCTGGGTGCGCTTGCGGAAGTTATCATACTCCGCCAGGGTGCGCATCAGGCGGTCCTTGGTTTCGTCCAGTTCCTTCTGCAGTTCTGCCATGGGGTCGGGCTGGGGTTCTTCCCGGCCTGCCTGGGTCTCGGCTGCTTCTTCCATTTCCTGTTCCACAGCGGCCTCGGTTTCGGGCTGCTGGGTCTCGGGGGTCTTCTTTTCTTCGCTCATGTTTGTGTTCCCCTTTCCGGGATGTATTAGTCTTCAAAGGTTTCGGTCAGCAGCTTGCTCAGCGTCTTGGTGAAGTATTCCAGACGGGGCACCAGCCGGGCGTAATCCAAACGCACCGGGCCGATGAGGCCGATGGCACCCAGGTTATCCTGCCCGATATTGTAGCGGGAGACGATGACGGCGCTGCCGGTCAGCTCCTGGGTGTTGTTTTCTTTGCCGATGGTAATTTGTATGCCGTCCTTGTCGCCCCATACCAGGTTGACCACATCTTTGCGGCGGCCCAGCAGCGAAAGCAGCTCCTTGGCTTCGGTGCGCATCTCGTCGTATTCCAGCAGCTGGTTTACACCGCTTTGGTAATACTCGCCGTCGTTGATCTCGCGGCAGAGGTCGTAGATGGCCGAAAGCATTCCGCCCAGCAGGCGGCTGTATTCGCCCAGCGAAACGGCGGCCGAATTCATATACTGGGCGGTGATGTCGCGCAGGCTGACGCCGGCCAGGCGTCCGTTGGCAAAATTCTGGAAGAATTCCACCACCTTGGGGGTCAGCTTGAAGCTGACACGGCAGGTTTTGTTTTTGACCACGCCGTTGCTGGCCAGCACCACGATGACCAGGGTCCGGTCGGAGATGGGGATCAGCTCGATGCGGCGGACAAAAACGGTTTTGGGGGTAAAGGTTGTGGAGATGGCGGCACAGCCGGTCTCTTCCGAAAGGACCTCGGCGGCGTCTTCCAGCAGGCGGTCGGGGTCGGGATCCCGCAGGTTGAACATGGCGTCGATCTTGCGGCGGTCCTGGATGGAAAGGGGTCGGTAGTTGACCAGCTTATCCAGATAAAGCCGCAGGCCCAGATGACTGGGCACACGCCCCGCCGAGGTGTGGGGCTGCTCGATGAGGCCCATTTCAAACAGGGCGGCCATGTCATTGCGCACCGTGGCGGAAGAAACCTCGCCGCCCAGCAGCTCAGCCACCAGCTTGGAACCGGCCGGTTCGCCGGTGGCCAGGTAGGTATCCACAATGGCAGAAAGTACCCGCATTCTGCGTCCGTTCAGTTCCATCTGCCATTCCACCTTTCTTTTTCGATGTTTTTAGCACTCATCTTCTTCGAGTGCCAGTGACTATAATGTACCACCCACCCCATGTGGTGTCAAGGCTTTTCACAATTTATTTACAAAAAATTAGCACTCTCAACTCGAGAGTGCTAAATTCTTCGTCAACTTGCTGTTTTGCTCTTGTCAGCAGGCTCAATCTTCGGGCAATTCGGCATCCTTCAGTTCTTCGATCACGTCGGCGATCATCTTAACAACAGTCAGGCAGCCTTCCTCTTCGGTGCGGTAGTTTTCCTTCAGATAGTCGCAGCGGCAGCTGCCAAACTTTTCTTCCAGGGTCTGCATCAGCAGCTTGCAGCGCTTGCGCATGTCGGGGCTGTTGTGGGCACGCAGGTCGGTGAACAGATAGCCATAGGCCATAATGCCTGCGGCAACAGCGCCGCAAAGGTCACGGTTGCAGCAGCCGCCGCCAAAACCGGAGGTGAGGGCAAAAGCCTGGTCGGGAATATCCAGATCCCAGGCGTCTCGGATGGCCCACAGGGTGGTTTCGCAGCAGTTGTAGTCGCAGTCCTTGTAGTAATGGGTGGTAAAATCATTGATCTTCTTGCTCATGCTCTTCTCTCCATTTCCTTGTTGTTTATGTATGCTTTCCCACGGCGTTCCGGGAATTTTTCTTTTGTTTGGTCAGCCCATCAGCAGGCTGCACAGTTCTCCGGCGGCAATGCCGGAGATATAGCTTTGCAGGGTCTCTTCCCCCATCTGCTCCAGGGCCTGCATCACCGCTTCCCTGTCGTAGCGGATGCCGGTCAGGGCTTCTTCCAGCCCCTGTTTGTCCTGCATGCCAAAAAAGTCCCCCAAAATTTCAAGCCTGGCAATTTTGCCGCCCTCCAGCTTCAGGGCCGCTTCCACAATGCCGCAGGGGAAGCGCTGGGTGTGGCGGATGTCACATTCGGGGGAATGGCCGAAGTTCCACTCCCAGTTGCCAAAGCGCTCTTCCACCAGTTTGTCGATGGCGGCGTTGTCGGCGGGGGTAAAGGTGTAGGGTTCCAGGTCGGGGATGGTCTGCAGCAGGTACTGCTCCAGCCCTTCCAGAAAATCCTCCACCGTCATGGGGGCTTGCAGGTGGGCCGAAATGTTGGTAACACGGCTGCGCACCGACTTGATGCCCTTGCTTTCAATTTTCAGCTTGTTGGGCCTCAGGGCGCCGGCCAGGTCGTTGACATTCAGCGAAAACATCAGGGTGCCGTGGTGCATAATGCGCCCCTTGCTGACCGTTTGGGCGTTGCCCGAAATTTTCATCCCATCCACCACCAGGTCGTTGCGGCCGCTCAGCTCGGCCCGCACCCCAAGGGTGCGCAGATAGTCGCGGATGGGAGCGGTAAAACGTTCATAGTTGTTGAATTCGCCGCCCCGGTAGGGAGCCACAAAGGTAAAGCAGATGTTGCCCAGGTCGTGAAAAACCGCCCCACCGCCCGAAAGGCGCCGCACCACGGTAACATTGTGTTCTTTCACAAAATCCAGGTCGATCTCTTCCACAGCGTTCTGGTTGCGGCCGATGATGACCGCCTTGTCGTTGCGCCAAAGGCGGACCACCTCCTGCTCAAAGCCGCCCAGCATATAGGCGTCTATGGCAATGTTGCGGGATGGATCGTGGTTTTCGTCCTTGATCAAAAGCATTTGGGAACCCTCCCATCGGTGTTTTCTTCATTGTAGTCTTGCCGGGGCATCTTTGTCAATCATCTTGATTGACTGGCAGGCGGCAAATGGCCTATAATAAAATCAAACCAACCTTGTTTGGGAGGCACCCCATGAACCCCTATCTTGTCCTGTTTGGAATGTCCATGCTGCCGGTCAGCGAGCTGCGCGGCGCCATCATATACGCAGCGGCCAACGGCCTGCCCTTTCTGCCCAGCTATCTTGTTGCCGTGGCGGGCAACTTTTTGCCGGTCTGTTTTCTCATTTTGTTTTCCAAGCGGCTGCTGGGCTGGCTTTCCACCCTGCCCCGGGTGGGGGGCTTTTTCCGCCGCTATTTGCAGCGCGCCAACGAAAAAGCCCTGAGCATCGGCCGCTACGAGCTGCTGGGGGTCTGCCTGTTTGTGGCTGTCCCCCTGCCCATGACCGGAGCCTGGACCGGTTCGGTGGTGGCCGCCATTTTGCAGCTGCGGCTCAAGCCCGCTGCCGCCGCCATCCTTTGCGGCATCTGCATCAGCGGCATTGTCATGGGCGTTCTGTCCTATGGCATTACCGGCCTGCTGTCCCTGATTTGAACTGCAAAGCAAAAACCTCCGCACCCACGGTGCGGAGGTTTTTTTATTTTTCTTCGTTCTTTTCCGTTTCTTCCAACCCCAGCTTTTCCCGTTCCTGGGCTTCGTCCACGCTCCAGCCGATGTGCAGTCCAGCGCCTTTGTTTTTTGCAGCGTCCTGCTTTTTCAAGATTTTGCGAACAACAACCACACAAAGAACGATAAGTCCAAGCTGAACAAGCCCTTTACCCAAGCTGAGCAGCAGGCCCTCTGGGCCGATTTCGGTGATAATAGTAGTGATGCCGATGGTTTCGGTCATGTCATTCCCCTCACTTGATCTCCAGCCGGTCACGGATGGTGTCGGCAATGTTCTGGGCCATGGCGGCGATCTCTTCCTGGTTCTGTCCCTCCACCATTACACGGATGAGGGGTTCGGTGCCGCTGGCACGCACCAGAATGCGTCCATTGCCGTTCAGGGTGTTGTTGTGGCCTTCGATGCAGCGGCGCACCCCTTCGTCCACTTCCCAGCCGGCCTTCATTTGGGCGTCGGCCCGCAGGTTGACCAGCACCTGGGGATACTCCCGCATCAGTTCGCCCAGCTCGCTCAGCTTTTTGCCGCTGGCACGCAGGGCGTCCATCAGCAGCAGGGCAGTCAACTGGCCGTCGCCGGTGGGCATGTGGTCCAAAAAGATGACGTGACCCGACTGCTCGCCGCCGATGCTGTAACCCTCAGCCAGCATACGCTCCAGCACATAGCGGTCGCCCACCTTGGTGCTGCAGGTGTTCAGGCCGTTCTTTTCGGCAAATTTGAAGAAGCCCAGGTTGCTCATCACGGTGGCAACCACCATGTCGCCCTTCAAAATGCCCCGCTGGCGCAGATAAAGGGCCAGAATGGCCATGATCTTGTCGCCATTGAGCAGGTTGCCCTGTTCATCCACCGCCAGGCAGCGGTCGGCGTCGCCGTCAAAAGCCACACCCATGTCGTAGCCGCCCCGGCGCACCGCCTCGGCCAGGCCCCCAATGTGGGTGGAGCCGCAGTTTTCGTTGATGTTCATGCCGTCGGGGGAGCAGTGCATCAGGTCACACTGTACACCCAGCTTTGCAAAGAGCTGGGCGGCGGTGGCGCTGGCGCTGCCGTTGGCGCAGTCCACAGCCACACGCAGACCCTTCAGGCTGTTCACCGGGGCTTTGGCCAGATGGTCAACATAGCGGCTGACCGCCGAGGTATCCTCGGTGATGCGGCCCACGCCGGCGCCCCACTTCACCGCATAGGGGATGGAGTGGTCCAGCACGATATCTTCAATTTCAAATTCTTCGTCGTCGGTCAGTTTGAAGCCCTTGGGCCCAAAAATTTTGATGCCGTTGTATTCGGCGGGGTTGTGGCTGGCCGAAAGCATGACCCCTGCGTCGGCGGCCATATCGGTGGTAAGCCAGGCAACGGCGGGGGTGGGCACCACGCCCAGGCGCACCACATCGGCACCGGCTGAGCAAAGCCCGGCGGCAACGGCGGCATCCAGCATCTCGCCCGAGGCACGGGTATCCCGGCCA
>JAGAPB010000059.1 GCA_017847995.1 Oscillospiraceae bacterium
AAAAGCCTCCCTCTGACGCGGCCCAGGCCGGCCTCTCTTGCCCTTCGGGCAATTCACCTTCAGGGAGGTGCTGAGCGACAGCGAAGCGGAGGGAGAGAAAACGAGAGTTGCATATTTCTGCAAAATCTCTCCCCCACCACCTACGGCGGAGCCCCCTCGTCAGAGGGGGCCTTTTGTTTTTTGTAGGGGCGGGGTTCTACTCCGCCCGTTGGCCTGCCCGTAATTTGCGGGAGGAGCAAAGCCCCTCCCCTACGGACTTTAAAGCCTCCCCCTTGGGAGGAAGGTGGATTTGCCGCAGGGCAAAGACAGATGAGGGGCTGGCCTTTCTTTTTTCGGCTTGTTGCATCAAAACTTTCTTTCCCGTATAATAAAGGCAGAATTTTGCGGCAAAGGAGGTCGGGCCATGAAGAATATTGTGATATTGGGCGGCGGTGCCGCAGGCATGGCGGCAGCGGTTGCCGCAGCCGAAGAGGCCGCGGGCCGGGCAAGGGTCATCCTGCTGGAGCAAAACAGCCGTGTGGGCAAAAAACTTCTGGCCACCGGAAACGGGCGCTGCAACCTGGATAACCAAACCATTTCCCCCGAATGCTACTTCACCTCTGACCCCAAGGCCATGGCCAAAATGCTGCAGGCCATCGGAGCCGCCGACCCGCTGGGCTGGCTGGAACAGCATGGGCTGCTTTGGCGTGCCGACGAGGCCGGGCGCATCTACCCCTACTCCAACCAGGCCTCCGACATGCTGAACCTGCTGCTGCACATGCTGGAAAAAGCGGGGGTGGAGGTGCGCACCGACTGCGCCGCCGCTTCGGTGGAAGCCGCCGCCAACGGTTACCGCATCACTTTGTCCGACGGGCAGACCCTTGCCGCCGATGCGGTCATCTGTGCCCTGGGCGGCAGCGCCGGGCCCCAGTTCGGCACCGATGGCTTTGGCCCCCAACTGGCCGAACGTTTCGGCTTGGAAGTACAGCCCCTTTACCCCTGCCTGGTGCCGCTGAAGTGCAAAAAAAGCCAGGTCAGCGGCCTTGCGGGCATCCGGGTCAAGGCCGACGCCTCCCTGTACGACGGCGGCAAGCTGATCCGAGCCGAATCGGGCGAAATTCAGTTCACCGACTATGGCCTTTCGGGCATTGCCATCATGCAGCTTTCGGGCATGCTGAAGCCCAACCGCCTGCGCCGGCCCGAAATTTCCCTCGACCTCTTCCCCCATCTTTCCGAAAAAGAGCTGCTGACCCTGCTGCACCGGCACAAACAGGCTATGGGCAAGGTCGGCGCCGCCGATTTTATGACCGGGCTGCTCAACTACAAGGTGGGGCTTGCCGTCTGGAAAAGCCTTGGCCTGGGGGACGCCAAACGCCCCGTGGCCGAACTTTCCAAGGAGGAGTGGCAGGCGTTGGCCTGCGGCTTCAAAAACTGGCGTTTCACCGAGCTGGAGGACACCGGCTGGAAGAACGCCCAAACCACCGGCGGTGGCATCGCCCTTTCCCAGCTACAAACCGAAAGCTTTGGGCTGAAAAACCGCCCCGGGCTTTACTTTGTGGGCGAAACAGTGGACTGCGCCGGAAGCTGCGGCGGCTACAACCTGCACTGGGCCTTCGGCAGCGGCATCCTGGCGGGACGCCACGCCGCATCTCAGCTTTAACAACAACGACCATTCCGTTCGGGGTGGTCGTTCTTTTTGGATTTGAAATATATTTACAATTTGTTTGTTTAGAAATGGCTGGGAAAATGCTATAATAAGGGTAAACTGGTGCTTTGTGAGCCAAAAGAGGAAAGGGAAACGCCATGAACAAGTCAAATTTCCGTTTATATTTGCTGTGTGGCTGCGCCGTTGTGGCCTTCTACTGCCTGCTGCAGAATCTTGAGATGTTTGCCGGGTGGGCGGGTTTTCTGCTTTCGGTGCTGCGGCCCTTTGTGGTGGGCGGCGTGCTGGCCTTCATCCTCAACATTTTGCTGGCCCGCATCCGTCCCCTGTTCACCAATGGTTGGTTTGAAAAGCACCCCGGGGCGGCCAACGCCCTTTCCCTCCTGCTCACCTATGTGATCTTTTTTGCGGCCATCACCGGCATTGTGCTGTTCATCATTCCTCCCTTTGCCGAAAGCATCCGCACCTTTGCCGCCAACTTCGAGTGCTATTACACCAACGCCCTGGCAAACATCAACCGCTTTGCCGCCAGCGTCAGCCCCGAGGTTTGGACCCAGCTTGGCATCACCGAAAAACTCAACGAGCTTTACCAAAGCCTGCCCAAAATTGTGGAAAACGTGGGCACATGGCTGGTGGGCGGCCTGTTTGGGGCTGTCAGCAGCCTGGTGGGCGGCGTTGCCGACACCTTCCTGGGCTTTTTGGTTTCGGTCTACATCCTTTCTGATAAACAGAACATGAAAAAACAGGGCAGCCGCATCATCAAGGCCCTGCTGCCCGAAAAATTTGCCGGTTCCCTGCTGCGCACCCTCAAGCTCAGTTCCCGCACCTTCTCGGCCTTTTTCAGCGGCCAGATCCTCGAGGCCCTCATTCTGGGCGTGCTCTGCTTTGTGGGCATGAGCATCTTCGGCTTCTCCTACGCCCCCATGATCAGCGTCATCATCGGCATCACCAACATGATCCCCATTGTCGGCCCCCTGCTGGGCACCATCCCCTGCGCTTTGCTGATTTTGCTGGCCGAGGGAAACCTGCTGCGCACCGTCTGGTTCGTGGTGTTTATCATTGTCCTGCAGCAGCTCGAAGCCAACATTATTTACCCCCGCGTGGTGGGCACCCAGGTGGGGCTGCCCTCCTTCTGGGTGCTTTCCGCCGTAGTGGTGGGCGGCGGCCTGTTCGGCGTTGCCGGCATGATCATCGGCATCCCCCTTTTGGCGGTGGTGCGCAAACTGCTGCTGGAAGAAGTGGAGCGCCGGGAACAGCTTGCCCAGGCAGTACGGCCCGTTTCTTCCCCGATCGAAATACAAGAAGAAATCGAATAAAAACACAGCCGACCTTGCAAAACTGCCGGGTCGGCTTTTTTGTTAATTTTCATTGCTTGTCAAAAAGCTTCTGCAATATTAAAATATCTCCATCAACAACCAAGGAGGCCTTTCTATGCTGGGTGAAACGATAAAAAGACTGCGTACCGCCAATGGTCTTTCACAGGAAGCACTGGCAGTCCAACTGAATGTGGTGCGTCAGACTGTTTCCAAATGGGAAAAAGGTACCTCGGCCCCCGATGCCGAAATGCTGCCCAAGCTGGCCGACATCCTGAATACCACAGTGGAAGAATTGCTTGGAATCCAATCACCTTCGCATCAAATAATGCAGCAGGAACTGGCCAGAATTGCGGAACAGCTTGCAAAAAAGAACCGCCGTTTAAAGAAAATTTGGACCGCTGTGGGGATCCTATGCGGTTTTATTGTGCTGCTGATGCTGCTTTCCTTTTCCGCATAACGCAAAAATCCCCCCGAAACACAACTCGGGGGGATTCGTTTTTTACAATGAGAGCAAAAGCGCCAGGCCTTGGGGACCGTCCAGCCCGCGGCGGCGGAGCTGTTCCACCGTGCGGGGCATCAGCAGGGTGCTGTGGGTGTATTTGCGCAGGCCGCGCACCAGGGCGTCCTCGGTCTCATGCCATTCTCCATCGGCCACCCCGGCTGCCAAAAACCGCAGGATGGCGTAAACTGCGCAGAAATAGAGGGTATTCTCCCAAATGCCTGCCGTTCCATCGCCAAAGGGCAGGCGGTCCTGGAACAGTTGGTTGACCATCAGGTGTTCCCACAGATGGGGGGCGTTTTCGGCCCACAGGGCATCCCGTTTTTCGGCACAAAACTGAAAGGCTTTGGCGTCCAAATGAAGTTCTGCGCCCATTTTGCCCTGTACAAAGCGCACCCCGCAGTTTTGCCACACCCGCTGGATAAAGGCCTGTTCCTCGGGGGTGCCGTTCTGGAAGAACACGGTGGTGAACAGGGTAATTGCCGCCAGGGCATCCCGCAGGTCGGCTTCCCTGGCAGGCTCCGCCGCCTGGGGGGCAGTCAGGGAGGCGTCGGGTTCTCCCCGTTTTTCGGCCTTGTTCAGTTCAGATAGGGCAGCCGCAAGCTCTCCCATGCGGATATTCATGGGCTTTTCCCGCTGCTGCAGCAGGGCCGCCATTTGGAGCTGCAGTTCTTCCAGTCTGGCCAGAATGGGCCGCCTGTTCAGCACTTCCATGGGCAGTGAAAAGGTGCCCTTGCCCTCTTCCCAGCCATCGGCCACAAATTCCCCTTCCACAAAGGCAATGGGTTCCCGGCGGTCCTTCAGCAAAGCAACGGTGGCCTGGCACCCGGCCGAGCAGCCTTGGCGGTGGCGTCCGTTCCACAGCACATGGCTGCGGGGAAATGTGCGGCAGACGCTGCCCAGTACATCGGGACCGCAGGCGGCGTGCAGGCGACACAGCCCCTCGACGGTGCACAGGGGACAGGCGCCATCTTTGCCGTGGCGGATATGGGCATAGACCCCGGCGGGGGAGCCTTCTTTGGCAAGGGACTTGCCGATCAGTTCCTCCAGCTCTCCCTTGCATTTGCGTCCGGCGGCCCGGATATTCTCATATTCGCTTTTCATCAGGGGAATCTCCCAGTTTTCGCGGCAGCAGTTGAGGCGGCACTGCCCCATCAGGCAGGCAAACTGGGGGTAATAGTCGGGACGCAGCGAACGGCTCATATCCAAATCTCCTTTGGGATGAATGGTCTTTTTAAAGCATAGTGCGGTACGGGATGGCTGTCAAGCATCAAAAAAGAGGGTGTCGGTGACACCCTCTTTTTATGTAGGCTATCTCTTAGTTGAAAAATGCGTCGTGGATGGCGTTGATGGCCTTTTCGGAATCGTTCAGATGGATCAGAACCGAGATCTTGATCTCACTGGTGGAGATCATCTGGATGTTGACATTGGCTTCGCCCAGGGCTTCAAACATCTTGGCGGCAACACCGGGGTTGGACTGCATGCCTGCGCCAACTACCGATACCTTGGAAACATTATCGTCGCAAACAATAGCCTTGGCACCCAGGGTGTTCTTCAGGTTTTCCAGAATATCCAGGGCGGCCTGCTTGTGGCTGCGGCATACAGTGAAGGAAATATCCTTGGTGTTTTCGCGGCCGATGGACTGCAGAATGATGTCTACATTGATCTTTTTGGAAGCCAGGGTGGAGAACACCTTGAAGGCAACACCGGGACGGTCGGGAACACCAATAATAGAAAGACGAGCAACATCGTTATCGCGGGCAACACCGCGGATCAGCATTTTTTCCACATCAACTACCTCCTTGATTTGGGTACCGGGCAGGTCTTCCATGCTGGAAAGGACCTCCATGTGAACATTGTATTTCTTGGCCATTTCTACCGAACGGTTGTGCAGAACATTGGCACCCAAAGTGGCCAGTTCCAACATTTCGTCGTAGGAGATTTCGTCCAGTTTTACAGCGTTTTTTACAAGACGGGGGTCGGCGGTGTAAACGCCGTCAACGTCGGTATAGATCTGGCACAGGTCGGCATGCAGGGCGGCCGCCAGTGCAACGGCGCTGGTGTCGCTGCCGCCGCGGCCCAGAGTGGTGA
This sequence comes from Oscillospiraceae bacterium, assembly GCA_017847995.1. Taxonomy (GTDB): domain Bacteria; phylum Bacillota; class Clostridia; order Oscillospirales; family Ruminococcaceae; genus Heteroruminococcus. The sequence continues at coordinate 5,549 of JAGAPB010000059.1, forward strand.
TGTCATCATAACGGTTGATGCCCTGGAAACCGGCCACAATGCAGATATTGCCCTTGCCCAATTCGTGCTCCAGGCGTTCGCTTTGGATGCGCCGGATGCGGGAATTGCTGTAGGTGGAGTCGGTTTGGAAGCCAGCCTGCCAGCCGGTAAGGGATTTGACAGGGAAGCCTAGTTTTTCGATGGCCATGGCCAGCAGCGCAATGGAGATTTGTTCGCCGCTGGAAAGCAGCATATCCATTTCACGCTTGGAGGCCTTGGGGTTGATTTCTTCCGCTTTGGCGATCAGGTCGTCGGTGGTATCGCCCTGGGCCGACACAACAACGATGACGTTGTTGCCCTTGGCATAGGTGTCGGTGACGATTTGGGCGACGTGCATGACACGCTCGGCATTTGCCACCGAGCTGCCGCCAAATTTCTGCACGATCAGGCTCATTTGTATCTCTCCTCGCTTGAGAATTATAACAATTTATTTTATGCACGCGTGTGCGGCATGTTACCGAAGGTTAAATCACTCAGTCTTCCACCAATGTGGTGCCCTGGTTGTCGATGGCCAGGGTGTGCAGCTTCCAGCCGGCAAAGCCGTAGCTATCCAAAATGTTGCGCAGCTTGGTTTCAAACTCGGTGTTATCCTTGTCAATGATGGACATCAGGGTGGAACCGGCACCCGAAATATAGGAGCAGTAGGCCCCCAGCAGATAGCTGCTTTCCATAACAGCCGAAGCGCCCTTGATCAGGCTGAGGCGGTAGGGCTGGTGCAGGCGGTCGTCGGCGGCAATGCGCAGGTTCTGGTAGTTGCCGCTGTAGAGCGAAACCGACATCAGCGCCGCACGGGAAAGGTTGAAAACGCCGTCCTTGTGGTTGATTTCGCGGGGCAGGGCCTGGCGGGCCAGGCTGGTGCGCAGCTCAAAGTCGGGCACAATGGCCACAAAGCGCAGGTCGTCCCGGATCTCCTGCTTTACATACCACACCTTTTTGTTTTCCAAAACAGCCGTCACCTGGCCGCCCAGCAGGGCCGGGGTGGAGTTGTCGGGGTGACCTTCCAGGTCGGCGGCGATGTTGATGATCTCGTCCCGGTTGAGGGGATCGCCCATCAGGCGGTTGGCCCCCAGCAGGCCGGCTACGATGCAGGCCGAGCTGGAGCCCAGGCCGCGGGCCATGGGAATGTTGTTTTCCTGTTCGATGTACAGGCCGTGGCAGGTTTTGCCGCACAGGTCGTACAGGTACTTTGCGGTTTTATAGATCAAGTTGCTGCGGTCGGTGGGCACCTGAATGTCATCCAGGGTTTTGATGACCACGTCGTCGCTTTCATCCATGTTCACATAGTTATACATGGTAACGGCCAGCCCCAGCGAGTCAAAGCCGGAGCCGATGTTGGCGCTGGTTGCGGGAATACGCATTCGAATCATATCAAAAATCCTTCCTTTTGTCAGCAGGTCAAACTTCGGCCACCACAATGCTGCCCAAAACGGCAATGCCCCTGGCTTCAAGTTCCTCCAGCTTGGCACGGCGCAGGGCTGCGGCCATGGCGGGCAGAATGCAGGCAAATTCCTCTGCGGGGGCATCGGCGCGGTGCAGCTCGGTGCAGGGTCCAAAGGCCTGCTGCACCGCCTGGGCGGCATTGGGACCGCTTACACGCAGATAGCTTTCCAGCTCTTCGGCATCGGGGTCGGCCAGGTTGCTGCCGTCGCCGTCCTTCCAGTGCAGGGTGGCAATGGTATCCTGTGCCTTCAGCACATCGATGATGTCGGCCACAACAGCCGAGGCGGTGGGCAGCTTGCCGGCGCCCTTGCCGTAGAACACCACATCGCCGGTGGCGTCGCCCCGCACCAGAATGCCGTTGAACACGTCATCCACCGAGGCGAGCTGGCTTTCGCGGCTGATAAAGCAGGGGGAAACGGCAATTTGAACCTTTTTGTCTCCGCCCAATTTGGCGCGGCCCAGCAGCTTGATGACGCCGCCCCAGTCGGAGGCGTACTGCACATCTTCGGGGGTAATTTGGGTAATGCCCTGGGTGGGCACCTTGTCGGGGTAGATATGGCTGCCAAAGGCCAGCGAGGCCAGAATGCAGATCTTGCGGCAGGCGTCCATGCCTTCCACGTCGGCGGCAGGGTTGCGCTCGGCATAGCCCAGGCGCTGGGCTTCGGCCAAAGCGGCGTCGAAGGTGCTGCCTTCACGGATCATCTTGGTCAGAATGAAGTTGGTGGTGCCGTTGAGGATGCCGGCGATCTCGGTGATCTCGTTGGCGCCCAGGCACTGGTGCAGGGGGCGGATGATGGGAATGCCGCCGCCCACGCTGGCTTCAAACAGAAAGTTGACATGCTTTTCGGCGGCGATGGCCAGCAGCTCGGCGCCCTTGGCGGCAACCAGCTCCTTGTTGGAAGTGACCACCGACTTGCCGGCCTGCAGGCTGGCCTTTACAAAGTCATAGGCCGGGTGCAGGCCGCCCATCACTTCCACCACCACCGAAACTTCGGGGTCACCAAGGATGATGTCAAAGTCCTTGATAAATTTATCGCTGTAAGAAAGCTCGGGAAAATCCCGCAGATCCAGGATATATTTGATTTCGATGGGGGTGCCGGCCTTTTTTGCCAGCGACTGGGCGCTTTTCATTACGATTTCGGCCACGCCGGAACCTACAACGCCGTGCCCCATAAGTGCGATTTTTGCCATGGTTTTATCCTCCAGTAATGTTGTGTGGTGGTCAGCGGGAATGGATCATCTTAAGGTCCACCAGCCCGGGCATCTGCTTCAGGCTGAAGGTCAGCTCATCTTCCGAACAAACGGTGCGGTCCATGCGGAAGGAGATGGAGACCGGTGCGACCCCGTCGGTGGGAATGTTCTGGTTGACGGTAAGGATGTTGCACTGGTGACGGTAAAGCTCGCTCATCAGGGTGGAAAGCACACCGGGCCGATCTTCCAGCGAGGCGGTAAGGGTCAGGATATTTTCGCTGATGCTTTCGTCATAGTTGTGGACATAATCCTTATACTTATAAAGCGCGCTGCGGGAAATGCCCGCCAGCTTGGCAGCGTCGGAAAAATTGGCGGCTTTTCCTTGTGCCAGCATTTTTTTTGCATATACTACCTTAGAGAACACCTCGGGCAGGACCTTTGTATCGACCAACAAATACTTTGCTGTTTCGCTCACGGTGTCGCCTCCTTCTAAAATCCGTAATCGGCAAACGAATGTATTAAATCCGTGTACACTATATCATGTTTTCTCCCACTCTCCAACCTGTAAATAGCTCTTTTAAGCTCAAAAAGCATTATTTTACCCCTAAAATCTGAGATTATATTCCGTTTGCTTCAAAAACATCCTTTTTTCTTCTGTTTTTGTCTATTCCTATTATAAAATCGAAAAAGGAGAAAAACTTTTATGCGTTTTGTATAAATACATCTGTATTTCTACAGAAAACATTTTTCTTGTTTTTGCAAAGAAGGAGGCGTTGGCATGAGCCAGCACAAAAAACTGGAACTGCTGCTGAACATCATTTGGTACGCCGCCCTGGGCGGAGCGGTGCTGGCGGGGGTGCGTTTTTTGCTGCCCGGGCTTGCTCCCTTTTTTGTGGGGCTGGGGCTGGCGGTTCTGGTCCACCCCCTGGCCGGGTGGCTCCACCGCAGGCTGCGCCTTTCCTCCCGGGTGGCCAACCTTGGGGTGGCACTGCTCTGCCTTGTGGCGCTGGCCGCGGTGGCGTGGGGGCTGGGGCTGGTGGTGTGGGTGCAGCTTCAGCGGCTGCTTTATCAGCTCCCCGACCTGTGGCGGCAGCTTCTCCCCTTTCTGCAGGGGGCTTCCAACTTTCTTTCCGACCTGGCCGAGCGTTTTCTGCCCGGCAGCGGCAGCTCCTTTTCCGGCCTGGGCCAGTGGGCCGAAACCGCCCTGCAGGAATGGGGGGCCGGGCTTTCGGCCAAGGCCATGTCGGCGGTGGGGCATTGGCTCAAGGGTCTGCCCATGCTGCTGTTGACCGTCACCTTTACCCTCATCACCGCACTGATGATTTCCTGGGACTACAAGGCAGTTACCGGATTTCTGGCCCGCCAGCTCCCGCCCCGCGGGGTAAAGCTGCTCCACCGCGTCAAGCACATCCTGACCGGGTCGGTGCTGCAGCTTGCGCGGGCCTACGGGCTGATCTACCTTATCACCCTGGCGGAACTGAGCCTGGGCCTGTGGCTGTTGGGGGTGGGGGAATTTTTTGTGATGGCACTGGTCATTGCCACAGTGGACCTGCTGCCGGTGCTGGGCAGTGGCCTTGTGCTGGGCGGCTGGAGTGCCGTTGTGCTGGCGGCAGGAGACCTCTTCCTTGGGGTGGGGCTGCTGATCTTATGGGGCATCATCAGCCTGGTGCGCAGCTTTTTGGAGCCGAAAATCGTGGGGGACCACATCGGGCTGCCGCCCCTTGTCACCCTTACAGCCATGTACTTTGGGCTGCGGCTGGGCGGCGTGGCGGGAATGCTGGCCGTTCCCCTGCTGTGCATGGTGCTGGTGCGGCTGCAGGCCGACGGAAGTTTGAAAATTTACCGATAAAAAACTCCCCTCTGCGGTGCAGAGGGGAGTTTTTTTATGTAAGTTTAGTTCTTTTTGCCGAAGTAATCCTTGGTGACCGAAACCACCACGCCCGACAGGCCGATCAGGGCGATCAGGTTGGGAATGGCCATCAAACCATTGAGGGTGTCGGCAATATCCCAGGCCAGGCCCAGGTCCATGGTGGCGCCCACAATGCAGATGGCGACAAATACCCACAGGTAGACCTTTCTGGCCTTGTTGCCCAGCAGGAACTCGACGCAGCGGCCGCCGTACAGCGCCCAGCTGAGGATGGTGGACAGGGCAAACAGGGCGATACCGACGCCGATGATCACAGCCGAAACCTCATTGCCCAACACGGTGGCAAAGGCCTGCATATTCAGGGCAGTGGTGCCCTTTACGCCATAGTTGAGGTCGATGCCGCTGACCAGCAGGGTGAGGCCGGTGAGGGTGCAGATAACAATGGTATCAACAAATACTTCAAAGATGCCGAAAAGGCCCTGCTTCACAGGATGGTCAACGTCGGCCGCAGCATGGGCAATGGGAGCGGAGCCCAGGCCGGCTTCGTTGGAAAATACGCCGCGTTTTACGCCCCAGGTGATGCATTCCTTGATGGCGATGCCGCCCACGCCGCCAACAACGGCCGAAGGAGCAAAGGCCCCCTGGAAAATCATGCTGAACACGCCGCCCAGCTTATCCAGATTGGCGAATACAACGGCCAGCGAGCCCACGATGTAAAGCAGCGACATAAAGGGGACCATCTTTTCGGTAACGCTGCCGATGCGCTGGATGCCGCCCAGCGAGGTGATGGCAACGATAATGGCTACGATCACACCGATGACCAGGGCGATGGCGCCCTCCGATGCGGCGGCTGCGGGAACGAAGGTCTGAATGGCCGAATTGAGGGAATCGGTGATGTTGCCTACCTGCACGGCGTTGCCGATGCCAAAGGCGGCCAAAGCGCCAAACAGGGCAAACAGGACCGAAAGCCACTTCCAGTTTTTGCCCAGGCCGTTGCGGATGTAGTACATAGGACCGCCCACCCAGTCGCCTTCGGCGTTGCGTTCACGGAATTTAATGGCCAAAACGATTTCGGCATACTTGGTGCACATGCCCAGCAGGGCTGCGATCCACATCCAGAAGATGGCGCCTGCGCCGCCCAGGGTAACTGCCCAGGTGATGCCGGCGATGTTGCCGGTGCCCACGGTGGCAGCCAGGGCGGTGGTCATGGCCTGGAAGGGAGTTACCGAACCGGCCTTGGCCTCGGTTTTCTGAAAGATCTTGCCGATGGTATTCTTCATGGCATGGCCAAACTTGCGAAACTGCACAAAACCGGTGCGCAGCGACAGGAACAAGCCGGCGCCCATCAGCAGCACCAGCATGGGCAAGCCCCAAACAAAGCCGTTAATGGCATTGTTGATATTGGCGATCAGTTGCATTCCTTTTCCTCCTCAAACCCAAATCGGGGTGGTGTCTTTCAACGAAAGACTGTTGTTCTTAAAACATATCATATTGCATCTGGAAAAAAGATGCAATAAAAAACAGTTTTCTCCGCCATATTTCTTGGATAGTATACAAAATATAACTTGTTTTTTTATGAAATTGGAGAAAAGGCGCGAAAAATGCTGTCATTTGGTTTACCCAAAACCGATTGAATGGTATAATAAACTAGTCTATTCACAAAAAGTTCATGAAATGACCCTCGTCATTTTTTCATTGTATGGAGGTACATTATGTTTGGAAAAAGAGCCGATGGCCGTCAAATCAAAACCATTGATCCCATCTTTAAGCTGATCCCTCACATCATGACCCAGCGCTGCGATTCCCAAATTTTTTATAAAGAGCGCGTTTTCACCGATGTTCTGGATGAATACATCCGCGCCCACCGCGAAGACTGCCCCGGCCTCAACTACATGAGCATCGTCATTGCCGCCCTGGTGCGGCTGTTGGCCAAGCGCCCCTATCTCAACCGCTTTGTTATGAATGGCCGCCTGTTTGCGCGCAAGGGCATTGTGGTTTCGTTTGTGGTAAAAAAGATGCTGCGCGATGATGTTACCGAAACCAACATCAAGCTGACCTTCAACGGCACCGAGTCACTGCAGCAGGTCCACCAGAAGATCGTTGACGCCATCACCGGCTGCAAAAACGAGACCGAAGAAAACCTGACCGATAATCTGGCCAACTTCTTCATGTCCTTCCCCAATTTTATTATTAAGTTCATGGTGGGCTTTATCAAGTGGCTGGATAGGATTGGTGCCCTGCCCCGGGCCATCATCGACGCCAGCCCCTTCCACACCAGCTTCTATGTCACCAACATCAAATCGCTGAAGCTCAATTACCTCTACCATCACATCTATGACTTTGGCACCACCAGCCTGTTCTTTGCCATCGGCAATTCCGACAAAACAGTCGTTTTTGACCGGGAAGGCGCCCACCACCGCAAAAGCATCACCCTGGGCTGCACCATTGACGAACGCATCTGCGACGGCCTGTATCTGGCCAACTCACTGACCTTGCTCAAGCGCATGCTGCGCAATCCCGCCTTGCTGGAAGAACCCCTTGACGCCATTGTGGAGGATATCAAATGACCGGTTTTGACCTTAAAATTTTTGCCGCTGTGGCCATGCTCATCGACCACATCGGCGCCTATCTGCTGCCCGACCTGATGGTGCTGCGCATCATCGGCCGCTTTGCCATGCCGGTGTTCGCCTGGTTTATTGCCGAAGGCTGCCGCCGCACCCACAGCATGGGCAAATATGCCCTGCGCCTGGCCATTGCCGCCCTGGTGGCTGAGCCCTGTGTCGACTTTGTAAAAAGCGGCAGCTTTGCCATGGACTGGAGCAGCCAAAGCATCCTGCTGACCCTGCTGTTTGGCGCGCTGAGCATCTGGGCTTTCCAACGGTTGGGCGATATGGCCGGCGGTGCCGCCGCTCTGCTGTGCTGCAGCCTTGCCCAGCTGTGTAACTGCGAATATAAATGGTACGGCGTTGCGCTGGTGCTGCTGTTCTATTACTGCAAACCCGTTCCCCTGCAGGCCTTTGGCTATGTTGTGCTTTCGCTGCTGTGGCAGTGGGATATGGTGGTCGGCTGGATCACCAACGGTCAGCTCCACTACTATCTGGAGTGGCCCCACCAGTTCTGGGGCGCGCTGGCCTTCATCCCCCTGGCCCTCTACAACGGCAAGCAGGGGGTTCGTTCCAAGTGGTTCTTCTATATCTTCTACCCTGTACACCTGCTGCTGGTTGGCTGGCTTGCCACCCTGGTTTAACAAACTCCACTGGAGGATCATCAATTATGCGACACATTTTTGTCATCAATCCCGTAGCCGGCAAAATGGACCCCGCCCAATTGCTTACCCCGCCCATCAAGGCAGCAGCCGCCGACCACCCCGAAGAAGAGGTTGAGATCTACATCACCAAAGAGGTAGGCGATGCCTGCACTTTTGTGCGCAGCACCTGTGAAGCCTATGAAAAACCGGTGCGCTTTTATGCCTGCGGCGGCGACGGCACCCTAAACGAAGTGGTCAACGGCATGGTTGGCTTTTCCCAGGCCGAGCTGGGGCTGATCCCCTGCGGCTCGGGCAACGACTTTGTCAAAAATTATCCCAACCGGGATTTCTTTCATATCTCGGCCCAGTTGGAAAGCAAGGCCCATCCCATCGACCTGTTGAAGGTAAACGACCGTTATTCCATCAACATCACCAACATCGGCCTGGATTCGGACGCCGCCGACTACATGACCCGCTTCAAGCGGCTTCCCCTGGTCAACGGCAAAATGGCCTACAACCTGGGGCTGGTTTACAGCGTGTGCCTGCCCATCGGCCATGATATGAAAATCACCCTGGATGACGGCGAAACAGTGCTCCAGGACCGCTATATGCTGGCGGTGGCCGCCAACGGTCAATATTACGGCGGGCATTTCCGCTGCGCCCCCCTGGCTGCCTTGGATGACGGCCTGATCGACATTTGCCTTGTCAAAAAAATCAGCCGCCTGCGCATCCCCGCCCTGCTTTCGGTTTATGAAAACGGCCGCCACGTGGATGACGAGAAGCTGAAAGACATCATCAGCTATCACAAATGCCGCAAAATGGTCATCGAAGCCGACCACCCCATCAGCCTGGCCCGCGATGGCGAAATCGACCACGCCAGCCGCATCGAAATTGAACTGCTGCCCGGCGCCCTGAACTGCAGCGTGCCCGAACGGCAGGCCGGTGCCTTCTCGCAGCGGTTGGCCAAGGCCCAGAAGGGGGATAATTTTGGAGGTTGAACTGATTCCGGTCGATCCGGCGCAAAATTACACCCTGTTTGTGACCAGCCCGGTGGAGGCCGCCCTGCGGCCCAGAGTCGCCGCCGCCCTGATGAAGCGGCAGGATCCTCCCGCCGAACAGGTGGCCTTTGTCACCGCCTTTTCTCCCCTGCCCCGGATGGAAATGATGGGAGGAGAATTCTGCGGCAACGCCAGCCGCAGCTTTGGCATGCTTACCGCTATGCAGGCGGGGCTGACCCAGGGAAAGGTGACGGTGGCCGTTTCGGGCTGCGCCCATCCCCTGGAGGTAGAAGTCGACCTGGCTTCCGGCACCGCCCGGGTGGAAATGCCCCTGCACAAAACCCTGCACCAGTTGGAAGTTGCCGGGCATTCGGTGCCTGTGCTGGTGTTTGAGGGCCTGTGCCACGCCGTGCTGAACTGCGCTCCCGACGCCGCCTTGGCCCAACAGGTCATCCGGCAGGTTTCGGCTCAGTTTTCCGCCGATGCCATCGGGGTCATCTTTTTGCAGCACGACCCGCTGTACATCACCCCGGTGGTCTATGTGCCCGCCACCGGCAGCACCGTGTGGGAGCATAGCTGCGGCAGCGGCAGTTTGGCCGCCGCCCTGTGGATGGCCCTCCGTCAGCCCAAAAACGGCCTGCAGCACTACTCTTTCGCCCAGCCGGGTGGAATGCTGGAGGTCGACCTAAAGCTTGTGGAAGGCCGTGTTGCCGCCGCATGGCTGGGCGGCCCTGTAACCATCGGCCGGCCCCAAACCATCAAATTGACCCTTTGAAAACAGGAGGGAATACCATGGAAGGCATCCTGCACCGCAACCTGGAAGAAATGGAAGAACAGCACAGCCAAAATGACCGGTTTGAATACATTCGCAGGGAGCTTCTTTCCAAGCACGACAATGCCAATATGGTGGCCGGTCTTTACACCATTCCTCCCCACAAGGCGGCTTACCCCTACCATTACCACACCCGGCGCGAGGAAGTGTTTTTCATCCTCAGCGGGCAGGGAACCCTGCGCAGCTCCGAAGGAGAACGCCCTGTAAAGGCAGGCGATATGCTCTATTTTCCTCCCACAGCCGCCGGCGCCCATCAGCTCATCAACAGCTCGGATACCGAACCGCTGGTCTATCTGGACGTGGACTACCGCCCCGACCAGGATGTGGCCGTCTACCCCGATTCGGGCAAGGTGGGCGTTTGGGGCAAGGGTATCGACCGTGTCTACAAACTGGACGACAACGTGGATTATTTTGAAGGCGAATAAAAACGTTCCCCCATCCTTTGTAAGCCGGATGGGGGTTTTTGTTGAATTTTGGTACGGGTATGCTATACTTTTTACAGCAACCCCACCCTTTGTGCAAGGAGGCACTTACCATGAAGAAAAACAAGATCATCCTTCTGCTGGCCCTGATGCTGGCTTTTACCATTGGTTTTTCCGGTTGTGGCGGCCCGCAGGTTCCAGCCGATGATCTCCCTGTGATAGCAACCCCCAATGTGGACCCCTCCACCCTGGAACGGGTCAACGTATTTTACGCCGAGTTCCCGGCCGATACCACCACCTGGGTGCTGGATGATTCCACCGAGCCCTATGTGCTGTACTACGCCGACTCGTTGATGTCCGACCGGGCCTGCAACTTCAGTGTAAACATCGGCCAGCCCTTTGACCACGCCATCGACCAGGAAGTGCTGGATGCCTTTGTGGAAAGCTACACCACCGCCAATGTTTTCATCACCGAAAATCTTTCGGAACTTCGCCTGCTCAACGGACAACCTGTTATCTACACCGAAAGCAGCCTGCACTACACCGATGAAACCATCGACTACGCCCTGGAAAACGGCATCATCACCGAAGAGCTGATGGAATCGCTGGGCGGCCGGGAGTTCTTCCTCAACACGCCCCCCATGGACCAGGTAACGGTCTGCCCTGTCATCGACTGCTATCTGTGTGTCTTCACCGGCACCTATTTTGACCAGGAGCAAAAACAAGCCATTCTGGACGCCATCGCCATTGCCACCACCGACATGGAAGTGTTTTAACCACAAAAAATTACCCCGTGCAGTTACACCGCTGCACGGGGATTTTTTATCTTATCGGATGACCTGACCAAGGAATTCGGCCAGACGGGGGATGGGTGCCTCTTCCAGCACATACTGGGGGGTACCTTCCTGGGCCACCACGCCGTTATCCATAAAGATGATGCGGCTGGAAACGTCACGGGCAAAGTCAATTTCATGGGTGACGATGATCATGGTGGTCTTCTGGTCGGCCAGGTCCTTGATGACCTTCAGCACAGCGCCGGTCAGTTCGGGGTCAAGTGCGCTGGTGGGTTCGTCAAAGCAGAGGATATCGGGCTTCATGGCAAGGGCACGGGCAATGGCCACACGCTGCTGCTGGCCACCCGAAAGCTGGTGGGGATAATTTTCCATGCGGTCTTCCAGACCCATCATTTTCAGCAGCTGCTTGCCTTCTTCCACAATGGCTTCTTCGGTTTCTCCGGTTTTTTCCGATTTGGCCATCAGCTTGCGGGCCAGGGTCACATTTTCCAGGGCGGTGTACTGGGGGAACAGGTTAAAGTTCTGGAACACCAAACCGAAGTGGAGGCGTTTTTTTCTGATTTCTTCCTCGCGGTGGGTAGCAGGGTCTTCGGAGCAAAACAGCTTTTTGCCCCGAACATAGATGCTGCCCTGGTCGGGAGTTTCCAAAAAGTTGAGGCAGCGCAGCAGGGTGGTTTTGCCGCTGCCGGAGGAACCGATGATGCTCAGCACCTCGCCCTCTTCCAGGGTAAAGCTGATGTTTTCCAAAACACGGGTCTCGCCAAAGCTTTTCCCAATGTTGTTTACTTCCAAAATAGGCATATCGGCACCTCCTTAGTTAAAGTAGGACAGCTTCTTCTCGGCATAGTTGAGAAGGATGGTCAGCAGGCCGCTGGCGATCAGGAAAAACACGGCGGTGGAGAACAGGGGCCAGATCAAGCCGTTGCTGGAGGCATATTCCTGTGCCATCATAATGATTTCCTTGTTGGCGATGATGCGGGCCAAAGAGGTATCCTTGACCAGGGTGATGAATTCGTTGCCCATGGGGGGAACGATGCGCTTGATCACCTGCAGCAGGGTAACTTTGAAGAAGATCTGACGCTTGGTCATGCCCAGCACTTCGCCGGCTTCTTTCTGCCCAACGGGCATGCTTTGGATGCCGCCGCGGAAAATTTCGGAAAAATAGCAGGCGTAGTTGACAACAAAGGCCACCAGGGCGGCGTTCATACGGGGCATCAGGTCCATGCCGAACATCAGGCCGGGGCCGTAATAGACGATGATGACCTGCAGCATCAGCGGGGTGCCGCGGATGATCCAAACCACCGTTTGGGTAAAGGCACGCAGGGGGGCAAACTTGCTCATGGAGCCAAAAGCGATGATAAGGCCCAGGGGCAGGCCCAAAACCAGCGTTACAAAGAAAATTTCGATGTTCAGCAGCGAACATTCCAGCAATCGGCTGATAATTACACTTGCACTCATAGGTGTTCTTTTTCTCCTTTTTTACAGGGAACAGGACCGGACAGCTCAACTGCCCGGTCCTTTATTACATTCTTTAAGGGAGGGAATCGGTTCGGTTTACTTGGCGATAGCGGGAGCCAGAGCCAGGCCGTACTTGTCGGCCAGGGCGCCCAGGGTGCCTTCTTCCACCAGTTCTTCAATGGCGTCGTTTACCTTGGCGGTGATGTCGCTGTCCTTGCGGAAGGCGATGCCGTATTCTTCAGCAGCCAGTTCCAGGCCGTCAACCATCTTCAGGTCGGCAAAGTCGGTGCCTTCGCCTACCATCGACTTGGCCAGGGTCCAGTCCAAAACAGCGGCTTCGGCAGCACCGGCCTTCACTTCCAGCAGGCAGTCGGTCTGCTTGGAAAGGCCAACGTATTCGGCCTGGGCCAGATCGGCATTGGCGTCTTCGCCCTGGATCTGGGCTTCGCCGGCCGAGCCGATTTCAGCAACCACGGTCTTGCCGATCAGGTCGGCGGTGGAAGCAACGGCGCTGTCGGCCTTAACAACAACCACCTGTGCGTTCTTTACATAAGGAAGGGAGATGCTCATGGTTTCCTGACGTTCTTCGGTGATGGTCATGCCGTTCCAGATGCAGTCGATGCTCTTGGCATTCAGTTCAATTTCCTTGGTATCCCAAACGATTTCAACAAACTCGGGTTCAACGCCCAGCTTTTCGCAAACGGCCTTGGCAAATTCGGTATCGAAGCCGGTGAAGTCGCCGTTTTCGTCAAAGTAGTTCATGGGTTCATAAATGGTGTAGCCGATGATCATCTTGCCGTTGCCTTCGATGTAGGCGGCGTCACTGTCGGCCTTCTTTGCGCCGCAGGCGGTCATGGAAAGTACCATCAGCAGTACCAGTACCAATGCACAAATCTGCTTCATAATATCCTCCAGTTTAACGGCCGGTAGCCTGTTTTTTCAATCTCTTTGATTGACTGGCTTTATCATACACTTTAGCGTAGTAAAATGCTACTACGCTAAAACACCGTTAATCCCGGTTATGCCAGGTTATCTCCTTCAATCTCTTGTTTTCTAACTATTTCACAAAATTTCATTAAATTTCAAATAAAACAAAGAAACAGGCCGCCCCGGTTGAAAGGACGGCCTGTGGTGCAGATGACGAATCTTATTCGGCAGCTTCTTCAGCTTCGGCAGCGGGAGCTTCCTCGTCGCCCAGCAGAGCGCGGATGGACAGGCTTACGCGCTTCTTGTCCAAATCCAGCTCGGTGATCTTGGCTTCTACAACATCACCAACGGTCAGCTTGTCGGCAACCTTTTCGATGCGTTCCTTGGCGATCTGGCTGATGTGGATCAGGCCGTCGATACCGGGGATGATCTGAGCGAAAGCACCGAAACCGGTGATGGACATGATCTTAACTTCGGCAACGTCGCCAACCTGGTACTTGTTCTTCAGGATCTCCCAGGGATTTTCTTCGGCCTTCTTGTAGATCAGGCTGATCTTCTTGTTTTCGGCGTCGATATCCTTGATGGTAACTTCAACGTTATCGCCAACAGAAACAACTTCAGAAGGATGCTTTACACGGTGCCAGCACAGGTCGGACAGGCTGATGCGGCCGTCAACACCGCCCAGGTCTACGAATACACCAAAGTTGGTCAGGCTCTTTACAACGCCGTTGTAAACCTTGCCAACTTCAACGTCAGACCAGAACTTTTCGGCCTGAGCCTTGCGCTGTTCACGCAGAACGGCCGAGATGGAGCCAACAGCGCGGCGGCGCTGACGGTTGGTTTCCAGGATGCGGAAGGAAACGGGCTTGTGCAGCAGCTGGGTCAGGTCAGCTTCGCGGGGCAGACCGGACTGGGAAGCGGGAATGAATACGCGAACGCCCTTGGTGGTGGCCAGCAGACCGCCGCGAACTACTTCAACGATGGTGCCTTCCAGCACTTCGTTGGTTTCGGCAGCGTTCATAACGGTTTCAAAACCGGCAATGGCGTCCAGACGCTTCTTGGACAGCATGGCAGTGCCTTCTACGTCGTTTACACGTACAACCAGCAGTTCAATTTCGTCGCCAACCTTTACGATGTCCTCAGCCTTGGCAGAAGGATCGTCGCTCAGTTCGCTCATAGGTACAAAACCGGCATGCTTGGTGCCGATGTCTACCAGGATCTCGTTCGGCTTAATGCCGGTTACGACTGCGGTAACCTTCTCCCCATTATATGTATTTTTGAAGGAAGCGTTAAGCATCTCTTCAAAGCTGAGTTCCATTTCGTTGTTTTCAACATTGTTCATAGTGTTCTCTACCTCCTTAATTATACAAGCCGGTGTAGATGCCCCGGCCGTAAGACCAATCAATTCGCACCCCGCAAAATCGGCGGGATGCAGCTCGTCCGCACTTTCCACCAAAGTGGTGGGGCAAAGGGCTGCACAAATCTCGTACAGCTTGGCGGTATTGGAGCTGTGGCGTCCACCAACGACCACCATTTGGTCGCATTGGGCCGCAAGTTGGGCCGCATCGTGCTGTCGCACTGCGGTAGCCTTACATATTGTATCAAATATCGTCGGATTTGTACACTCTTTTTTTGCGTATTCTACGCATTTTTCCCACTTTCCGGTGTTAAAAGTGGTCTGTGCGACCATCATTACCTGCCCTTTGGCTTCCAAAGGAACATTTGCCAGCAGATTTTGCAGTTCTTCGGGTCCGGAAAAGACCATGCACCGCTGGGTGCAGTGGCCCACAATGCCCTGCACCTCGGGGTGGTTGGGGTCGCCGGCCACCAGCACAAGGCTGCCCCGGGGGGCGTTTGCCACACGGTCGTGTATCTTGGCAACATAGGGACAGGTGGCATCGGCGCAGCGCATTCCCAATTCCTCCAGCCGGCGGTAAACATCGGCCGAAACCCCGTGGCTGCGGATGACCACCAGGCGGCCGTCGGTGTTTTCTTCGGGAGCGTTGATGGTGGTAACGCCCAAGCGTTCCAAATCATGCACCACAAAGTCATTGTGGATGATGGGGCCAAGGGTGGCCACCTTTTCGCCTTTTTGGGCAAGGTCACGCACCATTTCCACCGCGCGGTTCACGCCAAAGCAGAACCCGGCCGATTTTGCTGTGATCACTTTCATGGGATGCAATGTCCTTTCCGGTTACTGATTTGCGGGGCCTTCCAGTTCTTCCAGCAGGGGCAGCACGCCCTGGTTCCACATCACGCGGGTGGCGTTGCGCAAACCGCTGGCGCCCTCTCCTTCCAGCCCAAGCTGTTCAAAGGGAATAAACTTACCAAAGCTGACCTTGATGCGGCAGCCCAGGCGGCATTTGCCGTCGATGGAAACAGCGCAGGGCAGAATGCCCGCCCCGCTCATTTTTGCAATGTGGGAAACCCCCGACTTGGGGCGCAGAATAGTGCCGGGCTTGGCACGGGTGCCTTCGGGAAAAATGCCCACCACTTCCCCTTTTTTCAGGTAATCTACGGCGGTGTCCACGGCGCTGGTATCCCCCGAACCGCGGCTGACGCCGAAGCATTCGGCCTTTCTGATGATCCAGCCCACCACCGGAATTTTCATCAGTTCCTCTTTGGCCATAAAGTGCACCTGGCGCCTGCTGCCAACGGCGATGAACAGGGGGTCATAGCCGGAGCGGTGGTTGCTGACCAGAATATAGCCGCCCTCGGCCGGAACGTTTTCCCGCCCAAAAAACTGGATGCGGAACAGCAGCCGAAACAGGGGGCCAAAAATTGCTTTCAAGATGCGATACATGGGGTGTTCTCCTTTGATGTTACAGTTTGGAACGCACCAGGTCCAAAATTTTTTCGATGGACTGTTCTTTATCCAGACCGGTGGTATCCACCAGCACGGCGTCCTCGGCCTGCTTCAGGGGGGCGGTGGCCCGGTGGCTGTCGTTATAGTCACGCTGCTTCACTTCGGCCAGCAGCTGGTCAAAGTCCACCTTCTGGCCCTTTTCCAGCAGTTCGTTATAGCGGCGGGTGGCCCGTTCCTCGGGGGTGGCGGTCAAAAAGATCTTGACCTGGGCTTCGGGCAGCACCACTGTGCCGATGTCGCGGCCGTCCATCACCACATTGTGGGTTTTGGCCATGTTCTTCTGCAGGTCAAACAAAAAGCTGCGCACCCCGGGAATGGCCGAAACATTGGAGGCCGCCATGGAGGCCTCGTTGACACGGATGGCCTGGGAAACATCCTCGCCGTTAAGCAGCACACGCTGTTCCCCTTCCACATAGGCCAGTTCCACCTTGATCTCTTCCAGCAAGGGAAGCATCTGGTCGGCCGAGGCGGTGTCGGCGTTTTTGCGCAGACCATAAAGGCCCACCGCCCGGTAAAGGGCGCCGGTATCCACATAAATGAAGCCGAGTTCGGCGGCAACAGCCCGGGCGATGGTGCTTTTTCCCGCACCGGCGGGGCCGTCGATGGCTACTGCAATTTTGCGCTGGGACATTCAGTCCACCTCCACCATAAGAATTTCGTTTCCATTCTGCCACACATACTTGTGCAGGTCGGAGAATTTGAGGTAAACGGTGGCGGTATTGTCGCAGGGATGGACCCCCACCACCGGCTGTTTTTCCAGGTCTTTGTCAAACACCACTTCCACCATGGCGTTGCTGTCGTTGACCACGCCCAGGGGGCTTACCTCGCCCTGCACCAGACCCAGATACTTTTGCAGGCGCTCGGCGCTGCAGAAGCTCAGCTTGCCGCTGCCCAGGCGTTCGCCCAGGGCACGCAGGTCGGCGTGCTTGTGGCCGCAGATGGTGATGAGAAAATGGCGTTTGCCCTTCTGGTCACGGACAAACAGGTTCTTGGCAATATAATCGGGATATTTCAGCCCCAGCCGGTCCAGTTCCTCGATGGTTGCGGCGGCGGGGTGTTCTTCCATTTCATATGGAATGGACAGTTTGTCCAGTTGCGCCAAAGCTTTGGTGCGGTCGCTCATAAAAACAGGCCTTCCTTCGTTATAGATTTTCTCCGGCCAGGCGTCCGGTGGAAAAGGCGATCTGCAGGTTGTAGCCGCCGGTGGTGGCGTCCAGGTCCATCACCTCTCCGGCAAAAAAGAGCCCGGGCATCACCTTGGACTGCATGGTGCGGGGGTCGATCTCCTTTACACTGATGCCCCCGGCGGTGACGATGGCCTCCTCCACGGGGCGAAAAGCCACGGGAGTGACCGGCAGAGCCTTGATGAGGGCGCAAAGGTCGCTACGCTGCTGGCGGGTGATCTGGTGCACCTTGGTTTCTCCGCCAATGCCCGAAAGGGCCACCATCACGGGGATCATGCTCTTGGGCAGCAGGTCGCCCAGGGCGTTGCGGAAGTCCTTGTTGGTGTACTGTTCAAAATCACGCAGCAGACGGGCGTCAAGCTGTTCCATGGTCAGGCCCGGCTTCAGGTCGATGGTGATGGAATAGCCTTCGCAGGTTTTCATATAGGAAGAAGCGGTAAGCACCAGCGGCCCGGATATGCCAAAGTGGGTAAACAGCATCTCACCAATTTCGCTGTAAGCCGGCTTCTTTTTGCCCTGCTGCCACAGGCTGAGGGTAACATTGCGTAGCGAAAGGCCGGTCAGCTCCCGGCACCAGTCCTCGGCGGTCTCCATGGGGATCAGGGAGGCCCGGGGCTCCACCAGGGTGTGTCCCACATTGCGGGCCAGTTTGTAGCCGCTGCCGTCCGAACCGGTGCGGGGATCGCTTTTTCCGCCGGTGGCCAGCACAACGCTGGGGGCAAAATATTCCCTGCCCGATTTGCAGGCAACCCCCTTCACCGCCCCATCCTCCACCAACAGCTTGGAGCATTTTTCTTCAGCCAGGGTAACATTTTCCAAAGCCCAGCCCTCCAGGGCGCGGGCAATATCCCCCGCCAGGTCGCTTTGGGGGAAAACACGGCCGCCCCGTTCGGTCTTCAGGGGAACACCCAGCTCCTCAAAAAAATCCATGGTATCCTGGCAGGTCCAGGCATAGGCGGCGCTGTACATAAACCGGGGGTTGCTGCGGATCTTGCGCAGCAGTTCCTCGGGGCTGCAGTTGTTGGTAACATTGCAGCGGCCTTTGCCTGTGATGCGCAGCTTGCGGGCGGTTCTTCCGCCCTGCTCGCACAGCAGAACACGCAGGCCGCGGCGGGCGGCAGTTCCGGCGCACATCAGGCCGGCGGGGCCTCCGCCAATGATGATGGCATCATATTCGTAGTTGCTCAAAGGGATCCTCCTTATGGCGCTTACTTCTGGCCATCGGCCTTTTCGTATACATTATATTCTTCCCAGATATATTCCAGCTTGTCAAAGGTTTTGGAAACCTCGGTGCGGTTGCGCAGGCCCACCGCCACAATGAGGGCGTTGATCAGGCTGAGGGGTGCCACCAGCGAGTCGACAAAGGAGGCCATATCGCTGCGGGCAAACAACACATGGTCGGACTGTTCCACAAGGGGGGACATGTGGGAGTCGGTGATGGAGATGACCTTGGCGCCGCTGTTGTGGGCAAAATTGGCTGCCTGCACAGTGCGCTGGGAATAGCGGGGAAAGCTGAGGGCGATGAAAACGTCATTCTTGTCGATGCGGATCATCTGCTCAAACATTTCGCCCACTGAGTTGCTGTTGATAACACGAACGTTGGGGAAAATGTGGTTGAAGTAAAAGCCCAAAAACCCGGCCAGGGCGGCGGCGCTGCGCACCCCCATGATATAGATATTCTTGCCCGAAACGATGGCGTCCACCGCCCGGTTGAATTCTTCCACCGAAACATCCTCCTGGGTGCGGCGGATCTTTTCGATGTCCATATTCAGCACCTTGGTCAGCACGTCCTCGTCGCCGATCTGGTCGCTGGTAACTTCGATGCGCTGCACCGAGGTCAGGCGGTTGCGGATCAGCTCCTGCAGGGTGCGCTGAAGCTGGGGATATCCCTCGAAGCCCAGCTCGGAGGCAAAGCGAACCACGGTGGATTCGCTGACGCCAACGGTGGCGCCCATTTTCGAGGCGGTCATAAAGGCAGCCTTGTCGTAGTGGTCGATGAGATAGCGGGCGATCAGCTTCTGCCCCTTGGAAAAACGGGGCATCTCAGCGCTGATCCGGCTAAGCAGGTCCTTGCTCATATTTTGTCAGTCCTTTCTATCCATTAAACGGCGGGACGGAAATCCTTCACTTTTCCTTTAAATGTAAAATATATTAAAACAGCGAGTTCATTTTACGCCAATGCGCTGCAAATTGCAATAAAATTCCGTGCTTTTTCAAGAAAAATTGCAGGATTTTGCAATTTCGCTTGCAAATATCCTGCAAATTCGTCAATATGTTCAGCCAAGCATGGGCTGGAGCTGTTTTCCGGCCAGGGCGGCCTCCACCGCCTGGGGCAGCCGGTCAAAATGCGCCACCACCGAAGCGGGCTTTTTTTCGGGGTCATCCTGCCCCATGGGGATGAAATAGATGTTTTTGGCGTTGAGCAGCATGCCGATGTTTTTGGCCGATCCCGCCAGGGCGTCGTTGGTGGAAACCCCCAGCAGCACCGGGCGTCCATTGCGCAGGTGGGCCTTCACCGCCATGGCAACGGGGGTGTCGGTGATGCCCCAGGCCAGCTTTGCCAGGGTGTTGCCGGTGCAGGGCGCCACCACCACCAGGTCCAGCAGGGCCTTTGGGCCGATGGGTTCGGCCTGGGCAATGGTGTGGATGACCTGCCGCCCTGTGATCTCTTCCATCCGCCTGCGGAAATCCTCCGCCTTGCCAAAGCGGGTGTCGGTGGCATAAGAGGTTTCCGACATAATGGGGTAAAGATCATATCCCAGCCGGGCCAGCTCTTCCAAACCGGCCAAAGCCTTTTCAAAGGTGCAGAATGACCCCGTTACCGCAAATCCGATCCGTTTATTGGCCAAGGGGATCCCTCCTTTCGTCCAAAATGTTCAGAATGGTATCCTTGATGGCCTCGCCGCTGGAGATAGGCGCCACCTTTCCGGGCAGCGAAAGAGCCCAGATGGTCTTTACCCCCATCTGGCGGGCGGTATCAAAATCCACCCCACCCGGCTTGCTGGCCAGGTCGATGACCACCGCATCACGGGGCAAAGCTGCCAGCACCCGGCGGTCAAACAGCATGGCCGGAACGGTGTTGAAGACCAAATCGAACCGGGAGGCCTGCTCGGCAAGGGCATCCACGTGCACCGCCTCGGCCCCGAAAATGCCGATCCAGGCAAAATCGCTGTATTTGCGGGCTGCCACCGTCACCTGCGCCCCCATTGCCACCAGCAGGCGGCAGAGCACCCGGGCAATGCGTCCAAAGCCGGTGACCAGCACCCGTGTTCCAAAAATGGTGGTGGGCAGCTCGGCCATGGCCAGTTCCAAGGCTCCCTCGGCGGTGGGCACACTGTTCAGTACCGCCAGTTCCTCCCGTTCAAAATAGTCCACCAGCTCCACGCCCTGTTCCTGGGCCAGTTCTTTGGCGCGGCCTGCGGTCCTTCCACCCAGCACCAGTTTCCCTTTCAGCAGCGGAAAAAGCTCCTCCAGGGTCAGCTTTTCCTTGCCAAAGGGGGCGTTCAAATAAATTCCATCGGCCGTGATGGGCAGGGGCAGAACCACCACACCGGCCTGTTCCACCGCCCGGGCCGCTCCTTCTGTTTTATGTACCCGGGGCGAAAGCTCCACGTCTCTATCCAACAGCGCGGTGTATACGGAGTTGCCCCGCTCGGCCAGACGTCCGGCCAACCAAGCCTGGCGAAGGTCGCCCCCCACCACGGCGAAAATTTCCTGCTGCATATCGTTGCCCTCCCTTGTTGACTACCCTATTTTATGTTGAGCAGACGACGGGGGTGAGTGGCTACCGTTTTGCCGCCAAGTATGTTATACTGAATGACATCCAAAAGGATTGGTTTTGTCCCTCCTTTTGACCAGGAAAGGAAGGTTTTTCATGAAGCTCAATAAATCCAAACTCAAAAAGATATTATCCATCATCATCGTGGTGCTGGCCATCGCCGGCCCCTACCTGAAGCGCCAGTGGCCCATGATCCACCGGCGGCTGACCCATGGCTCCGCCGGAACCGCGAAAGGGGGACGCTGAATTATGCTGAGATTGTCCCACATTTCCAAGACTTTTAATCCCGG
>JAGAPB010000060.1 GCA_017847995.1 Oscillospiraceae bacterium
CACCGAAAACATCGAAGCCGTTCTGGATACCATCCGCTGAAACCGACCACAAAAAAAGACCGCTGAGTAATCAGCGGTCTTTTTGGTTTGGTTTTGCGGATGCTTACAGGCCCTTGCGGAAGTCGTTTACTTCGTCCATGGAGGCCTTTACGCGGGTTACGTCAACGGCGTTTTCAAAAATGCCGTCATACTTGAAGGTGGTGGCGCAAACGGCACCGTCAGCAGCGGCCAGCTGACGCTTGATGTTGTTAACATTGCAGCCGGTGTTGCAGAAGATGGGGGTGTGCTTAACAGCCTTCTTTACGCGGGTCAGGATCTGGGTGTCGGTTTCGGAACCGGCAGTCAGACCGGAAACGCACAGGGCGTCGGGCTTGTTGTTGAATTCGGTGGAGCGGGCAATGTCTTCGATGGTGCGGTCGCCCAGGTAGGAAGCAGCTTCGGGAACGATGTTGTACAGCATCTTCAGGTCCTTGGCGCCCAGTTCCATCTTGTGGCGTACGGTTTCGCCAACGTTGGTGTTCCACAGGCCAAAGTCGGAAGCGTAAACACCGGTGATGATTTCGCGGATGAACTTGCCGCCAACGGCAACAGCCAGGTCGATGGAGGCAATGGGATCCCACAGGCAGTTTACACCGTGGGGGATCTTGATCTCGCTCTTCAGTTCGCCGATTACGCAAGCCATGGCGGCTACGGTTTCGGGCTTAACCTTGGTCAGGTAGGGCAGAGAGAATTCGTTGGAGAACATGACGCCGTCAACGCCGCCCTCCTGCAGAGCCTTCAGGTCAGCACGAGCCATCTCGTAAACCTTTTCCATACCGCCATCGTAGTCATAGCCGGGGTCGCCGGGCATTGCCTGCATATGGCACATAGCAATAATGGGCTTTTCTACACCAAACAGATCCTTAGTCCACATAATCATGTTCTCCTTTCAAATTTAAGCCCTTTTACGGGGCATTTTTTAACGGTTTTAGTGTAGCATACGGCCCACAAAAGCGCAATAGCATTTTGCAGAACTTTTCAAAAGTTTTCAAAAGTTTCCACTTTTCCAAGTCAAGTTTGCAAACCTTTTATTCATTCTGCCAAATGCCCTTTGGGGCAAACAAAAACCCCCGTGTTTCCACAGGGGTGTGGGGGTGCTGTTTAGTTCTGGTGGAACACCTTGCCCTCGGCGCCTTCCACCGCTTCGCGGATCAGACCCTCCATGTCCAGGGCCTTTTCGATCTCTTCCAGGTCGGCCACCTTGGGCTTGGTTTTGGGGTGGGCGGGGGTAAACACAGTGCAGCAGTCCTCATAGGGCTGGATGGAAATTTCAAAGGTGTCGATCTTGCGGGAGAAGGCCACGATCTCTTCCTTATCCATGCCGATGACGGGGCGCAGCACCGGCAGGGTGGTAACGATGTCGGTGCAGCCCAGGGCCTGCATGGTCTGGCTGGCCACCTGGCCCAGGCTTTCGCCGGTGATCAGGGCACCGCAGTTTTCACGCAATGCAATTTTCTCGGAAATACGCATCATAAACCGGCGCATCACCAGGGTGAAGTAATCTTCGGGCACCTTATCGCGGATCTCTTCCTGAATTTTGGTAAAGGGCACCACGTACATATAGATGCGGCCGCACCAGCGGGTCATCTTCTGCACCAACTGCTCCACCTTGTACAGGGCGCGGTCACTGGTGTAGGGGGGGCTGGCAAAGTGGATGCCGATGACCTCCAGCCCACGCTTGGCCATCATGCAGCCGGCCACGGGGCTGTCGATGCCGCCCGAAATGAGCAGGGCCGCACGGCCGCCGCTGCCCACGGGGATGCCGCCGGCGCCGGGGGTTTGTCCGGCGTGAACATAGGCGCCGAAGTCGCGCACCTCCACGGTGACGATCAGGTCGGGGTTGTGCACGTCAACCTTCAGGTTGTGGAATTTGCTGAGCAGATAGCCGCCCACCTCGGCCGAAATTTGGGGCGAGGGCAGGGGGAAGCGCTTGTCGCTGCGCTTGGTCTCCACCTTGAAGGTTTTTACGGCGCTCAACTGGTCGGCCAGATATTCGGCGGCGGTGGTGCAAATGACCTGCATGTCCTTTTCGCACACGGCGCTGCGGCACAGGGCGGCAATGCCGTAGACGGTGGAAAGGCAGTCCATGGCCTCGTCCAGGTCGATGTCCTCCTGGGCGGGGGTGACATAGATGGTGGACTGTGCCTTGGAAAATTTGAAGCTGCCCACCCTGCGCAGGCGGCGCTTGCAGTTTTTGATCAGCATATCCTCAAAGTTGCCCCGGTTGAGGCCCTTGAGGGCGATCTCACCGTTTTTGATGAGAATGATCTCGTTCATAGTCCCCTCCGTAATGGGTTTTTATTTTTTGGCCACATTCTGCATGGCCTGTTCCAGACCCTGCAAAAAGGCCTGCAAATGCTGCCGGGTGGTGTATTGGCCCATGCTGACCCGCAGGGCCGAGTCAATGCGCTCGTCGCTGAGGCCCATAGCAGTCAGCACATGGCTGCGGGCCCCCTTGGCACAGGCCGAACCGCTGGAAACATAGAGGCCCAACCGTTCCAGATAGTGGATGAGTATCTCGGAGCGATAGCCCGGTACCGAAAGATTGAGGATATAGGGTACAGCGTTTTGGGGCGAGTTGATGTACACCCCGTCCATCTGTTCCAGCTTTTCGGTCAGTTCCTCCTTCAGCGCCGTATACTGCTTCCACAGCTTTTCGCGGCTGCGGTCCATCTTTTCGGCCGCAAGGCCAAAGGCGGCAATGTTGGGCACGTGTTCGGTGCCGGGGTGGAGGCCGCCCTCCTGGCTGCTGCCGTGGATCAGGGGAACCAGGCGTACCCCCTGTGCCATATACAGCATGCCCACCCCCTTGGGGGCGTTGATCTTGTGGCCGCTGGCGCTCAGCAGGTCGATGCCCATGGCCTTGGGGTTCAGCCGGATGCGGCCAAAGGCCTGCACCGCGTCGCAGTGCACCAGGGTCTTGGGGTTTTTGGCCTTCACAGCCTTGCTCAGGGCCTTAATGTCGGTGAGGGCGCCGGTCTCGCTGTTCACCGCCATGCAGCTTACCAGAGCGGTGCGTTCATCCACCGCTGCGGCAAAGGCGGCAATGTTGGGGGTGCCGTCGGGGTTGGGGGCAATGCGGATGACCTCCCAGCCCTCGCTTTCGCACCAGTCCATGGCACGGCCCACCGAGGCATGCTCGGCCGCGCCCACCACCATGCGGCCTTTGGCCCGGCGCAGTGCCTGGGCGGTGCCGCAGATGGCCAGGTTGTTGGCCTCGGTGTCGTTGGCGGTAAAGACGATGCGCCGCGGGTCGGCCGACAAAACGGCTGCCACCTGTTCCCGGGCCTTGTCCACCGCCAGTTGGGCGTCAAAGCCCTTGCGGTGCAGGCTGCTGGGGTTGCCGTAATTTTCGCACATCATTTTCAGCGCCAGTTGGGCCACCTCCGGGTCGGTGGGGGTGGTTGCGCTGTTGTCCAGATAAATTTCTTCCAAAGGAGTTCCTCCCTTGTTTTTGGGGTATGGGGCAGGCCCCATGGGGAAAATTCAGTTATTTTTCATTATACTCCATCGCCGTCTGTTTTTCAAATTTTCAGCCCATTTTTCCCGCAGCTTTCCCAAAGAACCCCATGCCGGATAAAAAGACAGCCGCCTGCCCCGGCAGACGGCCCTTTTGGCTTGTTCAGAAGGTTTTTGCGATCTCCAGCCCCCGGTCAATGGCTTCCCCAATTTTCCGTTCGATCTCTTCTTCGGTGGAGTAGTCCATATTTTGGGCCGACACCACCTGCAGGGGCCCAATGCCCCACAGCCAGCTCAGCGCCTTCAGATAGGGGGTGGCCTGTTCCAGAACGTCGCCGGTGGCAATATCCATGCCGCGGGTGGTGATATACAGCAGCTTTTCGGCCCTGCAGTTGCCAAAGCAGGTCTTGTCGTCCGATTTGAAGGTCACATCAAAAATGGAGCAAAGCTCGAAAAAGTTTTTCAGCGCCGCCGGGAAGGACATATCCCAAAAGGGGGCGGCAATGACGATGCGGTCGGCGTCCCGCACCTTTTCGGCCCAGCCCATCACAACGGGGTCGATCCGGCCATTGTTGCGGCAGCGGATCAGGTCTTCCTTCACGATCTCCAGTTCCATTTCATTCAGACAAAGGGTTTCCACCTCGTATCTTTCCTTCAAAGCCTCCACAATGGGGGTGGCGATCCGTTTGGTGCGGGATTCGGCATTTCTGATGCAGGCGTCGATGTACAGCAGCTTTTTCATTTTCCCATCTCTTTTGCCGCCTATTATAGCACATTGGCCGGCGGCAATAAATATTCCTTTGGTTTTGCGGCAAAATATTGCCAAAGCCAACCCAAAGGAGTGAACCATATGGAAATGAGCCGCAGAGGAAAAATTCTTGCCGGGGTGTTTGGCTCGGCGCTGGTATTGGCGCTGGGTGCCACCGCCCTTTATCAGGGCACCCTGGCCAAGGCCTACCGCCGCCAACTGGAATATGCCTATCAGGAGGCGCTGGGCCAGCTTGCCAGCAGCACCGCCGCCGTGGCAGTAGACCTGGAAAAGGCCTGCTACGCCGGCAGCCAAAATGCCGTTTGGGAGGTTTCGGCCCGCCTTTGGCGGGAAAGCGGCACCGCAAAGGCCGCCCTTTCGGCCCTGCCGGTGGGCGAAGCCGGCCTGAGCGGCACCTCGGAGTTTCTTTCCCAGGTGGGGGACTACGCCATGTCGCTGGCCCGTGGGGGAAGCACCGCCGACCGGGGCAAGCTGGCCGACCTGCTGCCCTATGCCCAGCAGTTGGCCCGGCAGACCGACCTGCTGGAAAGCTCGGTGCTCAGCGGCGAGGTGATGGTGGACGGTCTGGCCTTCGGCTATCTGAAGGATGACCAGGAGGGATCGGCCAAACAGGAGAGCCCCGCCGTGCAGGCCGCCGCAGTGGTGGAAGAGGGGAACCCCCAGGCCGCCGAGCCCCGGGGCGGCGCCGGGGAATCGGCCTACGCCGCCATGGAGGAGGGCTTTTCC